>CADAAS010000023.1 GCA_902785885.1 Pseudoselenomonas ruminantium
TAAGCCCGGTGGCTGATGATGCTTTTCCGTCGCGTTTGACAAGCCTGTCTAAGCAGAGGAAAAGTATTATCAGCCACCGGGCGCCTTAGCACTGCATTGTAATATACGCACTAAGCGCGGTGACTGGTGATGCCTTTCCGCAGCTTTTGACAAGCTTGTCTATGGCGAAGGAAAGGTATTACCAATCACCGCGCGCCTTTTGCACTTCATTGTAATACGTAGTAAGCCCGTGGGGGCTGGTGATGTTTTCCGCAGCTTTTGACAAGCTTGTCTATGGCGAAGGAAAATATTACCAGCCCCCACGGGCGCCTTTACACCTCAATGTTATACATCTGAAATATTATACGTTTTTCTTTCCCGTACTCCCTCTTTTGGTCATTGGAATGCCCTGTTTGCACAGCGGACATTCCTCCGGCTTGTAGGTTTCCACATCCATATGCAGGAGCGCCGTGCAGGGAACGTCGCCGAAGTCAGCCTTGCCGCCGCTGCGGTCTACGAGCATGCTTACGGCTACGGGGATGCCGCCATGGGCCTTGACCACTTCGATGACATCCTTGATGGAGCCGCCAGTGGTCACAATGTCTTCCACAATCAGGCAGCGTTCACCTTCATGCAGGGTGAAACCGCGGCGAAAGGTCATCTTGCCATCCACGCGTTCGGTGAAGATAGCGCGAGTGCCCAGGGCCTTGCCGGTTTCATGGGCCAGCAGGATGCCGCCAGTCACAGGGCCGACTACCGTTTCAATATTAGCATCCTTGAATTTTTCGGCCATGGCCTGGCAGAGTTTTTCCGTGTACTTCGGCTGCTGGAGCACATTGAACTTTTCCACATAATGTGGGCTGTGCAGGCCGGAGGTCAGCAGAAAATGCCCATCCATAATCGCACCGGTTTCAATCAGTAATTCTTTTACTTCCTGTTCAGTCATCTTATCTTACGTTCTCCATTTCGTTAATAATCGCTTCTGCGGCGGCTTTAGGGTCAGCAGCGGCATAAATTGGACGCCCCACCACCAAATGGGTGGAGCCATCGGTCAAGGCACTGGCAGGCGTTGCCACACGGCTTTGGTCGTGTGTCTCGCTGCCCGCCGGACGGATGCCCGGCGTGACAATCAAGAAATCCTCGCCGCAGGCCTCGCGAATCAGCGCCGCTTCCTGTGCGGATGCCACGACGCCGTCCAGCCCGGCCTTCTTGGCCAACTTTGCCAGGCGCACCACAGCGCCTTTAATCTGCAGGGCCTGCCCCATGCCTTCCCAGTCTTCCTGATTGATGCTGGTCAGTACGGTAACGGCAATGAGTTTTGGACAGGCAATGCCCATTTCCTCCGCTTCGGCGTGCATGCGCTCTGCCGTAGTCTTCATCATGGTATAGCCGCCGCTCGCATGTACGTTGAGCATGGTTGCGCCCAGGCGCATCAGCGAGCAGATGCCGCCCGCCGCTGTATTGGGAATATCGTGAAGTTTGAGGTCAAGGAAAACATCTTTTCCCTGCTCCCTGAGCCAGGTTACTACCTGAGCGCCCACACTGTAAAAGAGCTCCATGCCTACCTTGTAATAGGACACACTGTCTCCTAATGTCGTTACCAGCCGTTCCACATCATCCATCGTGTGGACGTCAAGTGCTGCTATCAAGCGTTCATCTGCCATAACCTGGGCCTCCTGTATCTACTGTAAAATTTTAATTAAAGTGCTGCACCGATAATATCCTGTACCGACTCCAAATGGCGCTGGGCCAGATAATCGTTGATGCCGTCGCAGATTTTCATGGTCACCATTGGGTCATTGAAATTCGCGGTTCCTACTGCCACGGCGCTTGCTCCGGCGAGCAGGAATTCAATGGCATCTTCTGCGCAGCTGATGCCGCCCATACCGATAAGCGGTACATTTACGGCCTTGGCTACCTGATAGACCATGCGCAGGGCCACTGGCTTCACGCAAGGGCCGGACAGGCCGCCTGTGACATTGCCGAGGGTCGGCTTTTGCGTATGGATATTGATTTCCATGCCCAGCAGGGTATTAATCAGGGAGATGATATCTGCTCCCGCATCTTCCACCGCCTTGGCCATCGTGACAATATCCGTCACATTCGGCGACAGTTTCAAGATGACCGGCTTCTTCGTATGGGCCTTGGCTTCTTTGACCACTGCTGCGGCAGCTTTGGGGTCAGTGCCGAACACAATGCCCCCCTCCTTGACATTGGGACAGGAGACATTGAGTTCAATGGCTGCAACGCCGGGCACATCGAGCATTTCCGCTAGGATGCCATATTCTTCCACGGTACTGCCTGAGATATTCACGATTACATTCATATTGTAATTCGCGAGCCGCGGCAAAGTTTCCTGCAGGAAAACATCCACGCCGGGATTTTCAAGGCCAATGCAGTTGAGCATGCCCATGGGCGTTTCCGTAATGCGCACGCCCTCATTGCCACGTCGTGGCTTTAAGGTCGTGCCCTTGACCATGACGCCGCCGAGTCTTGACAGGTCCACGAATTCGGCAAATTCCTCGCCAAAGCCAAAGGTTCCCGAAGCGGTCAGCACCGGTGTATTCATGTAGATGCCCGCAAGATTCGTATACAGGCGTTTATCTGCCATATTGATTGCTCTGCTCATGCGAGGTCAAACACCTCCTCTGCCCAGAATACCGGGCCATCCTTGCAGACTTTCTTGCGCTCGCCGCTGGTCGTATCAATCGAGCAGGACAGGCAGGCGCCCAGGCCACAGCCCATACGCTTTTCGAGCGATACCTGACAGGGAATTTGATATTCATGGGCGATTCTCGCAATGCCCTGCATCATGATTTCCGGGCCGCAGGCGAGGACCAAATCATAATCGCCCTTCTGCAGCAGTTCCGGCAGCAATGTTGTCGTAAAGCCCTTGGTTCCACAGGAACCATCATCGGTGGTACAGAAAACCTCCTGCACATGGGGCTTGTAGATTTCCTGCCAGAAAAGTTCCCGCTCGCAGCGGCCACCCATCAATACATCGGCCTTGCCCTGTGCATGTTCGGCGTAAAAAAGCAACGGGGACAGGCCCATGCCGCCGCCAACGAGCAGGGGGCGTTTAGCCTTACAGCTAAAGCCATGGCCGAGAGACCCCAGCACATTGATAACCGTACCTGCCGTAAGCCGGGCAAGGGCTTTGGTGCCCTTGCCCACTACCCGGTAGATAAACGCCACCGTGCCTTTTTGCAGGCTGACTTCGGCAATGCCCACGGGGCGGCGCAGGGTAAAGACCCCCCCGGGAATCTGCAGCTGGACAAATTGTCCCGGTTCTGCCTCCCGTGCAATTTCCCGCGCCTCTACTTCCATGCGCCATACATCTTTTGCCAGTTCATGCTGGGCAATGATTTCGCCATCAACAGCCACCTTAGGCAAGGTCGTCACCGCCTCCCACATAGTCCTGAATGGCCAGCGAGTAGACCAGACGGCGTTCCCGCATAAAGGAGAGCACCCGCATAACTTCCCAAGCCGTATCGAGCGAGGTCAGGCAGGCGATGCCATGTTCCACCGTAGCGCGGCGGATTTTGAAGCCGTCCTTCAGGGAGTGCTTGCCCTGGGTCAGGGTGTTGATGACCATATGAATCTTGCCCGTCTTGATTTTTTCGATGATATCGGAGCTGCGTTCGTGAACCTTGCCCACGACTTCCACATCAATGCCCATGGACTTGATGGCCTTGGCCGTACCTTCTGTCGCGGCAATCTGGAAGTCCAAATCCGCAAAGGCCTTGGCCAGCTGCTTCATTTCTTCCTTATCCTTGTCGGCTACCGTAAAGAGGACACAGCCCTTGGTCGGCACGTTGATGCCAGAGCCGACAATGGCCTTGTAGAGGGCGCGGGCATAGTGATAGTCAATGCCCATAACCTCACCCGTGGATTTCATTTCGGGACCGAGGGCGATATCCACATCCGTCATCTTGGCGAAGGAGAATACCGGTGCTTTCACGGCCACATAGGGTTTGGGCGGTACCAGGCCCGTGCGTTCGCTGACTTCTTTAAGCGATGCGCCCAGTGCAATACGGGTAGCCAGATTGACCATCTTCACATCCGTAACCTTCGACAGGAAGGGAACCGTACGGCTGGAACGCGGATTTACTTCGATAATGAACACTTCGTCGTTGACGACTACGAACTGAATGTTCAGGAGGCCCTTGACATGGAGCGCCACTGCCAGCCGCTTGGTGTAGTCGATAATGGTGTACAGCACCTTGGAGGACAGCGTGCGCGGCGGATATACGGCGATACTGTCACCGGAGTGTACGCCAGCGCGTTCCACATGTTCCATGATGCCCGGAATCAGCACATCCATGCCGTCGGAAATGGCATCAACTTCCACTTCCGTGCCCTGCATATAGCGGTCAACCAGCACCGGATGGTCAGGCGTTACCTTTACGGCGCGGCTCATGTAGTCACGCAGTTCCGCTTCGTTGTAGACGATTTCCATTGCCCGGCCGCCTAATACATAGGACGGACGCACCATAACCGGATAGCCGATACGCTCAGCCCCGCTGATGGCATCTTCGAGGTTCGTCACGCTGATGCCCTGCGGACGGGGAATCTGCGTTTGGGTCAGCACTTCATCAAAGCGCTCACGGTCTTCTGCCCTGTCGATATCGTCTACGGAAGTACCGAATACCTTGACGCCGGCCTTCTGCAGGGAGGCCGCCAGATTGATGGCCGTCTGCCCGCCGAACTGGACGATAACGCCTTCCGGCTTTTCCTTGTCGATGATGTTGAGCACATCTTCCGTGGTCAGCGGTTCAAAGTACAGGCGGTCGGAGATATCGAAGTCCGTGGATACGGTTTCCGGATTGTTGTTGATGATGATGGCTTCAATGCCCATTTCCTTAAGCGCCCATACAGAATGTACCGAGCAGTAGTCAAACTCCACACCCTGGCCGATACGGATAGGCCCGGAACCCAGCACAATGACCTTGCGCTTGTCCGACACCGCAACTTCATCCTGCTCTGCGCGGAAGGTGGAGTAATAATACGGCGTTGCGGCTTCAAATTCAGCCGCACAGGTATCGACCATCTTATAGCAGGGCATTACCCCCATGCTCTTGCGCGTGGTGCGGATTTCATCCATGCTCTTGCCGGTAATTTCAGCGATGGATACATCGGCAAGACCCACATTCTTCGCCGCGAGCATCAGGCTCGGCGTCAAGGGTTCGCTGCCCAGCTGATTTTCCACCTGCGCGATATTATTGATTTTATTGATGAACCATTTGTCCACTTTCGTGATAGCGTGAATCTCGTCCACTGTGGCAATGCCGCGGCGCAGGGCTTCGGCAATCACGAAGATGCGCTCGTCGTTGATGCGGTTGAGGTTTTTCTTGACGCGGGCGTCATCCCAGGCGGCCATTTTCGGCATGGACAGGCGATGTACGCCGATTTCCAGTGAGCGCACAGCCTTGAGGATAGCCCCTTCAAAGTGGCGGTCAATGCTCATGACCTCGCCCGTGGCTTTCATCTGCGTGCCCAGCGTCTTATCCGCATAGACGAACTTGTCAAAGGGCCAGCGCGGAAATTTCACGACGCAGTAGTCGAGCGAAGGCTCAAAGCAGGCCTTGGTCTTCTGCGTTACGGCGTTGGTGATTTCATCAAGCGTATAGCCGATGGCAATCTTGGCCGAAACCTTGGCAATGGGATAGCCCGTTGCCTTGGATGCCAGTGCCGAGGAACGGCTTACACGAGGATTTACTTCGATAACATAGTAGCGGTTGCTGTTGGGGTCGAGGGCATACTGCGCGTTGCAGCCGCCTTCGATGCCGAGTTCGCGAATAATCCGCAGGGATGCACTTCTGAGCATCTGATACTCATGGTCAGTCAGCGTCTGGGACGGTGCGACAACGATGGAGTCGCCGGTATGCACGCCCACGGGGTCGAAGTTTTCCATGTTGCAGACGGTGATGCAGTTGTCGTTGCCGTCACGCATGACTTCGTATTCGATTTCCTTCCAGCCGGCCACACTGCGCTCAATGAGCACCTGCCCAATCAGGGAGTAATTCAGGCCCTTGATGACGATGTCGATGAGTTCTTCCTCATTCTCGGCAATGCCGCCGCCCGTGCCCCCCATGGTATAAGCCGGGCGCACGATAACCGGATAGCCAATGCCGTTAGCGAATTCCACAGCACTGGGCACATCTTCCACAATGGTGCTTTCCGGGATGGGCTCACCGAGTTTTTCCATGGTTTCCTTAAAGAGTTCCCGGTCTTCCGCCTGCTTGATGGCCGACAGCGGCGTTCCCAAAAGCTCTACGCCGTGTTCCTTGAGTACACCGCGCTCTGCGAGCTGTACGGCAAGATTGAGTCCTGCCTGACCGCCCAGGGTTGCCAGTAAGCCGTCCGGTTTTTCCTTGGCGATGATTTCGGCCAAAAATTCCGGCGTCAGCGGCTCGATATACACGCGATCAGCAATATGCGTATCCGTCATGATGGTTGCCGGATTGGAGTTTACCAGCACCACTTCGAGCCCTTCTTCTTTGAGGGCGCGGCAGGCCTGGGAACCGGCATAGTCAAATTCAGCTGCCTGACCGATGATGATGGGGCCAGAGCCAATAACCATTACTTTTTTGAGATTTTCCTTCTTTGGCATCTTATTCTCCCTTCAACATGGTCCAAAATTCGTCAAACAGATAGAGGTTGTCGTCCGGCCCCGGCGAGGCTTCCGGATGATACTGTACGGAGAACAGCGGCAGCTCCTTATGGCGCATGCCTTCCACCGTACCATCATTGACATTGATATGGGTGACTTCCAGCGGCAAGTCTTTGAGGGATTCCTCCTCCACCGCAAAGCCGTGGTTCTGGGAGGAAATCTGCACCTTGCCCGTGCGCAAATCCTTGACCGGCTGATTCGAGCCGCGGTGACCGAATTTTAGCTTGTAGGTCTTGGCCCCCAAGGCGCGGGCAATCAGCTGATGGCCAAGGCAGATACCAAAGATGGGCTTCTTGCCAATCAGCTTCTTGATTTCTTCGACGATTTCCGGCACATCGGCAGGGTCGCCAGGACCGTTGGAGAGGAAAATCCCGTCCGGATTCATCGCGAGAATATCCTCAGCCTTGGTATCGGCCGGCACGACCTGCAATTTGCAGCCGATATTGTGCAGGGAAGCCAGGATGTTCTGCTTAACCCCGAAGTCCATGGCGACAACCAGCGGTGCATCTTCTTTCTCGGCTTCCATCGTGTAAGCTTCCTTGGTGGTTACTTCCATAACCACCTCTTTCTTGATGGGAACAGCCATGAGTTTGTCGATTTCTGCCTGCTCGGCATCTGCGGGTACGATAATCCCCTTCATGGTACCGGCATTGCGGATTTTGCGGGTCACGGCGCGGGTATCCACATCATACAGGCAGGGGATATTCTGACGGGTCAAAAACTCCGCCAGACTTTCCTCATAATGCCAGTTGCTGCCCAGCTCGCAAAGTTCGCCGATGACAAAGCCGCCCACAAAAGCCTTGCGGGACTGCATAAAGATATCGGCAATCCCGTAATTGCCTACCATAGGATAGGTCAGCGTCAAAATCTGGCGGCAATAGCTTGGGTCCGTCAGGCTCTCCTGATACCCCGTCATGCTGGTGTTGAACACCACTTCGCCGGTCGCCCGGCTGTCATTCAATAACTGCCCCGTAAAAACGCTGCCGTCTTCGAGGATTAATTTACCCTTCATGAAAACACCTCATTAAAATTATGTTAGTCCAGAATCTTACCATCCTGCATAACTACTTTACCTTTTACCATGGTCAGCACCGCCTTGCCCTTGAGCTTGCGGCCCACAAACGGGCTGTGGCTGCCCCTGGTATAAAATTCTTTTTCGTCAACCGTCCACTCCAGTTCCGGGTCAATAACCGTGATATCGGCCTGCGCACCCTCGCTGAGCTTGCCTGCTTCAAGGCCGAAAACCTTCGCCGGTTCATAGCTCATCTTGGAAATAATCAGGGGCAGGTCCAGCTTCTGCTCGTGATACAAATCCGTCAGCATAATGCCCAGGGACGTTTCAAGGCCAGGAAAACCGCTCGGCGCGTAGATATACTCCCGGTCCTTCTCTTCCTGCGCATGCGGGCTGTGGTCGGTGACGATGGCATCAATGGTGCCGTCCTTCAAGCCTTCGAGAATAGCTTCACAGTCCTTTGCGGCACGCAGGGGCGGATTGATTTTCGTGGAGGTATCAAAGAGATTGACACATTCTTCCGTCATGGTCAGATGCTGCGGCGTAGCTTCTGCCGTTACCTTGACGCCGCGCTTCTTGGCCTGGCGCACGATATCCACAGAACGTGCCGTGCTGATATGAGCCACATGGACGCGGGCGCCGGCATATTCAGCCAGCAACACATCACGGGCTACGGCGATATCCTCCGCTACAGACGGACGGCCTTTGAGACCGAGCATCGCACTGCGATGCCCCTCGTTCATCACACCTTCATCGACAAGCGTCGGTTCTTCCTCATGGTTGATGATGACTTTATCGAAAGTATGCAGATAGTCAAAGGCATTCAGCATAACCTTGGCATTGGCGTCAAAATGACCATCATCCGAGAAGGCTACAGCACCGGCTTCAATCATATCGCCGACTTCAGCCAGTTCCTTGCCCTCCTGATTCTTCGTTACCGCGCCGATGATTTCCACATTGACGCAGGCCGCTTCCTGTGCCCGCATCTTCAAGCTGCGCACGAGCGCTGCCGAATCCACCACTGGTTTGGTGTTGGGCATGGTGCAGATGGTCGTAAAACCGCCCGCAGCAGCCGCCTTGGAGCCGGAGGCAAAATCCTCTTTAGCTTCCTGGCCCGGTTCCCGCAGGTGTACATGCAGGTCGATAAGCCCCGGCGTTACCACTTTGCCCGCAACGTTATAAACTTCGTCAGCATTATCTTCAATTCCTGCACCGATTTTTACAATCTTGCCGTCTTCTACGAGCACATCTGCCACTGCATCGAATTTATTTTCCGGATTGATTACGCGTCCGCCTTTGAGCAAAATTTTCATGCCTGTTTTCCTCCCGTCAGCACCAAGGTAAAGAGCGCCATGCGCACCGCTACGCCATTCTGTACTTCTTCCTGAATAGCCGAATTCTTGCCGTAAGCCGTGAAGGGCGAGATTTCCCAGCCCTTGTTCATGGGCCCCGGATGCAGAATCAGCACATCATCCTTGGCCAGCTTCAGGCGCGTATCGTTGAGGCCGAAAATCCGTGCATATTCGCGGGTTGTCGGGAACAAACCGCCCTTCATGCGTTCGAGCTGAATGCGCAGCACTTCGATAACATCAGCGTTCGCAATGGCATCTTCAATGCGCTCATGCACCACAATGCCCGGTTCTTCACAGAGGAAACGCGGCAGCAAGGTCTTCGGGCCGGCGATATGTACTTCCATGCCCATCTTGCGCATGCCGTAGATATCGGAGCGGGCTACACGACTGTGGAGCACATCACCGATAATGGCGACCTTCAAACCTGCGAGATGACCTTTATGTTCCTCGATGGTAAAGAGGTTCAACAGCCCTTGCGAAGGATGAGCATGTGCGCCGTCACCGGCGTTCAAGATTACGGGGCTTACTACCCGCGAAGCGTATTCTGCCGCACCTTCCGCCTTATGGCGCATAACGATGGCATCTACGCCCATAGCCTCGATGGTGTAGAGCGTATCTCTGAGGCTTTCACCCTTGACGATACTGCTCGAACCGGCCGTGATGTTCACCACGTCTGCGCCGAGGTACTTGCCCGCCAGTTCAAAGGAAGTACGGGTACGGGTGCTGGGTTCATAAAACAGGGTGACAATGGATTTGCCGCGCAGGGTCGGAACCTTCTTGATATCCCGATGAATGATGTTCTTCATTTCCTTGGCGGTATCGAGCACCAAGCGAATCTCTTCCGGGCTGAAATCTTCCAGGCCCAGAACATTCTTTCCCCGCAGGGACAATTTGTTTTTCTCCAAGTCATTCACTCCTTAACAGGTTGACAGTAATAATTATACATTAAAGTTGCATAAACTTTCAAGGAGAAATCCATTGTCTTTGAAAATATGCCTGCATATAGCACAAAAAAAGGGAGCTCCTTATGCGTATGCATAAGAAAGCTCCCGCTTTACTTCCAGTTATAGTTATACTTATAGCTATATCTATGTCAGGCTCCCCTTATGCGCATCGCAGTACGCATCTTAAAAAGGCAATGTATTCGTTTGTCCTTGAGCAGCTCTCGTCTGCTTTGTATGTAATTATAGCGCGGACATCTAAAAAAAGCAAGGGATTATTTTTTCATTACCATACCCGCTTGAACTGCACCGTTGCCGACACGTCCTTATCGTGAGCCCCTTTCTGCAGCTGAGCCTCACCACTCAGGAACCAGCCCTTGGAAAATTCCGTTTCACCTGACAGGGAACAGATAAAATGCGTCTTGTCCTGGCTGTTGCGCAGCGTGTAGTTTCTGCCATTGTTCCCTTCATAGCGGAAGGACAATTCCGGATCTGCGCCGGCAAAAGCGTGCTTTACCCCCATACGCAGGCCATAACTCCCCTGTTTAAGATAACGCTTGAATTCCATGCCCAAATTTCCTGCAAAATAGGTATTGTGCATGCCCGCTATCTGCTGATTGAAAATTCCTGCGCCATTTTCCCTATATGCATCCTGCTGCAGCCGGGAAAGCTGAAAGCCAATATATGGGCTGATATGCCAAATCTTGCCGTCATCGGCATGGAGATCATATTTATACTCGCCGCCGATTTCCAGCAGATGCGCATCGTATTTCGCTTCAGCCCCCAATCCCATCATACCTAAACTGCGCTGCATCTTATTCCGAATCCAGCCGTAATCGGCATAGAGATAAGCATCTGCAGCATTCTTATGATAACCTGCATACAGGCCAAGCCGCGTATCGTAGATATTCCCACTACTGGACGCAGCCCCAAGGCTCATCGCCTGATAGCTGAGGAATACGCCACCACGCCAATTTTTATTCAGTCGGCGGTCATAACCGCCCGAAATCGCCTGACCATGATAACTTGCCCCACCATCAAGGTCACCCCAGTTCTTCGTAAACTTCACCCAGGCATTATTATCCTGCGCCACCGGAAGTTCCATATTTACCTTCAGGCCGTCCGTTTTTTCACTGTCTGCCAAATGATTGACCGGAACATTTGCCTGCACGGGCTGCAGCGAAAAGGCTGTGCTGAGCCTGTCGGAAATCACCCGACCGGCCAAAGTATTCTGTTGGACAAGCGCTGCCATATGCGGTGTTTCCGAGGCTCCAATTTCCTGCAAAGCTTTGCCCGCCGTCTTCGCATTTAACTGATAGAAAGGACGCAGCTCATTACGACGGTTATCCCCGGCAGCAGACAGCGCAATACTCATATCGTTCATGGCGTTGAAGGTCGCCGCCTGCGCTGCATTAAAGCCCAGAGCTGTTTTATCTTTGGCCTGGGCCTTGACCAAGATCTGCTTGTCCTCTTTTATGCCTGTCATATCCAGCAAATCAAAGGCCTTATACGGTGTCCCTTCCGGATTGGCAATGCTGCCGGCAATGCGGCCAGCCTTAAGCACGGTTGCCGTTTCCCCCGGCACCATATTGAACGCCGCGACTGTAGAACCATCAACATCTGCATTGCCGGTAACTTCGATATGGCCTTTCTCCCCACCACCATACGCACAAAGCATGCCATCCGAAACCAGGTCACCTTGAATGGTCATTGCCGTATCCTTGGTAACAGCGCCCACAGTTCCATGATTGATGAACTTGCCCGTTTCGTCATCCTTATAACCTCTGGCCATGTTATTGCTCATATCGTTGACGATGTAATTGCCGCCATACAAGGCAGCTCCGTCTGCCACCTTGACATTTACAACATCGGCATTGCCTGTAAATGTCATCGTCCCCGCTGCAATGTTCATTTTCAGATTATCCGAACCGCTGATATCGCTATCGTAATGGATATCCCCATTAAAGCTTAGATTGGTTACCAAATCGGGAATATAGTCATTGTAAACATAATTATTGCCGTCGTACTGAATATAAAGCGGCTTGATTTTACCCGTTTTCGTTGTTACATGACCATCATCATCTTTTTCTCGATATGTAGTGGTCTGTTCGGTATCCCAAAAACCATATTCCGTAGAGAAATGTTTCCAATCCGATGTGATTTTCCCTTTAATTTCCGCCCCATTATGAATATTTATATTTTTAACAAAGGCATTTCGGCCAATATAAATAGCATTTTCTCCGCCCGTGATTTTCCCGGACAAATCAAAATCCGTAATCATTTCACCGGCTAATTCATCGGCAGAGGCATTATATTTTTCCTTGCCCATATCATTTAACTTTAAATTCTTGCCCTGCGAAATTTCGCCGTTTTCTTCATTGACCCTTCGTTCATAGCGAATGTATGAGCCACGATATTCATCTATTGCGCCATTCGAGCTTGAACCAAAATTAAATTCAACAGCATTGCCACCTTCCCCCTTGGCAGTTACTGTACCGGCAAGATTAAGCTTTTGCTCGCGGCCATATGCAAATAAAACGCCTTTGCCCCGCTTGCCATCCGCATGGATTTCTGTCGTATTTGGAATATGGATTGTATTCTCCTCACCATCTACCCGAATACCTACAGCCCCGGTTCCCCTGGTCAAAATATCAGCCGCCTGCGTGATATTATTAAGGGAGCCATAAACATGCAGCCCAATCCCCAACGGCACAATGCTGTAATCCGTAGTATACGCCGTCCCGGCTGCATTCCGTGCCGAATATCCCTGCATATTATTGAAGGTCAGCCCATCACCATAAACCGAATAGCCAAAATATGCTTTTCGGTCAAAATCATAGCCCAAATCCTGCATGACAGCCAATTCCACTTCCATGAACCCAGTATAATTGCTGTAGTCGCGATGACTCATCATCCCGACAGTCTGCAGATGTGAACCTTCAAATCTCTCACCTTCCCATGCGTTTACAGGCAAGCCGGAAATGCCGTTAAACTTTGCTCCCGCCAATGCCTCGGTTACCTGGTCTCCCATAAAATAGGCATAATCTCCCTCATCAACGATAAAATAATCCGCTTGCTTTGCTTCAGGCTTAATGTTGCGGATGCGATTAAAACCTTCCGTTGTTACAATCATCATATTCTCTTTGGCATGATTGCCGTTTTTATCCACCAAATGAAGCATCCAATTATTTTTATCGGCAATGATATCCGGAAATTTACTTACAGGAATTTTATTATTCCCATAAGTAATCCTGTTTTTTTCACTTACCGTATTTCCGTTCCAATCGCAATACCTAGCCCATGAGGCTATTCCCAGTGCATGTCCTAATTCATGACGACAGGTTCCTACAAAATCATTTGCCTGCTCATTAGTCGGCAAGACCGTATCGGTATCTACCCACCAGCCATCGATTATCCCTTCACGATTTGCACCAAAATGCTGTCCTATGGTAAGCAGGGATATACCGGAGTCTCCCTGCTTAGGAGCATTTGCTCGAAAAACCTCTACTAATTCTTCTTCGTTCAACTCACCAGCAAGGGAAATATCTGCTAATTGTTTCAAATCGTAATGCGACAATTCTTTTCCCGTCTGCATCATCAGAGCAGGATAATTATCATACATATGTTTGCCATTTTGGAACGATAATGTTGCTGCGCCCGCATTTTGTACATTCTTTTCATTTGCCACTATAATTTGCCATGGTGAAGAATACCGGGAACGGGGAGCAATTATTCCCTTCCAATAGGCTGTAGCAGCTTTCGTTGCCTTCCTAATCGGTTTAGACAACGTGTAATGCGAATTAAATTCACCATCATTACAAAATTCAAATTCAATAAATTTTTTCCCATCATAATAAACATAATCCGTATCCGAGGCCGATACATTGCCATAAAAATTAAGACTCATTGCCAAAGATGCCAGAATTGCCAGCTTTTGTGATTTTTTCATCATGAATATCGCTCCTTCTGCTTCCCTATCTTATTCCCTGATTACTGCTGCCACCTCATCTATTTGCGGCATTTCCCCATCTAAGTCAATCGTCATTTCCGTGGACATATTGGGCATAGGCGTCTCCTCAACGCTGTAGTCCTTCGGCTCCGCCGCCCGCTCTCTGGCCCGCTCATTTTCCGCAGAAATCTTGTCGTCTTCCGCATCATGCTTGTGACGGTGCCGCTCCAACGCCGCTGCATTTTTCGCCATAGCGTAAAGGTCTTTATTGAACTCCATGAGTTCCTTTTCGTCCGCCGGCGAAACCTTCCGCCCGTGCATAATACGGCTGACCGTCATCATCACCCGTGACATCTTCTCCCCTTCCTCCTGCATGGCATCCCGGCTCTGCTGTGCATAAGCCGCTTCGTGCAACAGGAAGTTATGCGTAGAAATCTGCTTTCTTACACCGTCGATTTCCTTCCCGGCAGCAAGCAATTGCTTCTTGACCTCATCCGACAAATCCACCCGCTGCCCCTCAATCTCCACATAGCCCTGCTTCACCGCCCGGCTAATCATAGCCGTATTGTCAAACTGCAAACGATACCGATTGGAATCCCCAATACGCGTATACGAGAAGGACACCGCCTTCTCCTGTTCCTGCGCCTTCAAGGCATAGCCATCAGCAGAAATCTCCACACTATCCTGCCCCTCTGCCTTGCCCGCCGCCAATTCTTTCTGCCGTGAATCCACATAAACCGCCGCTGCATCCTTATCCCCTTTGGGAATAAAAACGCCGTCCTTCATCACCTTATCCCTAAGTTTCTTCGCCGTTGGCTGCTTGACATAAGCCTCCAACTCACTGCGCGTAAGATTCTGCACAATCCGCATTGTCTTTCCCTCCTTAGAAGTGCTTAATCCCTCTTTTACCTATAATATCGCATAAGAACGGCAAAACTTAAATCATAATATCTCTCTTGTCTGCAACAGCATCAAGCGGAGCCAGGGCATTGACTGTCCGCAGCGTATGGCGCTTAGCGTAAAAAAACCGATTTTTGCCCTCATTCATATTATCTGTAAAAGTCTGCTGTCTGAGCGCAGCGAGTTTTGACTTTTACAGATACTTAATTGAAAGGCAAAAATCGGTTTTAGCTAAGCACCATAGCGAAGGACAGCCAATGCCCCGGCTCCGCGTCAATTACCGCGAATCCAATGGTGCGTATTATTATTCGTTCTTTTCTTCTAACAGCGGCTTCAAGAACTTCCCAGTATAAGAAGCCAGAACCTTCACAATATCTTCAGGCCTGCCAGAGGCCACAATGGTACCGCCCTTATCGCCGCCTTCCGGCCCCAAGTCGATAATATGGTCAGCCGTCTTAATCACATCGAGATTATGTTCTATGACCACAACCGTATCGCCACCATCGACCAGCCGCTGCAAAATCCCTAACAGCTTATGGATATCTGCCGAATGCAGGCCTGTAGTCGGTTCGTCCAGAATATAAAGTGTCTTGCCCGTACTGCGGCGGGAAAGTTCCGTCGCCAGTTTCACGCGCTGCGCCTCACCGCCGGACAGCGTAGTTGCCGGCTGGCCCAACTTGATATAGCCTAAGCCCACATCCTGAATGACCTGCAATTTGCGGGCAATCTTCGGCACGTTGGCAAAGAACACGACGGCTTCATCAATGGTCATATCGAGCACATCGGCAATGGTCTTGCCCTTATAGCGAACTTCGAGCGTTTCGCGATTATACCGCGCCCCCTTGCAGACCTCACAGGGCACATAGACATCCGGCAGGAAGTGCATTTCAATCTTCAAAATGCCATCGCCCTTGCAGGCCTCACAGCGGCCGCCCTTGACGTTAAAACTGAACCGCCCGGCCTTATACCCGCGCACCTTGGACTCGCTGGTCTGGCTGAACAATTCCCGAATCGCATCAAACACACCGGTATAAGTAGCCGGATTGGAACGCGGCGTACGGCCTATAGGCTGCTGGTCGATATCAATAATCTTGTCGATATGCTCCAAGCCCTTGATTTTCTTATGTTTGCCCGGCTTGCCCTTGGCATGATAGAGCCGCGAGGCAATGCCCTTATAGAGAATCTCATTGACTAGCGTACTCTTGCCCGAACCGGACACACCCGTGACAAGCGTCAAGGTTCCCAACGGGAACTTCACATTGATATTCTTGAGGTTATTTTCCGCAGCCCCTACAACTTCCAAGCATTTGCCATTGCCCGGACGACGGCGGGATGGCACAGGAATAAACTTCTTGCGTGACAGATACTGCCCCGTCACCGATTCCGGCACCTGCATGATTTCCTGCGCCGTTCCCTGCGCAACGACCTGACCACCATGCTCACCGGCACCTGGACCGATATCAATGATATGGTCAGCGGCATACATCGTATCTTCATCATGTTCGACGACAAGCAGGGTATTGCCCAAATCCCGCAGATTTTTAAGCGTTTCGAGCAGGCGGTTATTATCCCGCTGATGCAGGCCAATGCTGGGCTCATCGAGTACATAGAGCACCCCCTGCAGCCCCGAGCCAATCTGCGTGGCCAGACGGATGCGCTGGGCCTCACCGCCAGACAGCGTACCTGCCGCCCGCGACAGCGTCAGATAGTCCAAACCGACATTTAAGAGGAAATTCAGCCGCGCATGGATTTCCTTCAAAATCTGCTTGGCAATCTTGGCTTCCCGCGGCGTCAGTTCCAAATTCATAAAGAAACTTTCTGCCTCCCGGATATTCATATCCGTCACTTCATGGATATTCTTGCCGCCGACCAGAACCGACAAGGTTTCGGGCTTTAAGCGCGCCCCATGACAGGCCGAGCAGGGAATCTCGGTCATGTAATTTTCATAGGACTCCCTCATTTCGTCGGAATCCGTTTCGCGGTAACGGCGGGCAAGCAGCGGCATAACGCCCTCAAATTCCACATTGTATTCCTTGTTTTCGCCAAACATATTGGTGTAATGGAAGCGGAATTTTTCATCTGCCGAACCATAGAGCAGTACCTTCTGCGTCTTTTTGTCCATATCCTTCCAGGGCGTATCGAGGTCATAGCCATAATCTTTCAATACCGCTGCCATAGCGCACATGGCATAGGAATGGACATTCTTCGACAGGGGTGCAAAGACACCGCCGCCTACGGAAAGTTTCGGGTCGGGAATCACGAGTTCCTCGTCAAATTCCATGTGGCTGCCAAGCCCCATACACACCGGACAGGCACCATAAGGATTGTTGAAGGAAAACATGCGCGGCGTGATTTCCGGCAGGCTGATGCCGCAGTCCACACAGGCGAAATTTTCGCTGAACATCAAAAGTTCACCGTCCACCACCTGCACATAGACCACACCTTCACCGAGTTTAAGCGCAGTTTCCAAAGAATCAGCAAGCCGCTGGTCCATGCCTTCCCGCACGACCAAACGGTCAATCACGACTTCAATGGTATGTTTCTTATTCTTCTCCAAATTGATATCATCGTTGATGTCGAAGATTTCCCCATCAATGCGTACCCGCACATAGCCTTCATGGCGGATATGGTCGAGAATCTTGCGGTGCTCGCCCTTCTTCCCCCGCACGACCTGTGCCATGATGAGCAGCTTCGTGCGCTCTGGCAATTCCTTTATCTGGTCGACCATCTGGTCAACCGTCTGCTGGGTGATGGGCTTGCCGCACTTGGGGCAGTGCGGACGACCCGCCCGCGCAAAGAGCAGGCGCAGATAGTCATAGATTTCCGTGACCGTGCCCACCGTGGAGCGCGGATTATGACTCGTGGTCTTCTGGTCAATGGAAATTGCCGGCGACAGGCCGTCGATGTTATCCACATCCGGTTTATCCATCTGCCCCAAAAACT
>CADAAS010000024.1:0-26668 GCA_902785885.1 Pseudoselenomonas ruminantium
CTGAGCCAGATTCTCACGGATACGGCCTTCATCTTCCTGCCGGCACTCGTTTGCTGGTCGACGATGAAACGCTTCGGCGGCACGCCGGTTATCGGTCTGGTCCTTGGCCTGATGCTCGTTGGCCCGCAGCTGCCAAATGCCTGGGCGGTTGCCGGTGGCGATGTGAAGCCCATTCCGATGGAAATCTTCGGCATGACCATTGGCATCGTTGGTTATCAGGGTTCTGTTTTGCCGGCACTCGTTCTCGGTATCTTTGCTGCGAAACTGCAGAAAGCCCTCAAAACGGTGGTTCCCGATATTATCGACCTGATTGTTACGCCGTTTGTTACGCTGTTCATCTCCATGATTTTGGGTATCCTCATCATTGGCCCCATCATGCATTCCCTGGAAACGACGATTTTCGGTGCGGTTTCCGCATTCCTGCAGATGCCTATGGGTATCGGCGGTTTCCTCGTTGGTGGCCTGCAGCAGGTTATCGTAGTATTTGGTGTGCATCATGTGTTTAACGCCCTGGAAGTACAGCTCCTGGCTACTACGGGCGTTGACCCCTTCAATGCCATCATCACCGGTGCTATCGTAGCACAGGGCGGTGCAGCTGTGGCTGTAGCGATGAAGACTCAGGACCCGAAGAAACGTGCCCTCTACATTTCCTCCGCTGTGCCTGCATTCCTGGGCATTACGGAACCGGCTATCTTCGGTATCAACCTGCGCTTCATGAAGCCGTTCCTCTATGCACTCGTTGGCGGTGCTTGCGCTGGTGGCGTGGCCAGCTTCCTGCATCTGGCTGGTACGGGCATGGGGATCACGGTTCTGCCGGGTACGCTCTTGTATCTTGACCATCTGCTCGAATATGTGCTGGTAAACTTAATCGGCTTCGGTATAGCTTTTGGGCTTACCTTTACGCTGTTTAAGCCGGAAGAATAAAGACCTGTGAGGGGAGGCTTGGCCTCCCCTTTTTGTAAAGGAAGGTGACTCTTATGGAAAAAATTAACAAGCAGGAAATAGATGAAAAGTTGAAGTCCGGTTTCCCGATGGAACACCGTTGGCATAACCGGTTCCATCTGGAAATGCCCTTCGGCCTCATTAATGACCCAAATGGACTCGCTTTTTGCGATGGCAAGTTCCATATCTTTTGCCAGTGGAACCCACTGGGCTGCGAGCACAAGAACAAGTGTTGGGCACATACCGAAACGCGCGATTTCGTGCATTACAGCATGCCGGAACTGGCGCTGTGGCCCGATGATGAACACGATAAGGACGGCTGTTATTCCGGGTGCGGCACGGTAGAAGACGGTCAGTTGCGGGTGCTCTATACCTGCAATCGCAAGGAAGACGGCGTACGCATTCCGGCGCAGCGTTTTGGCAGCCTGAAGGGCGGCCAGATCAAGAAGGAAGAAATCATTGTTCCTGACCACCCCGAAGGGATTACCGGACATTTCCGTGACCCGTACATCTTTGCCCGCCGTGGCAAGCGCTATTTCGTGATTGGCGCCCAGCGGGAGGAAGATGAAAAGGGCACAGTGCTCATTTATGAGGAAACGGCTGAGGGGTGGAAAAACTTAGGCGAGGTAAAAACGCGTCTGGGTGATTTCGGTTATATGTGGGAATGCCCCAACCTCGTGCAGTTTGGCAGCTATGATGTGCTGATTTTCTGCCCGCAGGGTTTGGAAGCCCGTGAGTTTGACCGGCAGAATATCTATCAGGCGGGTTATATTGCCGGCCGTTTATCGTTGAACAGCATGGATATGATGCAGCATACGAAGTTCCAGGAACTGGATAAGGGCTTTGACTTCTATGCACCGCAGATACTTACGCATGAAGGCCGCCAGATTATGATTGGCTGGATGGGCATGCCGGATAAGGATGATGAATATCCGACGGCAGAGCTGGGCTGGCAGTACAGCCTGACCATGCCCCGTGAACTGCGCCTGCGCCAGGGACATATCTACTCGCGTCCGGCACGTGAAATGAAGGATTTGCGCATTGCCGAAACGGCTGTGGAATTAGATGTAGAAAAAACCACGGAAATTAGCCGCCCGCTCTTTGATGGCTCTGAAATCCTGTTGGATATGGAATTGGGTGAGAGCCGGGAGATTGTTGTAACCGTAGCTTTTGGTACGGAGAAATTGCGTTTTATTTATGACCGCAATGAGCAGGTTATGTCCATTGACCGCAATGAAATGAAAAAAGGCGGCCGTGGTGTACGCCGCTTTAAGCTCTTTTCCGATGAAAATCTGTCTATGCAGCTGTTCGTTGATAAGACGGCTGTGGAGGCGTTCTTCCAGCATGGGGAAGAAGCGGCCAGCATCCTGGTGTTCCCGGAGAAAAATATTCAGCCGGAACTCATGGTCGCTGCTGATGGGGAGATAAAATCCCTGAGCGGCAAAATTTGGCAATTGGACAGTTTCAAATTCAACAGCTAAAAATACATAGGAATAAGCCCCTGAAACCATTGGTTTCAGGGGCTTATTCCTGTCAGAAAACGGCTGGGGAAGCCGCACGTCAGTTGTTTACTGCGCGATCTGCAAACGATTCCTTTTTCAACGGGATTCGCCTAATTCGGTCGAAGGGGATTGACTCAAACGAATAACGAATGTCAAGATACGCATCAGTGCGATTGAAGATGACCTTTTTCAGGGAATGTTTAGAGGTCTTCTTAATGCGATTGATATAATACTGCGCATCCTCCGCTGAAAATGTTCCGTTCTCGATAATCACGCGGACGTCATCGACTATCATGGGGAAACACCTCCAACAAATAAAACACCGCTTCAGCCGCCTAATGGGGATTATCAGGGATGGCGCCGAAGCTCTCTTGTTGTTAGCGAAGCAAAGGAAATAGAGTATCCTTAACAACTCGATATACAGTATACACTAAGATAAGGACCTTGTGAAGTGGCAAAAGTTACCAATATTGCCCAAAAGTCCTAATTCTTGTGGAATTATTCCCAGTAGTAAACCATTACATGAGAATCTCGCCTGTTTTTGGCTGTTTTTGGCGATTTATGAAGGCTTTTTTGTTAGTTGGTCATATAAAATATAGTAATTGTGCATAATCGATAATATTTATCACAATTATAAGCAAATGCAGTTTTTTATGCATGATTATTCGATAAGCACAGCCTATGGTCAAATGGCTGTATTAGCGTTATAATAGACTGAAAAAAGTATGAATGTTTATCTGCCGGCGGGGAGGGTGTATTTTGCGAATTATCGTGGTTGGCGCAGGAAAGCTGGGATACAGCATTGCCGAGCTTTTGTCCAAGGAACAGTTTGATGTGGTGGTTATTGATAAGGACGAGAGCCAGTTGGAGGCAGCCAAGAACACGCTGGATGTGCTCACGATTGCGGCCAATGGTGCCAGTCCGATTACCATGGACGATCCGGATGTGCGGGATGCGGATATCCTCATTGCCGTGACGGCCAGTGACGAAGTGAACATGGTGGCCTGTGTGCTGGCCAAGAAGCATGGCATCAAGCATACGATAGCCCGCATTCGCGACATGAAGTTTATGTCTGAGGCCAAGGAATACCTCAAGCGGAATTTTGATATTGATTTGATGTTGAATCCGGAACTCATTACCGCCAATGAAATCAACCGTATTCTCATGACGCCGGCAGCGCTGGATGTGGAAGATTTTGCGCATGGGAAAATCCGCCTGTTTGAAACAAAAATTCATCACAAATCGCCGCTGGTGGGGATTCCCCTGAAGGATATACAGCTGCCCAAGGGAGTGCTGGCCGGCATGATTTTCCGTGACCATCGCATGATTATCCCGCATGGTGATGACAGCTTCCAATCGCAGGACAATGCGTATTTTATCGGTATCCCCGAGGAAATCGAGAAGTTCAGCCAGAAACTCGTGCGGCGTGATGCGCGCAAGCTGCACCGCGTGCTGATTATCGGTGCTGGTCGGGCCGGACGAGCCTTGGCCCAGCAATTGGATGCGCAGAATGTCCGGGTGAAGGTCATCGACCTTGACCGGGAACGCTGCCAGCTTATGGCAGGCATGTTGAACAATGGTATTGCGGTCTGTGGCGATGGTACGGACATTGACCTGTTAATTGAGGAAGATGTGGCACATGCTGATGTGGTGGTATGCCTGACGGAAGACGACAAGTTAAATCTCATGCTGGCCCTGTTGGCACGCCATCTTTCCGGCAACAAGACCAAGACCGTTGTCCGCGTGTCGCGCAACGAATACGTGGAATTGATGGAAAAAGTGGGCGTGGACATTGTTCTGTCGGCAAGGCTTTTATCGGCAAGCGAAGTGTTGGCCTTTGCCCGCCGCGGCGGCGTGGTGTCGGTGTCCCTCTTGGAGGGGGCCAAGGCCGAGGCGGTGGAGGTTATCGTGCAGGAAGGGGCACCGGTAGCGGGCAAAAAACTTATGGATGTCAAGCTGCCCCGGGAGTGCCTGGTCTGTGCCTATGTGCGCAATGGCGAAGCGGGCATCCCGAACGGCCATACGGTGCTGATGCCCGGTGACAGCACAATCTTGTTCATACAAACGAAATATTCCCAACAGGTAATCAAGTACTTCAAGGGGAAGGAATAAAACCATCTTGTGCCGAAATAAGAGCTGGGACAATCAGTGAGAAAAGGAGCGAGATTTATGCAGGCAGTGGAAATCAGAAAAGGAATTTACTGGGTAGGTGCGATTGACTGGTCAATGCGCAGCTTTCATGGCTATCAGGCTGGCCGGGGAACGACCTATAATGCTTATTTGATTATTGATGATAAAATCACGCTTATCGACACGGTCAAGGCTGCTTTTGCCCCAGAGCTTTTGGCGCGGATTAAGTCGGTCATCGACCCGGCAAGAATTGATTACATCATTTCCAGCCATGTGGAGCCTGACCATTCGGGGGCAATTCCCTTTATGCTCAAACATGCTCCGCAGGCGCAGGTCATTACGAGCCTGCCCAATGGCGAAAAGGGGCTTAAGGGACACTATGGGCAGCTCCCGCTGCAGGGCGTAAAGGCTGGTGACAGCCTAAGCATTGGCAAGCGGACGCTGCAGTTTGTGCCTACGCCCATGCTGCATTGGCCGGACAGCATGGTGACGTATTGCCCGGAAGAAAAAATCCTGTTCTCCAATGATGCCTTTGGTGAGCACTTAGCTTCAAGCGGCCGCTTTGATGATGAAGTGGATTTTGGCACGCTGATGTTTGAATGCCAGAAATACTATGCCAATATCCTGATGCTCTACGGACGGCAGGCACAGGCAGCGCTCAAGGCCTTGGACGGCTTGGATATTGATATGATTGCTACGGGCCACGGTGTAATCTGGCGCAAGCATATTCAGGAGATTATGGCTCGCTACGAGAAGTGGGCCGCAGGCGAGGCTGGGGAACGGGCGGTAGTCGTCTTTGACAGCATGTGGCATTCCACGGAAAGCATGGCCAGGGCCGTAGCTGAAGGCTTTGCGCAGAAGGGCATCCCCGTAAGTTTCTACGATATCAAGGAAAATCACCTGTCGGATATCGTCACGGATATTCTGACAGCAAAATATTTGGCGGTGGGTTCGCCGACCATCAATAATCAGATGATGCCGACAATTGCCGGTTTCCTGTGTTATTTGAAGGGGCTGGCTCCCAAGGGGAAAAAGGCGTTTGCCTTTGGTTCCTATGGTTGGGGCGGCCAGAGCGTCGGGCTGGTAGAAGAAGAATTAAAAGCCTGCGGCTGTGAAATCATCCTCGATAAAATACGGCTGGCCAATGTGCCAAGTGCTGAGGATTTGCAGGCGATTACGGCAAAAATCAAGGCGTTGTAAAGGCAAGGTTTATCTATTTGCTGAAGGGAGTCAATGGTAAAACAGCATGGAAAAGGAAAAAGGGCTGGAACTCTTTTGGCTCCTGATGGGGCAGATGTCAATACTGATGGCAGGGGCACTTATGGTGCCCTTTTTGGCCGCGCTTATCTGGCAGGATGCAGAGGCGTGGCTTTTTGTTCTGCCTGCGGCATTTGCCTATGGTTTGGGACGCAAGATGGTGGATTTTGGTTCGCGGGAAGGGCGTGGACGTCAGTTGACCATTAAAGAGGGCGTATTTTTCATGGCCTTTGTGTGGCTGCTGATGGGGGCTGTTGGACTTATGCCTTATGCGATTTCTGGTATTTTTCCCAGCTTTGCGGCAGCCTACTTTGAGGCCATGTCCTCGCTGACGACAACGGGGCTGTCCTGTCTGCCGTATGACCGGATGGAGCTGCCGCGGACACTGCTCCTATGGCACAGCATCATGAGCTGGCTGGGCGGCCTGACGTTTGTGGTGACGATGGTGACGGTATTGCCGCAGGTCAGCGGCTGCTTTGGGATAACCTTGTCGGCGCGGCAGTCAATTTTCTTTAGCCCCGTATGGAATAAAATGGCCCAGTCGGCACGGCAGGGGACAATGGTATATGGATGTATAACCGTACTGGCGGCTGTGGTCTATTATCTGGCCGGTCTTGATCCGTTCGAGGCCCTGCTGCGGGCGATGGTGACCATTTCCTCCAGTGGCGGCACATCTGCCTATGCCTTTATTTACTATAATAATCCGGCATTGGAGCTGGCGGCCTTTGTGGTGATGCTGCTGTCCAGCTTTAGTTTATTGCTGGTCTGGAAGGCATGGAATCGGCAAAAATTGCTTATGTTGCTGCGGGACACGGAGATACAGATTTTCCTGCTTGTGGTACTGGGGGCAGGTGCGCTGCTCAGCGGACATCTTTACTGGACGGGGGAGTATGACCTGCTGTCCAGTCTGCGTTACGGCTATTTTCAGGCCATGTCGTTTATCTCGACCAATGGTTTTGTCGCGGCACCATTTTGGCTTTGGCCTTCCTTTGACCGCTATGTGCTGTTCCTGCTGGTTTTTGTGGGCGGCTGTATCGGTTCGGCAACCGGCGGCTTGAAAATCATGCGCCTGCTGGTCCTGTTTCGCCTGTCCTGGGCCGAACTGCGCCGCACATTGCATCCGCGGATGGTGATAGCCGTAAAAATTGATGGCCTGCCTGTCCCCGATAAAATCATCGGGCGGATTATGGCCTTTTTCTTTCTTTATATGTTGGTGTTTATTGTCTTTGCGCTTATCCTTTCCCTGTCGGGCATCAGCATTATGCAGGCGTTGGGCCTGGCGGCAGGCTGCCTTACGAGTACCGGCGCCTCCAGCGCCCTCTTCGGCTTGTCCAATCTGCATGTTTTGCCGGATTGGGCAAAAGTAGTTTGTACCATGTTGATGATTTTGGGGAGGGTGGAGATTTTCTCCTTTTTGGTGCTTTTGGACATGGGACGGCGCAGTATGCAAAAGAGGTGGTAAAAAGGGATGGACAAACGCATCATTTATTATGTGCTGGGACGGCTGGTGATGGCGGAAACCATCACCATGCTTATCCCTTTTGCCATTGCGCTGGGGAATTGGGAATCCAGCGTTCCTGGCTTTGCGGTAGCCTTGGGGCTCAGCGCCTCGGTCGGATTGGTTCTGCAGGCTAACGGTCGCAAGCGCGAAAAGGATTTATCCATGCGGGAGGGGCTGGCCATTACCGGCTTTGGCTGGGCTTTAGCGACTTCTTTGGGCATGCTGCCCTATGTCTGCGGCGGTTATTTGAATGCCCTGGATGCCGTGTTTGAAAGCATTTCAGGCTTTACCGGCACCGGTGCCACGGTGTTTAACAGCCTTGCCGGGCTGCCAGCAAGCATTCTCTTTTGGCGCATGATGACCCATTGGTTCGGCGGCTTGGGAATTATCGTGATTTTTATTGCCCTGCTGCCGCAGACGGGGCAGAGTACCGTCCTGATGTACAATGCTGAAACCACCGGCCCCACAGAGGAACGGGTGCTGCCCCGCTTGCGGGATATGACCAAGGTGCTGTTTCGGATTTACATGCTTTTTACCTTAGTGGCAACAGCCGTCTATATGCTTTGCGGGCTGACGTTTTATGAGGCGTTGACCCATGCCATGAGCACCATTGGCGCCGGCGGGTTCTCCACCTATGATGAAAGTGCCATGCATTTTGACAGCCCGGCATTCGAGTGGTGCATGACCTTTTTTATGATTCTGGCGGGTGGAAACTTCGGGCTGTATTACCGCATCTGGCAAAAGGGACCGGGCGTGATTAAGCGAAATTCAGAGTTTAAGGCGTATCTCTGGATTTTGGGACTGGCGATTTTGTTGATTTTCCTCAACCTGATGGCGACCATGCCCTTTGCGGCAGGCGATGCCTTGCGCTATGCGGCATTTCAGGTGGGCTCGCTGTCAACGACCGGTTTTGTGTCGGCGGATTTTGAGCAGTGGCCGCCGTTCAGCAAGGGGATAATCCTCCTGCTCATGCTGTGCGGTGGGTGTGCCGGCTCCACGGCCAGCGGCTTAAAAGTTGTGCGCGTGCTGCTGCTGCTTAAAAATGCCTGGGCGGTGGTACATCAGAAACTTTCGCCGCGGCGGGTGGTCGAAGTGCGTTTGAACGGGGCACCGGTCGGAGAGGAAACCCTTTTGCGGGTTGGCCAGTTCTTCTTCCTGTTCATCTTTTTTATCGCCCTTTGGGCATTCCTGCTGACTTTGGACGGAATCGCAGTTTTTGACGCGCTCGGGCTCAGTGTATCGACGATGGGCAATATTGGCCCGGCTTTTGGCATTGCCGGGGCAACCTGCACCTATGCAGGATTGTCGGTGTTCAGCAAAAGTATTTTGTGCATTTCCATGCTGCTTGGACGTTTGGAAATGTTTACCCTGCTCGTCATGCTGACGCCAGATTTTTGGCAGAAAGGAAATCGGTGGTAAGTTTAGATGGATATGATGAATAATTTTTGGGTGGCAGTGGGGGCAGTTGTGCCGCTCTTTACGCTGCTCGTTATGGGGCTGATCATTAAGCGCCTCAAACTGATGACCGATTCGGAGCTTGCCCATACCAACCGGATGGTCTTTACGCTGTTCTTTTTCTGTATGATGTTTTACAACATCTATACTACGGATTTGGCACATACCGTGCGCCCCTACCTGATGTTGTTTGGCGGCTTGGGCGTTTTGCTGGTCTGTTTGCTGAGCGCAGGACTGGTGTGCTTTTTTGACAAGGATAACCGCCACCGGGGCGCTATGATACAGGCGATTTTCCGCAGTAATTTCGTGCTGTTCGGCATTCCGATTGTCGGCAATATCTTCGGCGATTCGGCACTGGCGATTCCCACGATGATGATTGCCGTGATTGTGCCCATCTATAATGTGTTGGCGGTATTTGTGTTGGAAACTTTTCGCGGGGGCAGGTTTGCCCTGTGGCCGATTCTCCGGGGCGTTCAGAAAAATCCCATGATTATGGGGGCTATCGTGGCGGTGATTTTGCGCCTGATTGATTTCCCCTTGCCCAAATCCGTGCTGAAGGGGATTGGGCAGGTGGCAGCGGCCACCACGCCCGTTGCCTTGATTATTTTGGGGGCTTCTTTCAAGGCAGGCAGCTTCCATAATCATCTGCCACAGCTAATCAGCTGCGTAACGGCCCGACTCGTTATTGTGCCGGCGGTGGCATTGAGCCTGGCCATTTATTTGGGCTTCCGGGATATTGAGTTGGTTACGCTGCTGGCGATTTTTGCCTCGCCCTGTGCGGTGGCCAGCTTTGCCATGGCACAACAGATGGGCAGTGATGCGGATTTGGCAGGAAACTGCGTGGTGTATACGACGGGGCTTTCGTGCTTTACGATATTCTGCTGGGTGTTTGTGTTGAAGACATTGGGCTTATTCTGACATCGTGGCGAAAAGGACGCCCGGCTGTCGGTAATATTTTTCTTTCGCTTAGACAGGCTTGTCAAACGCTGCAGAAAAACATCACCGACAGCCGGGCTGACTTATATCGCAATAGGATGGCGGAAATATGTATCATATTGCAAAAACGCGCGGCGACTGGTAATGTCTTTCCTCCGCCATAGACAAGCTTGTCAAAAGCTACGGAAAGGCATCACCAGTCACCGCGCTTAGTTTGTATTTTATAGCGGTTTGCTCAGGCGCCCGTGGGATTGGCAATTTTTAATTGAAAATTAATCCGATTATAAGGACATTCAAAGGTTGACTATGTATACTATAAGCATAGTTAACCTTTGTTTCGTTTAGGGTAGAAGTTTTTAGGATGGGAGCGATTGAGATGAAAGGCTTGAAGTGGCAGAAATTTGTGGGCGGAGTGATGGCCGGGTTAATGACGTTCAGCATTATGGGCACCACTTTGGCTGTGCCGGCTTATGCAGCAAGCTATGATTCAGCTTGGCGTGAGCGGGAACATCGCGAGGACGTGCATAAGGAAATGCGCCGCCATCAGGAAAAGCAGAATAAAATCAATGAGGAGCGCCGCAAGGAAGAGGCACGCCATCAGGAAAAAGTGCGCCAGTTGAAGCATGAAAAAGAACAGCATGAGCGGGAGAAATACGAAAGGGAGCGCCGTGAAAAATGGGAGCGGGAACATCGCAACCGTTCGTCCCATGACCGTTACCGCGAGGCTAGGGAGCGTGAGAAAACCGCAGAAGAACAGCGCAAGCATGATGAAAAAGTGCAGCGCAATCAAAAAATCGCGGCTGCGGCCATTGGTGCGATTATCGGTGCGGTAATTGCAAAAAATACCTGATATAGAAGAAATAATGAACGCCTGTGGCATTTTGTCACAGGCGTTTTTGCAAATGTAGTAAGAATACAGAATACTTCTAGGAAAACCATCCACATTACGACTGTAAAGTTGTATACTTGTGGTGGGGCGAATAAGGAGGATTGATTCTGTATGAAAAAGTATTTAGGAATGTTTGTTGGACTTATGGTTTGGGGCGGTTTGCTCTATTTGCAGGGAACACCTGCAATCACGGAGGAGATTGCGGAAGAAGCGGTGGTCGCTGCGCATCCGGACACGCAGTTCTGCGAGGTGGAACACCAGGGCAGTGAGTTCCGGGTTGCCTATGTGACCAATGACCTGCAGCAGGGCAAAGTTACGCTGGCCAGCGATGGGCATATCGTCAGCGTGCAGTAAAGGCCAGGTGAAATAAGGCGCACCAGCTCAAGATGAGTTGGTGCGCCTTATTGTGATTGTATTTATGAAGTATGTGCCAAATAATATTTTTTTACCTTTTGCAGATTGTAGAGCAGAACCGCAGAGATAACGGCGCCGGCAACGGTAGAAATCAGGAAGGGAACAATATAGGCATAGAAGGCAATATTGCCGGCATTTTGTCCCAAGAACAAAATCGCTAACGGATAGGCACATAAACCACCCAAAATGCCTGTTCCCAGGACTTCGCCGCAAAGGGCAGCGATGATGCTGTGGGAATATTTATAGGCCAGGCCGCAGAGCAGTGCTCCGCACATACTGCCCGGAAAGGCCAAAATACTGCCAAGTCCGAAAATATTGCGCAGCAAAGAAGCGCAAAAGGCTGTGCCTACAGCGTACCACGGCCCAAGCAGGACGCCGCAGAGAATGTTGACCATGTGCTGGATGGGCGCGCATTTACTGCCTAGCACAGGGAAGGAGAAAAGACTGCCGACTACCGCTACAGCACAAAAGACACTGGCCATAACCAATTTTTTTGTATGTGTATCCATATCAGTGTACCTCCGCTTCGATGGGCTTATGTTGGGGGCGCAGGGCGTTGACTGCTGCGCACAGGGCCATAGTTATCAGCATGGCGGGCAGGGTACTGCCGATGGGCAGGTCGGCCTGCATGAGCAGGCGGTAGAGCAGGAAGCCAACTAACCACAGAAAGAGATTATGCCGGGAAAAGGAGGTCTGCTCGTAATGTCTGCCTGTGATGAAATAGTCTGCCAGCTGAATGGCAATCATCGGGGCAAAGACCGAGCCGATAAAGTATAGAAACTCGGTAAAATCCAGCAGGGGCAGGGTAATGGCGCCTGCTGTGCCGAGGATGGTGACGAGCAGGGCAACGTGTTTTTCGTGCAAGGGGTTGGCTACAGATTTGCTGGATACGCCTGCTGAATAGGCATCCAAAAAGGTCGTGGTCACGGTGGACAGCAGGATGATTACAAGTCCGGCTATCCCCAGCCCGGATTTTGCCATTGCTTGCGCAATATCATTTTCGCCAAAGGTCAGGGCTGCGCCCAGCCCAATGATGTACATCCAGCAGCTGACCAGACCGTAGATGATGGTGCTCACGGCCGTAGCTTTTACTGGCTCGGCGGCTTTGCGGGTGTAGTCGCTGATTAAGGGCAGCCAGGAAAGGGGCATGGCAATGGATAATTCCAACGCCAATGCAAAGCTGAGCGGTTCTCCCGGCAGTGCTGATGCGGTGTTGCCGCTATATAAGCCTGTGCTCAAGAGCATGGTCAATAGCAGCAAGGCCCCCATGGCGAAAACATTCAGCCTGCCTAAATTTTTGCGGCCCAGGGCAATCCAGAGCATGATGAAAAGGCCCAAAAGCAGGCACCAAAGCGTTTGTCCGGTACCGAACAGGGTACTGGCGGCAAGTCCGCCCTCGTAAATCATAATGCCCGTCCAGCCTAAAAGCTGCACGATATTCAGCAGGGCGAATAGCCGCCCTCCCTGCTCCCCAAAGCTCATCTTGACGGTTTCCATGGCGCTTTTGCCGGTTTTGCCGCCGATGATTCCGGCGCCAAAGAGCAAGGCACAGCCAATGACATGGCCCAGCAGGATGGCGATAAGGCCCTGCTGAAATCCCAGCGGTGCAAAGTACGTGCCGGTCTGCATCTCGGCGATGGAGAGCGCCGCCCCAAACCAAATCAGGCCATTTTCCCAGAGTGAGGTTCCTTTTGTCGAAGCTGTCAAATGAATTCCACCTTTCTACAACAAAAAGCAGGAGACGCCGTAAGCATCTCCTGCAACAAACTCTCAGTATGACTTCCTACGGCGGCATTACCCGCATCAGGTTAAAGGGTCGAAGTTCGATTACTTCCTCTCAGCCTGCTGATACAAGCTCCCCTGTTTGATTTTCACCGTTATTATATACAATTTTGGGCGGAAATTCAAGTCAAATCCACATATGGCGCAGACACATGGCGATAAAGCAGACCACGGACACGCCGAAGGTGAAGTATTCCACGCATTTTACCGGATAGGCATAATGCAGGGGAATATCCATTACCCTGGGTACATTGCTGGCCAATAGCGATGCAGCTATGGAAACGTAAAGAAGCACGTTGACAATGGGCAGGGTCAGATGGGCAGAGAATGCCCGGATTAAAAGGTATACCGCAAAGGCGATGAAAAAGTAGGCGATTTTGTCTCCGTGTAATTTCATGTTCATATTATCACTTCCTTGTTATAGCAGGTAATCAGGGTAATTATAGGTACTACTTCGCGATGGGGAGAAGTTTTTCCTGCAATTAGCAGATAATTTGCAAATTTTATTTTGTTGCGAGAATGGTATATAATGTAGGAAAGGATACAGTTTTGCCTTGACTTATTTGTAATATGTGCTAAAGTGTAAACATATTATTTTACTAGGTTTTATAAATTATCTACACACAGAAAGAAGGAATCATTATGGCAGAAAAAAACAAGACCGTGGAGGCGGCACGGGAAGAAGCCCTGCGCGCGCATAATCCCCAGGCCAGCCGCAAACAGCTTGTACTCTGGTTTGGTGCGCTGCTTGTCGGCGGCTTTTTGGGGTTTTTAGGCATAAAACCGTTAGATGAACTGTTTAATTTCATTGCGACGGTATTTACCCGCCTGTTCCAGTTTATCGCTGTGCCGACCATCGCCTTGGCGGTGATTACGACCTTAGCGGCTTTGGGCGGCCAAAAGGAGACGGGGCGGATTTTTGCCCGCGCGGTTACGTATACCTTCCTGACTACGCTGGCAGCGGCATCTGTGGGGCTGGGGCTCTATCTTTGGATTGCACCGGGCAATCTGCCGGCCGATATCGTTGGTGCAGGCGTAAGCGCTGTACCGATGGACAAGGTAGGCAAGTTGACCTACTATGACCATATTTTGTCGGTCATTCCCAATAACGTGTTGCAGCCCTTTTTGGCGGGCAATGTGCTCTCGGTTATGCTGATTGCCGCGTCTGTTGGCTTGGGACTGGCCTTTATGCCCAAGACGGAAAACCGTGAAGTGCTGTTAAAGGGGCTGCATGGCCTGCAGGAACTTCTGTTCACGTTGATTCGGGCAATTCTGTGGGCACTGCCGCTGGGCATTCTGGCCTTTGCGGGGCAGCTGTCTGCGCAGATTGAAGCCGGCGTGATTGTCGGCGCCCTCAGCCAGTATGTGGTCGTGGTCATGGGCGGCAACCTCTTGCAGATGTTCGTCATTCTGCCGCTCTTTTTGTTGGTGCGCGGCCTCAACCCGCTGGATGTGTTCCGCAAGATGTCCCCCGCCATTGCCGTGGCACTTTTTACGAAAAGTTCTGCCGGAACCCTGCCGGTCACGTTGGCTACGGCCGAACAGAATTTGAAGGTCAATCCGCGTGTTTCCCGTTTCGTGCTGCCGATTTGCACGACGATTAATATGAATGGCTGCGCAGCCTTTATTCTGGTTACTTCGCTGTTTGTCATGCAGAATGCCGGTTTTGAACTGACGCTGGGCACCATGATTGCCTGGGTATTTATCGCGGTGCTAGCGGCTATCGGCAATGCCGGTGTGCCGATGGGCTGCTATTTCCTCACGCTGTCGTTGATGAGTTCTTTGGGCGCACCCATTGGTTTGATGGGGGTAATCTTGCCGATTTACACGATTATTGATATGATAGAGACAGCGGAAAATGTCTGGTCAGATGCCAGCGTTTGCGCAATGACCAATCACGATTTGGCCGGTGAGCTGGAACCCAGCCCGGCTGTACAGAATTAAGGTGTGAAATATGGGAAAAAGGCAAAAAATGGCGGCCTTTTTGCTAATCCTTATCGTTTGCCTGTGTGCTGGCTGCGGCGAGCAGCAGGTGAAAAAGAGTGAACTCATTTTGGATACAGCGGTAACGCTTACCGCTGAGGGCGCTGATGCGCAGGCCGCCATTGATGAAAGCATGGCCCGGTTGAAAACGATTGACAGCATGGTCAATCCGAATGTACCGGACAGCGATGTAAATAAACTGGCGCAACTGGCTGGTACAGGAAAATGGGTCAGCCTGCAGCCGGAAGTTTACAAAATGCTGGCAACGGCGCAGGATTTTGCAGTCAAAACCAATGGCGCCTTTGATGTTACGACCAAGCCATTGGTCGACCTTTGGGGCATTGGAACTGACCAGGCCAAAGTGCCGTCGCCTGTGGAGCTGGCGGCGGCACAGAAACTGGTCGGCTGGCAAAAACTGGAACTCAATGAGGAAAAGCAGGCGGCCCGCCTGCAGGAAAAGGGCATGGGTGTGGACTTGGGCGGCATCGCCAAAGGCTTTGCCGTAGATGAAGTCCGGAAAATCTATGCCAAATACGGCATTGAAAATGGCCTGATTAACTTAGGTGGCAGTTCCTTGCATGCCTTGGGCGTGAACAAGGAAAAAACAGCCTGGCGCATTGGCATTCGCCACCCGCGCAAGGAGGATATGCAGGAAAAAATGGCAATGCTGCCCTTAAAAGATGCGGCATTGTCGACTTCAGGTGATTATGAGCGTTTCTTTAAGGCCGGCGGCGTGCGCTATCATCATATTCTTGACCCGCGCACCGGACGTCCCGCGCAGAGTGGTGCCATTAGCGTTACGATTGTGGCGGACAGCAGCGTGCCGGATGGCGGAATGTTGACGGATTTACTGACTACCGCGATTTTTGTGCTGGGGCCGGAACAGGGAATTCACTTTTTGCAGGCAATGCCCCACGGCATAAAGGGAGCAATCGTTGATGGCCGCTTACAGCTTTGGACAACGGGCGATATGGCCAAAGAACTGGAAGATGTGTCCAAGGATTTCCAATTTTGGCAGGGCAGTGGGGAGTTGCAGTGATGGACAAGGCATTACAGACGAAAGTAGGCAAATTACAATTCCTGCTCAAAAGCTACGGCTGTGTGGCCGTAGCTTTTTCGGCAGGTGTGGATTCGACGGTGCTGTTGAAGGCGGCTAAGGAAACTTTGGGAACCGAACAGGTAATGGCGCTGACGGTACAGAGTTCGCTGATGCCGGCTTCTGATGTGGAAGATGCGGCAACTTTTTGCCGTGAGGAAGGCATTCGGCATGAGGTGGTTCAGGTTGACCCATTGATTTATTATGATGTGCGCACGAATCCACCGCAGCGCTGTTATTATTGTAAGCGGTTGATTTTTGGTAAATTGCGGGAGATTGTCGGGCAGATAGGCATTGTTCATTTGTTGGATGGCTCCAATGTGGATGATGGCCGGGACTATCGCCCGGGCAGGCAGGCTCTGCGGGAGCTAGGGGTTCTGAGCCCGTTGTTGGAGGCAGGGCTTACCAAGGCGGATATCCGGGCGTATGCCAAGGAATTGGGGCTAAGCGTTGCGCAGAAACCTTCTGCGGCATGCCTTGCTTCCCGCGTTCCTTATGGCGAGGTATTGTCCAGAGAAAAACTGCAGCGCATAGAACAGGCGGAAAAATTCCTTCATGCGGAAGGATTTGCCCAGTTACGGGTGCGCAGCCATGCGGATATGGCCCGCCTGGAACTGTTGCCGGAGGATATTGGACGTTTTATGGCCAATGGAACATATCAAAAAGCCGTTGTCCAATTAAAGAAATTAGGTTTTGCCTATGTGACGCTGGATTTGGAAGGGTATCGCATGGGCAGCATGAATGAATTGTTGAGGGATAAGTAATATGCCAAAAAGCAATCTGACTACGCTGTGCTATATCGAGCGTGATGGCAAATATCTGATGATGCATCGGGTGAAAAAGGAACACGATATCAATAAGGATAAATGGGTGGGGATTGGCGGCCACTTTGAAGCCGACGAATCCCCGGAGGAATGCCTGTTGCGGGAGGCCAAGGAAGAAACCGGCCTGACCCTTACTGAATATAAGCAGCGGGGCATTATCGCCTTCATGTCCGACAAATGGCAGACGGAATATATGTTCCTCTACACCGCCACGGGCTATGAGGGGGAAATCGGTGCGTGCAATGAAGGCGTGCTGGAGTGGATTGCGAAGGATAAGGTCTATGATTTGCCGCTCTGGGAAGGAGATAAAATTTTCTTCCGGCTGATGGAGGAGAATCGGCCTCATTTCTCGCTGAAGCTTCGGTATGTGGGGGAGGAATTGGTGGAAGCGGTACTGGATGGGGAGAAGATTCGCTGAATTTGTTCGTGCTGAAGGTATCCTGTTCATACGTTGACAGGGGCAAACGGGGAGTACTTTTTCTGTTTCCCGCTAAACGCCCCCCTCGGAAAAAATAGCTGTCCAGTTACCCGCGCCGGGCAGGCCAACGGCGCTGCTTTCAGCGTATTTGCTTAGCTGCTTCCTACAGGGGTCGGCCTTCACTGCGTTCAGGCAGTCGCTCCTAACAGAAAAAGCACTCCCCGTTCGCCCCACGCTACGGAGTATGCGATCGGCGAGAACTCGTTACTCCCGTCACAAGAACATCGATGTACTTGCTGCTTATCACTAAAATTGATGGTTTGTACGGACATCACTTAGGGCGGAGGTGGTGATGCTTTTCGCCGTGGAACGACTGTCCGAACGTAGTGTCCGAACGTAGTGCGGACTGGCCCACAAACGGCACAGACTAAACACTGGGCTGAACATACGCGCCGCCGGCCTGCCCGGCGCAGGTAACTAAAAAGCCCATACATTTACTTGTGGGTCATTTAGTGCAACGACGAAAAGTATTACCACCTCCGCCCAAACTGAGCTGTAACAAAAATCTTTCAGCACGTACTGGCAAACTGCAATTTCTCCCGCTATTTTCGTGCTTTGGCGGGGATTACGCCTGCCGCGGAGAAGATGGCGAAGCAGAGCAGGGCGATTTGCAGGTTTTGCAAGAGGGTTTCGCGTGGGGCACAATCTGCCCACTGGAGCGACAAGACTAAATTCATGATTGCTACGCTGAGTACCTGACCGAACAGGCGGGTGGTGCTCAGCAGGCTGGTGGCGAGGCTGTAATGTTTCTTCTCCACGGAACTCATGATGGCGTTGTTGTTCGGAGCGGCGAACAGGGCAAAGCCGGTGCCGGTGATGATGAGCATGGGAATGAGCAGATACAGGGACAGCTGGTGAACCGTCAGGGCAAAACCCGCTAAGCCGATGGTGATGACCGCCATGCCTAAGGCGGCAAGCTTGGTCGGGGCATATTTATCCGACAACTTGCCCATCAACGGGGAAAGGGTTGCCATGATAATGGGTTGAGCAAGCAGGATAAGTCCCGCACTGCTGGAGGTCAGGCCCAAGATGGTTTGCAGGTAGAGCGACAGCAGTAAACTGGTGGCAAAGGTAGCGCAATAGTTTAATAGTGCTGCCAAGCAGGACTGGGAAAAGGGGCGGTTGATAAACAGCAGGTTTATCGGCAGCAATGGATTTTCCGTGTGCAGTTCATAGCGGATAAATATACCGAACAGCAAAAGGCCTGCCAATAAGATGGCGAGAGCATGTGGTTCAGCGAGCAGCTGGGAAAGACCATAGATAATGAGGAGAATGGCACCGCCGTAAAGGAGGGCGCCTTTTTTGTCCCATTTGGGGTGGCTGTCCTCAACCCATTCTTCCTGTAAAGTTTGGCGGGCGGTGAGAAAGGCAATGGTGCCTAAAATGGCCAATACGATGAAGATGCTTTGCCAGCCGTAATAATAGTTGAGAAAACCGCCGACTGCCGGTCCTAGCGTAAGGCCGGTGTACACGACAGCCACATTCCAGCCCATCGCCCAGCCGCGGCGCTCCTTGGGGATAACCAATGTGAGAATGGACATGGAGGTGGCAAAGGTCATGGCCGAACCAATTCCCTGCGCCGCGCGGGCGGCAATGAGCAGGGGAAGATTCGGGGCAAAGCAGGCAGCAAGGGAGGTGGCGGCAAAGATGCCGTTGCCCATGATAAAAAAATACCGCTTGCCATAGCGGTCAGCCAGCTTGCCAAAGGGCAGCAGAACCACAATGGCGGCCAGCAGGAAACTGCCCAACACCCAACCTAACTGCGCCGGACCGGCGCAGTATTCTGCGCCCAAAGAAGGCAGCGCCAGATTCAGTGCACTGCCGGTAAAGGGCGTGAGGAAGGAGGTGAGCATGATGGTGAAAAGAATTCGCTGTTCCATCGGAAATTACTCCTTAGATATACAAAAAACCTTCCCGGATAAGGAAGGCTTAACGTTTAATTTTGGTGGAGACGAAGGGGATTGAACCCTCGACCCCCAGATTGCGAACCTGGTGCTCTCCCAGCTGAGCTACGTCCCCATATTGTTGCGGTTGAAAAACCTTTTTCAGTATACCGCGTTTGTTATTGTTTTGCAAGAGAAGGAAAATTTTTTTTCATGCGGTTAGCGATTTTGTTTTTATTTAATGAGAAAAACATTTTTTCGCAGCAGGAAAAAGGTACTGGTTTGGCGAAATGGGAAAACAGTAGACCTATGGAATATGGGCATTATAAGTCCTGTTTATCAAAGAATATCCTTGATACATTGCCATGATAAAATAAATTTGATTTATTGCGAATTATTGTAATGATATATAGCATTTTGTATTTTTTCAGCGTATAATAAGAGTATTCGCCAATAGATTTTTTTTATTGTGCCGTATTCGAGCCAGCGGTTAAATCTATGGTAATTATGCAAGGATAATCAAGAGGAGGTAAAAACGTGGACAAACGGGAGAGTATGTGGGATGTATATCTCAGAAAAGGCATGAGCCGCCGCAGTTTTGTGAAAAGCTGTGTTGCACTGACGTCCCTGATGGGACTCAGTACGGACCAGGTGTCCAAAGTGGTGGAAGCTGCCGAAAAGAAGCCGTTGCCGGTAGTAGTCTGGATTCATGGCCATGAATGTACGGGTTGTGATGAGTCGTTTATCCGTTCCGGTGCACCGCTTGCATCGGATTTGGTATTGAGCCAGATTGCACTGGAGTATGACCATCTGTTAAGTGCTGCCAGCGGTGAGCCGTTCGAGGCGCACTTGGAAGAAACCATCAACAAGTACAAGGGGCAGTACATCTTGTGCGTAGAAGGTGCTGTATGCACGAAGGACAATGGCATTTACTGCATGTCCGGCGGCAAGCCCTTTGTACACACCTTGCAGCATGCTGCCCAGAATGCTGCAGCGGTTATCGCTTATGGTACTTGCGCCGTATCCGGTGGTATTCAGGCTGCAAAGCCGAATCCGACGGGATCTTCGGGAATCTCTATTTTTGCCGGCCGTACGCCGGTGGTCAATGTACCGGGCTGCCCGCCGATTCCGGAAGTGATGACGGGCGTGGTTATGCATGTTGCTCTCTTTGGCACTGTGCCGCCGCTTGATAACGAAGGCCGTCCGAAACAGTTCTATGGCAATCGTATCCACGATACTTGCTATCGCCGTCCCTTCTTTGATGCCGGAATGTTTGCAGAACGCTTTGATGATGCGGGTGCAAAAGCCGGTTGGTGTCTCTACAAGCTGGGTTGCCGTGGCCCCGAGACGTACAATTCCTGCGGTAATCTGCGCTGGTTCCAGGGCATGAGCTATCCGATTCAGTCCGGTGCACCCTGCATTGGCTGTTCCAATGCGCATTTCTGGGACGAAGATCCGCTGACCACGCGCATGCCGGAATATGGCCCGTTGGGCAATGTGGATAAAATCGGTGCTGCTATGGCCGTAGCTACGGCAGCCGGTGTAGCTGCCCATGGCGCAATGAGCGTTGTGCAGAAGCAGAAACGTGAAGCGGCAGAGAAGGAATAAGGGAGCAGGTGAATAAATGAAACATGTAGTAGTAGATCCGGTAACTCGCATTGAAGGCCATCTTCGTGTTGAGGTACAGGTTGATGAAGCAACGGGGAAAGTCACTGACGCTCTTTCCTCCGGTACTGCCTGGCGTGGTTTGGAACTGGTTATGAAAGACCGTGACCCCCGCGATGCATGGGCATATATCCAGCGTATTTGCGGCGTTTGCACCACGGCACATGCCTTGGGTTCTGTCCGTGCGGTAGAGGATGCTTTGGGGATTGCGATTCCGAAGAATGCCAACTATATCCGTAACATCATGGCGGCAACGCTGACGGTGCAGGATCATATCGTGCATTTCTATCACCTCCATGCACTGGACTGGGATACCTATAAACTGCCGTTCCGCGCTCCGGACACGTCCGTAACGGAAGCTTATGAGCATGATTTCCCGGCAGCTACGCCGCAGTATTTTGAACAGATTAAGGGCAAGGTAAAGGCTATCGTTGAAAGCGGTCAGCTGGGTATCTTCTCCGCCAACTGGTGGGATCATCCCGATTACAAGCTGCTGCCGCCGGAAGTTCATCTCCTGGCTGTTGCGCATTACCTCGAAATGCTGGACAAACAGCGTGAACTGGTTACGCCGCACGTTATCTTCGGTGGCAAGAACCCGCATCCGCATTATGTGGTTGGCGGCATGCCCTGCTCCATCTCCTTGGACGATGGCAATGCCCCGGTAAATACGGCTCGCCTGGAAATCGTCGACCGGGCCATCAATATGGGCAGAAGCCTCGTGAACAACTACTATCTGCCTGACTTGCTGGCTATTGGCACGGCTTATGTGAAAGCTGGCCGCGTAGATGGCGGCGGCATGGCCAAGACCTGTGTACTGGGCTATGGTGCATATCCGATTGAAAGCTATACGGGCACCAGCGATGGCGGTTTCTTCAAGAACCTCTTAATTCGCTGCAATGGTGTAGTTGAAGACTTCGGCAAGGGCCTCGCAGCTGCGAAGTTCACGGAGGTAACGGCAGAAGATGTTACGACGGAAAATATTACGGAAAGCGTTGACCATGCTTGGTACGAGTATCCTGCCGGGAAGAAAGACCGCCATCCTTGGGAAGGCGTTACTGCACCTAAGTTCACCGCTCCTAAAGAAGGCACGGAAACGGATTGGAAGGCGCTCAATGAAAGCGGCAAATATTCCTGGCTGAAAACGCCGAAATGGAAAGGCAAACTCTGTGAAGTTGGCCCGCTGGCCCGTTATATCATCATCTACACCAAGGCGAAGAAGGGCCTGCTGCCGGATATGACCTGGGCAGAAAAGATGATGCTTGACCAGCTCGATGCAGTATCCAAGGTTCTGGGACTGGCTCCGGAAGTATGGCTGCCCACGATGGTAGGCCGTACGGCTGCCCGTGCACTTGACTGCCAGTTGGCTGCTGAAATCAATAAGTTCTTCTTTGACAAGCTCATTGCCAATATCAAGAGCGGCGATACCAAGGTTGCCAACTCCGATAAATGGGATATCAGCACCTGGCCGAAAGAATGCAAAGGTGTTGGCCTTTACGAAGCACCCCGCGGCGCTCTGTCCCATTATATCACCATCAAGGACGGCAAGACGGACAACTATCAGTGCATTGTACCGACGACTTGGAATGCCTGCCCGCGTGATGATGATGCCGGCAATGGCGCATACGAAATGGCCATGAAGGACACGCAGGTGAAAGTGCCCGACAAGCCGCTCGAAATCGTGAAGGTTATCCGCTCCTTTGACCCCTGCATGGCTTGTGCAACGCATATGTTCAATGCCAAGGGCGAAAAGATTAACGTCATCACTACGGACCCGTATTCCGGAACCCGTGTGGACAAGTAATCTGCAGAAAGGAAAAAGCTATGAAAGAAGTAGTTCGCAGGGAATATTACCTGTTTAGTCCTTGGCTGCGGATCTTTCATTGGATTATGGTGGTAGCTATCTGTGTGCTGTTTGTAACAGGCCTGATGATTACCAGCCCGTGGATTATCTATTCGTCTGAGCCGACATTCTCGGGCATGACGCTGGATAATATCCGCAATATCCATTTTCTCGCAGCCTATCTGTTTAGTGCTTCCTTTATCTTTAAAATCTATGGTTTCATCATCAATCGTGGTGACCGGTTGTTCCCCCATGTATGGAAGGGATATTTCTACCGCAATACCGTAGATGTGGCAATGCACTATATGTTCCTGAAGGCAGAGCATGCGTCTTATCTGCGTAATCCGCTGGCGCGCTGCTCATACGCCTTCCTCTATGTACTGGTGCTTATCGAGATTATCACCGGTTTCGGCATTTACTATATGACGGATCCGTTTGGTATCGGCGGCACGCTCTTTGGTTGGATTATCCCGCTGCTGGGCGGTGAAATGATGGCACATCTCGTACATCATTATGTAGCTTGGGGTATTATCCTCTTTGCTATCGGCCATGTTTACATGGTTATCCGTGCTGAGTTCATGGAAGGCGAGAGCGAAGTTTCCTCCATGTTCTCCGGCAGCAAGATACTGGCGCATGAGCCGCGTGATGCTGGTCATCTTGATGGGACACTGAAGTGATTTAGTTGTTACTTGACCACAATGGGCAAGTAGGGCTAGTGGTTATTGTTAATGCGTAATTTCTGTACTTTTCTTTGGTGCAAAGAAAAGTACCAAAAGAAACAGCGGACTGAAATCGCATCACGCGATTTACGTCCGCAGGCGCGCATCCTTGAGCTCCAGGTGACGAGTACGCATGATTTTTATAATAGAGGAGGATCTGCCCAATGTGTAAAGAGTGTGGCTGCGGGCATGAGGGTGGCGCAAACACCCGCCTGCAGTTTATCGTGCATGGTTATACTGAGGAGATTGCTCAGGAAGTGGAAAAGGAACTTTTGGGGATGCCCGGGGTTCTGTATGTTCACATCCATGCGCATGATGGTGAGACTACGGTGGATTACAATCCGGAGAAGACGAAGCTTGGCGATATCCTGAAGGCTTTGCATGCTCGTGGATTGGATGCCATCCTGTAAATCACAGCTTAGGATTACGCCTTCCCTGCCCTTATTAGTGTTGGCGGGGAAGGCGTTTTCATTATGTATCGGCTGGGGGAACACTCCCAAAAGATGCACGATTAAAAATGCCTTTCTTTTGCGGGAAAGGTGGCAGCCGACAGGCTGACGGATGAGGTGGAAGACTATGCATGAGATGGCTATTGCCGAAGGAATTTTGGATATTGCCCTGGATTATGCCAGGCAGAACAACGCGCAAAAGGTCAACGAAGTTGGCCTGCTGCTCGGCGAAATGTCTGGAGTAGAGGTGGATTCACTGGAGTTTTCCTTTAATATGCTTGTGCAGGGCACGATTGCCGAAGGGGCAGAGTTGAAGATAAAACATGTGCCGCTTATGGGCAAGTGCAGCAAATGCGGCAAGGAATTTCATATCGAGCATTATGATTTCTGGTGCCCGGAATGTGAAAATGGCGTGCTCACGACTATTTCCGGCCGGGAGATGCAGGTGGAATATTTGGAGGTTGACTGATTATGGAGATAAAGGTTATTAAAAATATTTTGGGCGAAAATGACCGTATAGCCGCCGAAAATCAGGCGATGTTTCAGGATAAAAAGGTCTTTGTGCTGAACTTTATGGGCTCTCCGGGGGCGGGCAAAACTTCGGTGCTCGAAAAGACCATGGAACAGTTGAAGGATAAAATCAATATGGCGGTTATCGAAGGCGACCTCTTTACGAGCAAGGATGCGGAGCGCATTGATAAATACGGTGTGCCGGTGATTCAGATTAACACGGCGGGCGGCTGCCATCTCGATGCCAATATGGTGCAGAAAACCGTCAAGGAAATGAACTTGGATGAGTTGGACTTGCTGGTGGTGGAAAACGTCGGCAATCTCGTCTGCCCCGCAGAATTCCCCGTGGGCGAAGATGCCCGCGCAGTGGTGCTCTCTGTGACGGAAGGCGACGATAAGCCCTTAAAGTATCCGCTGATGTTTAAGGAAAGCGAAATCGCGCTGCTGAACAAGGTGGATTTGGCGCCATACTGCAACTTCAATATGGATTCGGCAAAGAAGGACATCACGAGCCTGCACCCGGGCATTGAAGTGCTGGAAGTTTCCTGCACCAAGGGGCAGGGAATTGATGAATGGTGCGACTGGCTGCTGAAAAAGATTGCCGCCAAGAAAGGACAGTAAGCATGGCTGATGTATTTGCGGCTGGTGGCAAGTCCAGCCTGGATAATGTGCTCTACAAAAATGAAGTCACGATTTTGGGCATTGGCAATGTCATCCTGCGTGACGAAGGTTTTGGCGTGCGGGTGGCTGAATATCTCGACAAGCATTACGAATTCCCGGATACCGTACAGATTGTGGATGGCGGCACGTTGGGCATTGAGCTGACGCAGTATGTTACGGGTACAGAGAAACTCTTGGTTATTGACTCCATCAATGGCGGGGCAGAGCCGGGCACGACGTTCCGCTTTCATAACGATGATGTGATGGAGCATTTTCAGGATAAATTGTCGGCACATGAAGTTGGCATACAGGATGTGCTGGGATTACTCACGGTTACGGGGCATAAGATTCCTGATGTGGTGGTTATTGGCGCACAGCCCTATGATGTGGAGGCTGGCGTTGAGCTGTCGGATGGCATGATGGAACTGCTGCCGCAGATGGTGGAGCAGGCGCTCAAGGAACTCAAAAACTGGGGGATTGAGCCGCGCAAACGTGAGCATGTTGAAGATATGGATTACAATAAAGTTGCGGAGGATTTCTCTTCTGCGAGATAATGCGTTAGGAGGTTATACTATGTGTTTGGCTGTTCCTGCCAAAGTCGTTGCGATAAAGGATGCCATGGGCACGGTGGATATTGCGGGGGTTACGCGTGATGTGAGCCTGATGCTGCTGCCGGAGACGAAGCTCGGGGATTATGTGTTGGTGCATGCCGGCTTTGCCATGCAGAAGGTGGAGGAGAAGGACGCAGAGGAAACCTATGCTTTGATGGCAGAAATGCGCGGGGCGCCGAGGACGGTGGATAAGCTGTGACAGAAGTTAAGGAGAAGCTGACGAAAGCGGAAGAACGGGCATTTGCCAAAGAGCTTGTGCAAAAAATCGGTGAACTGGCCGCCACAACCGGGCGCAAGCTGCGGTTTATGGAAGTCTGCGGCACGCATACGGTGGCGATTTTCCGCGCAGGCCTGCGGCAGATTTTGCCGGATTCGGTGGAACTCGTATCGGGACCCGGTTGTCCTGTCTGTGTGACGCCGGACGATTATATGGACAAGGCCATTGCCTACGCCCAACGTGATGATGTGATTATCGCGACTTTTGGCGATATGCTCAAAGTTCCCGGCTCCAAGTCGAGCTTGAACGAGGCGAAAACCAATGGTGCAGATATCCGCATTGTGTATTCGCCCATGGACAGCATTCAGATTGCCAAAGACAATCCGGATAAAAAGGTTATCTTTCTGGCGGTGGGCTTTGAGACCACGGCACCGACGGCGGCCGCTACGGTGCTGGCAGCTGAGCAGCAGGGGATAACGAACCTGTACATGCTGTCGGCGCAGAAACTGGTGCCGCCAGTGATGGAAGCGCTCTTGAACGATGAAGAAGTCCATGTGGACGGCTTTATCCTGCCGGGCCATGTATCGGTAGTCACGGGAACAGGCGTATATGAGCCGGTAATCGGCAAGTATCATGTGCCGGGCGTGGTCACAGGCTTTGAGCCGCTGCAGATTTTGCGCGGCCTTTATCGTTTGGTACAGCAGGTGGCAAGCGGCGAGGCCAAGGTGGAAAATGAGTACACCGATGTGGTAAAGGCTGAGGGCAATCCCGTATCCGTGGCGATTGCCAACCGGGTATATGAGCCATGCGATACAAGCTGGCGCGGCATGGGAATTGTGCCCCTGTCCGGGCTCAAGATGAAGGTCGAATATGCCCGCTTTGATATTGAGCAGGCTTTGCCGCTGGAAGTGGAGACGGTGGTGAA
>CADAAS010000024.1:26702-33727 GCA_902785885.1 Pseudoselenomonas ruminantium
TTTGGCAAGGCCTGTGTGCCGACACACGCCATCGGCCCTTGTATGGTGTCGGTGGAAGGTGTATGTGCGGCCTGGTATAAATATGGTCAGGGGAGGTTTGAATATGGCAAATGATAGAGTAACCCTGGCCCATGGCGCCGGGGGCAAGGTTAGCCAGGAACTGATGGAGCAGGTTATCCTGCCGGCCTATGGCAATCCGGTCTTAAATACCCTGCATGACGGGGCTTTGGTGAATATGCAGGGGGAAGTGGCCTTTACCACGGATTCCTATGTGGTACAGCCCTTGTTTTTTGCGGGGGGCAATATCGGCAAGCTGGCCGTCTGCGGCACGGTCAATGACCTGTCGATGACGGGGGCGATTCCCCGGTATCTCTCGGTGGGCATGATTATCGAGGAAGGTTTTCCCATCAAGGATTTGCAGACCATTGTGGGCACGATGAAGAAGATGGCGGATGAAGCCGGCGTGGTCATTGCCACCGGGGATACCAAGGTGGTGGAAAAAGGCAAGGCCGACGGCATTTTCATCAACACGGCCGGGATTGGCGACAAGATTCCCGGCACGCATATCAGTCCGGAAAACGTCAAGCCGGGCATGAAGGTGATTCTCTCCGGCTATATCGGCGACCATGCGGCGGCGATTATGGCCGGGCGCCACAATATCAATCTGCCCGCCAGCGTGCAGACGGATTGTGCGCCGCTCAATAAAATGACCAAGGCCATGCTCGAAGCCGCACCGGATATTGCGGTCATGCGTGACCCCACCCGCGGCGGGGTGGCGGCCGTGCTCAATGAAATTGCTGCGGCTTCGCATTGTGGCATTTTGATTGATGAGGATGAGATTCCCATTCACTCCGAAGTGCAGGGAGTATGCGATATGCTCGGCTTTGACCCGCTTTATTTGGCCAATGAGGGCAAGTGCGTGGCCTTTGTGCCCGCAGGGAGCGCCGAAAAGGTGCTCAAGGCAATGCGGACAAGCCCCTATGGACAGGAAGCCAGAATTATCGGTGAAGTTACGGCTGAAGCGCCGGGAACCGTTGGCCTGCGGACGGGGATTGGCGGGATACGGGTCGTGGATATGCCGCTGGGAAATATCGTGCCCCGCATTTGTTAAATCCTGGATGACAGAGTCTTTTTCGCTAAAACGTAGTTTTGCAAATTTTGCCTGAAGGCGTTATAATGGTCATTGTTTGGAATATATGGCAAATATGGATTATAGAAAGAAGCGAAATAGATGAAGTTTAGGCGGATTTTGCCGGTGTTTTTGGGCGTATGGCTGTTTACGGCTGTTACGGCCTTTGCCGAAAATATGCAGTTTGTGGATGCCGTAGGGCCAACGGGATATTATGTGGATGTAGATTCGTTATCTTTCTCGCAGGCTACGGAAGTACAGCCGGATAACACAAAAAAATCCTACGAAATCGTGCAGGCTAGAGTGGCTGTAATCAAGGCGCGCACAAATCGCCGCTATATTTATCTGATGCAGTTCAACAAGGACAAAATGATGTATCGTATTCTGTCCTCCAAGGTACAGCTTTACGACAGCAAGCAATTTGTGGAACAAACTGACGAAGCATCGCCGGAACTGCCTTTCGTGGCATCATCGCCCATGCAGGAGATATTGGATTTTATCTACGAACAGCCGCGCAACAAGTAAATGCTTAAAGTCTCCTCCAATTGTGGGGGAGGCTTGTTTCATATAGAGATGGGAGGTTCCTATGACTGAGATTGATGTGCTGAAAAAAGATACCGCGTACTTGTCCATTATCTCGAACACTGTGCTGGTACTGCTAAAGCTTTTTGTCGGTATCTGGGTTGGGGCGGTGAGCCTGATTTCTGAGGCTCTCCATTCCAGTGTGGATTTATTGGCCTCCCTGATTGCCTTTTGGGCGGTGAAAAAATCCGTAACCCCGCCGGACACGGAACACGATTATGGGCATGGCAAGTTTGAGAACCTGTCGGCAGCAGTGGAGGCGCTTTTAATCGTGGCAGCTGCCGGAGGGATAGTCTATGAGGCATTTGAACATCTAGGTCAGGATAAAGTGCCGGAAATGCTGCATTTTGGCGTAGCGATTATGGCTGTGTCCATTATCATCAACCTCGTTGTGTCGCAGAAATTGATTTCGGTAGGAAAGCTCACCGAATCGCAGGCCTTGGAGGCGGATGGGCTGCACTTGCGGGCGGATGTCTGGACTTCCGTGGGGGTCATGCTGGGGTTGATTCTGATGGAATTTACCGGTTGGGCCTGGCTGGATGGAGCGATTGCCATTGTGGTGGCCATCATTATTTTCCGGGAAGGCTGGAAGATGGTGGTGGATTCGACCATGGAACTTACGGATGTGAGCCTGCCGGAGGAACAGGAAGAACGGATTATGGCCATTATCGACAGCATTCCTGAGGTCAAGGGCTGCCACTGCCTGCGCACGCGCAAATCCGGGTCTTATAAGCTGCTGGATGTGCATGTGCTCTTTGATGGGAATATGCATTTAGCACAAGTTCATGCCATTTGTGATGAGCTGGAAGAAAAAATCCGCGGGGAGTTTGGCGCCTTTGACATACTTATCCATCCGGAACCGGCAGGCAATCATGAACCGGAAACCAAGGCTGCGCAATATGAGTATGCGAAAAGGCAGGAAAAACTGGATGTTTCTAACTGATTTTTAAGAAAAATAAACTAAAATATGGTACAATGATGAAGGCAACAATGAAATGAATGGAGGAACGAAGTTATGAAATTCCGCAAGGTATGTGCGATATTCCTGTCGGCGATGCTGCTGGTATCATCCATGGGAATGGCCAGTGCAGCAACTCCGGAAACTGTGCAGGCAAAACTTTCTGCTATGGAGAAGGATACTTATGGTACAGAGCAGACCGGAGCATTGTTAGACCGTATAAACAAATTGGAAAAAGATTATGATGGCACCCATAGGACGGGCAGCATGATGGCACGGGTGGATGCTCTTTATAGTGAGATTTATACCAATGGCAGCAAGCCTTCCGTGTTGGCTGAGCTCAATGCCATTGAATGGAACATTGACCATGAAGTAAGCATGAAATCCGTGGAAAAACGTGTCGCGGATATGGAGATGACCATTAATGGCCAGACCAATGAGGGCACGTATAAAAAACGGATTCAGGCATTGGCAGCTTCCTCCTTTGGAACGGCTGATTTGCCCATGGTACAGATTAATGTACCGAAGAATACGCTGATTAAAGTGGCACTGGTTGACCCGGTAAATACCAAAAACCTGAAAAAAGGCGATACAATTCGTTATAAGGTTGCAGCGGATGTTATTGTGGATGGCAAGCTGGTTTTTGCCAAGGGCGAGCCAGGCGATGGCGTGGTAACGAAAGTAAGGCAGGCACGCAACTTTGGTCGCAATGCTGAGTTGGAAATTGACTATAAGCAGACAAAATCCATTGATGGAACATATGTAGCGACCTTTATGGGCGAAGAATCCAAACAGGAAATGAAGAATATGGCAATGGCTGCCGGGGCAAGCCTGGCTGGCATTGTAATCCTTGGCCCGATTGGCGTAATTGGCGGTGCCTTTGTAAAGGGCAAGAACATTGACCTGCCGGAGGGAACGGAATTCTATATTCAGACGAAGGATAACACGACGATGTACGGTGTAGCGACTACTGCTGAATAATGGGAAATAAATAAAAGCATCTTCTTGACAGGAGATGCTTTTTTATTTAGAATAAATCGCAAAGAAGAATGATTATTTGTTATTGGGAAAGGAAAATTATGCGTGTAGGATTGAAGCCGAAGGAAGTTACGGCGCTTTTGCGGGAGCGTGGTTTCAAGGTCACGCCACAGCGGCTGGCGGTGTATAATGCGTTGGCGCATACGACGGAACATCCCAGTGCCGAAGCCTTGTATCAGGAACTTTTGCCTGACTATCCCACCATGAGCCTGGCTACGGTTTACAAGTCGTTGAATATTTTGTGCGCGGTAGGGCTGGTGCAGGAACTCAGTGTAGGGGAGGATGCTTTCCGCTACGATGCCCGCGTCAGCCCGCATCCGCATGTCCGCTGCATGCACTGCGGGCGTGTTGATGACGTAAAGAACCTGCCGACGGCGGACTTTTCGGAGCAGGTCATGGCCGAGACTGGCTATCAGCTCACCGGGCAGCAATACTATTTCTATGGCGTATGTCCGCAATGCCAGCAGGCAATGCTGGCACAGGAAGCCTAAAAGAGAGGCAAACATCCCCTGGGAGCCCAAAAGCTCTTGGGGGATGTTTTTTGCCGGTGACCATATCGCTGTGCAGCTCGGCAAAGCTTTTCCGCGGCAGGAAGTCGGAGGCGACATGTCGAATAGGGAAGGATAAATCTAACAAAATTTGCAAAGGAGAGGAATCTGTGGTTTTTTCGTCGAATATTTTTCTGTTTATGTTTTTGCCGCTAATTCTCCTGCTCTACTATAACCCCTTTTGCCGGAGCAGGAAGTTTCGCAATATCTTATTGTTGCTGGCAAGCCTGCTCTTCTATGCCTGGGGCGAGCCGTTCTTCGTCTGGCTGATGGTTGTTTCCATTGTCGTGGGCTGGCAGGTGGGGCTAAGGATGAGCGGGGCAAAATCGCCGGAAGCGCGCAAGCGCTGGCTTATCTTGGGCGCAGCCTTTCATTTGGGCATGCTGTTTGTCTTTAAGTACCTGACCTTTGCGGCAGCGCAGCTGGGGCTTTTGCTGCAGGAGGATTTTTCTGCCATTCAGTTGGCATTGCCCATTGGCATTTCCTTCTTTACGTTCCAGCTCCTTTCCTATCTGCTTGATATCTACTATGGCAAGGCGCAGGCCCAGGCAAATGTTCTGCATGTAGGCCTCTATATTGCCTTGTTTCCGCAGCTCATTGCGGGGCCGATTGTGCGCTATGCCGATATTGAGCGGGAAATCCTCCATAGGCAGGAATCGCGGCAGGATTTTACGGATGGCATGATACGCTTCAGCTACGGGCTGGCGAAGAAGGTGCTGCTGGCCAATTATTTTGCCGTCATTGCCCTGGACGCACGGTTTATGTCTGCACAGGAGCCGCTTTCTGTGGCGGCAGCCTGGCTGGGGGCGATTGCCTATACATTCCAAATCTATTTTGACTTCTCAGGCTACTCGGATATGGCCATTGGCTTGGGGCAGATGTTTGGCTTCCACTTCCGGGAGAATTTCAACTACCCCTATATTTCCCGCAGCGTGACGGAATTCTGGCGCCGCTGGCATATCTCACTGTCCTCCTGGTTTCGGGATTATGTCTATATTCCACTGGGGGGGAGCCGCTGCAGCCGGAGCCGCCTGGCGCTGAATCTCTTTGTCGTCTGGTCGCTGACCGGCTTTTGGCATGGCGCGAATTGGACGTTCCTGCTGTGGGGCTTGATTTATTTTTGCCTGTTGATTCTGGAGAAGTTTACCGGCCTTGCCGCCCGGTTGGGCGTTTTTGGACATATCTACACATTGTTGGCAGTCATTATGGCATGGGTGGTATTTCAATCCCCTGATTTAGCGCAAAGCCTTGCCTATATGGGCATGATGTGGGGGCTGGCTGGAAATCCCTTCTATGACGAGCTGGCGAGGCATTTCCTCTTTGACGGCGGGGTGGTTTGGCTGATGGGGCTTATCTTTTCTCTCCCCATCTATCCTTGGGTGGCAAGGCGTTGGACGCTTTGGCAGCCTGTGGTCGAGCCTTGCCTGGCGACTATTTTGTTCCTGCTCGCCATTATCGCTACCGTAGCCGGAAATTACAATCCGTTTATCTATTTTAACTTTTGAGGTGCAGCTATGAGCATGCGTGACTATATGATGCGTTTTTGCGCAGGCATTTTGGTGCTGGCTTTATTGATGATATTCCTGCGTTGGGCTGCCGTGGTGGTGCTGATCGAAGGCTGCAAGTGGGATAACGCGTTGACACAGCTGGTCCTTTGGGATAATTGGCGCCTGCCGGAACGCATCCATCCAAGGGAAAAGGATATTGACTGGGCGGGCCTTTATCCCTTTTTAGAGCCGGAACCGGAGCGGAACCTGCTGGCGGAAATGCGCTATCGGGAAAATAAACTGAGGGAGGAGCAGGCACGGTTTGCCAGCTGGAGTGAAACGTATTTTCCCGGCTACACGGGCATTGTCGAAACGGGCAGGCGCTATGACCGGCTTATTGGCTGGGACATCCGCCCCATAACGACCGGCAGCGTGCAGGTTTTGGGCGATGGCTGGCTGTTTTTCCCCACGCTGCCCTTTGACATTCAGGAATACATTGAGGAAACGGCAGGGCTGGCGGACTTTTGCCATGCGCAGGGGGCAAAGTTCCTGTTCGTGCCCAATCCGCCGGCATTGGATGAAAGGCGCGATGGTGAATTCATCGGGCGGGTGGATTTTAGCCTGCAGAAAAAAGATGCGATGCTGCAGGGCCTGCAGCATCGTGGCATAGACACCCTTGACCTCTATCCGCGCATGCAGGCGGCGTTTCCGGACAGGCCCTATCATCAGCTGTTCTTCCGCACGGACCATCACTGGCTGCCGACCACAGGCCTGTGGGCTGCTGGGCAGGTTGCCGATTGGCTGAAAGAGGCAGGGGGCGTACCCTTGCGGGAAGAACTCCTGCAGCCGGAAAACTACTGGCAGGAGCAGTTTACGGATTATTTTCTGGGGAGCCAGGGCAAGCGGCGGACCAGAGTTTTGGCAGAGCCTGATGATTTTATGCTTCTTCATCCCAAGTTTTCCACAAGCTTGCATTATGAAATTCCGGGGTTGGGCATTGACACCTATGGTGATTTTTCTGTCACCTACGACAGGCATGAGTTGGAACGGAAGGATTTTTACGGCTCCAATCCCTATGCGGCCTATAATTTTGCCGACTGCTCCCTTATTCATATCGAGAACTTTGCTGAGGATGCTGCGGAGGTGAAAATCCTCGTGGTGAAGGATTCCTTTGCCAACAGCGTGGCGCCGTTTCTGGCGCTCTGCGTGAAGCAGATGGATATTCTTGACCCGCGCTGGTTCAAGGGTAGTATCCGCAGTTATATAAAGAAAACCCAGCCCGA
>CADAAS010000025.1 GCA_902785885.1 Pseudoselenomonas ruminantium
TCATCGACAAGCAGGCGCACATAGTAGGAAGACTCCGTCTTCTCAATGGGACAGATGGGCTTTTCTTCATAGCAGGTGCAGCGTACCCGGCCAAAGTTATCATGCAGGATATCGCGGGAAGCGTCAATCACATCCGCAACAACTGCCGATGCCGTCGGCAGGGAACCGGCGCCCTGACCATAGAACATGGCATCGCCGATAGCATTGCCCTTGACAAAGATGGCATTGAACACGCCATTGACCGCAGCCAGCGGATGCTCCTTAGGCAGGAATACCGGATGTACCCGCACATCTACACCATGTTCCTGCGTTTCCTTGCCCACAGCCAAAAGTTTGATTACATAGCCTAAATTCCGGGCATATTCGATATCGTCGGGGGTAATCTTCGTAATACCTTCTATGGACACATCCTTTAGTTCCACACGGGTATTAAAGGCCAGCGAGGCAAGAATCGCCGCCTTGCGCGCCGCGTCCAAACCATCCACATCAGCGGAAGGATTGGCTTCCGCATAGCCCTTTTCCTGTGCCTCTTTCAAGACACTGGCATAATCGCTGCCGCATTCCGTCATTTTCGTGAGCATATAGTTGGTCGTACCATTCACAATGCCCATGATTTCCGTAATCTGATTGGCCGTCAGGCACTGCTTGAGCGGCGTAATGATGGGAATACCGCCGCCTACGCTGGCTTCAAAAAGAAAATCCACATCCTTTTCTTCAGCTTTGGCAAACATCTCCTTGCCGAACTGTGCCACGACATCCTTATTGGCCGTAACGACATTCTTGCCCGCTTCCATGGCACGCAGCATATAATCCTTGGCGGGATTGAGTCCGCCCATCAACTCGACGACGATTTCGATTTCGTCATCATTTAAGATGTCTTCAATCTTGTCCGTGACCTGATAGCCCGTCAAAAAGGGGCGTACCTTACTGCAATCGCGCACCAGAACCTTCTTGATCTCCAGTTCTGCGCCCACGCGCTCGGTAATTTGCTGCCGATTCATCTCCAGCACTTTAATCACGCCGGAGCCAACAGTCCCGGCTCCTAACAAGCCTATCTTAATAACCTTCTGCATACGGTACACCCCTTTTCAACTATTCAATTAAGCCTGACCCAAAACTTCCAGACGCTTCACGCCATCAACCATGCGCAGCTTGTCGAGCAAAGCTTCAAGGTCTACGCTGAGGTTCATGGTTTCGATGGATACGGTAGCATTGGCCACGCCCTGCAGGGGAATGCCCTGATTGATGGTCATAACGCTGCCGGAATCCTGCGAAATCGTGTTCAGGACACTGGAAAGTACGCCCTTCTTGTGTTCAAGCAGGAACGTCAGGGTGACAATCTTATTCTGGCTGGCTTCGTAGAAGGGGAACACATAATCCTTGTACTTGTAATAAGCACTGCGGGACAGCTCCATTTTCTCCACGGCTTCGTTGATGGTACGGGCATCGCCACGTTTGAGCATTTCTTTTACTTTGATGGTTTTCTTGATTGCTTCCGGAAGAATTTCTTCACGGACGAGGAAAAATCCGCTTTTCTGTTCGTTCATATATTACGCCTCCAATGGATAATTTTCTACTGACAAAAGATAGTATACCACATTATGTATACATTTGTCATCCCAAAATTTTACAACTATCAACAAATTCAGCGTTTTGCCGCCTGAATTTTGCTTTCTGTGCCCTTCAGCAGACGGCCAATGTTACTGTGGTGACGGACAATGATGAATACCGCCGCCAACACGCCAAAGAGAATAAATTCCAAAGAGTAGTTCATCAGCCAGGCCAATAACGGTACACAGGCTGCCGCCACAATGGAGCCTAAGGACACATAACCTGTGACCTTTACGATGGCCAGCCACAGCAAAAATACAATCAGAGCCGGCAGGGGCATCAACATGACCATAACCCCCAAGCCCGTGGCCACGCCCTTGCCGCCCTTGAATTTCAGGAACAGGGAACAGGAATGGCCCACAATGGCCAAGATACCGCAGACAATCATAAAGACCGGCGTGCCCACGAGCAAAGAGCCCAGATAAACACTCACAGCACCTTTGGCAAAGTCCAGTAGGAAAATGGAAATTCCTGCCGGCTTGCCGAGCGTACGCCAGGCATTGGTGGCGCCGATGTTATGACTGCCGTGTTCCCGCAAATCTGTATGCCAGACAGCCTTGCCCAGCCACAGACCGTTTGGAATCGAGCCCAGAAGATAGGAGAGAATCCCTGCTATCAGCATGTTCTCCATCAATAATCCTCCTCCTCATCGCGCGCACGCACAATCAGGCGCAAGGGCGTGCCCTCAAAGCCATACATTTCGCGCAGGCGGTTTTCGATAAACCGCAAGTAAGAGAAGTGCATAAGTTCCGGGTCATTGACGAAGATGATGAACTTCGGCGGCTTGATATCGGCCTGCGTCATAAAGAGAATCTTGAGGCGGCGGCCACGGTGCATCGGCGGCGGGTTGATGGAAACCGCATCGCGGATAAGCTCGTTGAGCACACTCGTCTTGATGCGCATGGACTGCTGCTCGGCAACATACTTCACCAGTTCCGTCACGCGACCGACACGCTGTCCGGTCAGTGCCGAAGCATAGAGCACCGGCGCATACTGCAGGAAGCCGATTTCCTCACGCAAGTCTTCGGTAAAGCGCAGGGTTGACTTGTCATCCTTTTCGGGATAGATATCCCATTTGTTGACGACAATCACCACACCCTTACCGGACTCATGGGCATAACCGGCAATCTTCTTGTCCTGCTCGGTGATGCCTTCAAAGGCGTTGATAACCATGAGGACAACATCGGCACGGTCAATGGCGCGCAGGGAACGCATCACGCTGTAACGCTCCACCGGCTCATCAATCTTGCCACGACGGCGCATGCCAGCCGTATCAATCAGCATAAACTTCATATCGTCCTTGACGAAATGCGTATCAATGGCATCACGGGTAGTGCCGGCCACATCACTGACGATAACGCGTTCTTCGCCGAGCAGCTGATTGACGAGGGAAGACTTGCCCACGTTCGGACGACCGATAACGGCAATGCTGATTTCATCCTCGTCCTTTTCCTCGGGCACTTCTTCAGGGAATGCCGCAACAATGGCATCCAAAAGGTCACCTAAGTTCATAACGTTGGTAGCCGAAAGAGGAATCGGGTCACCCAAGCCGAGATTATAGAACTCATAGATGTTCATTTCGAGCTGCGGGCTGTCAATTTTATTGACACCTAAGATAACCGGCTTCTTGGTATTGCGCAGAATCTTGGCCACTTCTTCATCAGAAGTAGTAAGACCAGCCCGGCCATCCACCAAAAAGAGGATTACGTCGGCTTCTTCCATGGCGATTTCCGCTTGGCTGCGCATGGATTTTAAGATATGGTTGCTTTCATCAAATTCGATACCGCCGGTATCAATCATGGTAAACTCATGGTTCAGCCACTCTGCATCCAGATAAATTCTGTCCCGGGTAACGCCGGGCATATCGTCAACGATGGAAACGCGTTTCTTGCCAATCTGATTGAACAGGGTGGACTTGCCCACATTTGGGCGTCCTACGATGGCAACGATAGGTTTGCTCATTGTCAGCCTTCTTTCTTCTAGTTATTCCACAGGCTTCGTATAGCCTGCATTGCTCTGCCAGGTATAGGCAGTTTCGCCAAGGCGGTTCTTATGGTAATTTGCCCAGTCGGCAAGCGCATGGTAGTAATCTGCCCCGCCCTGTACCGGCTCTACGCGGATATTCGGGAAATGCGCGGCAAATTCCTGCAAGGTCATATCGTCAAGGAAAATATCCTCCCCCGCCCTAAGCGCCGGTTCGGGAATAATCAGCGCCTGACGCTTGTCCGCCTCCGGCATAGCCTGCAGTGTATCCATAATGTCCTTTGCGGTCAACAGCCCCGATACATTGACCGTACTGCCAAAATGCTTGTTTTCCACAGGTACAATCCGCACCTGCAGATTTTTGGCCTGCAAGGATTTCGCCAGCTGTTCCATTACTGGCGCAACAGAGGTTCCCGTCACCACATCAATCACAAAGGGCTCGTCGTAACCATTTGGCAGTGCAGAATTTTGACGTGTCAAATTCCAGTCATTGATAAAGCTTCGGGTCAGGCCAATGCCGTTATCGAGCTGCGGGAAGCCGTCATAGAATTCCGTTGGCGGCACTTCGCGGCCAGCCAGGAAGTAGAATTCATCCCCGAGATAAAGGAATGTACGCCCCTCTTCCTGCTGGAACTTCTTCTGCCACTTCTCCACCAGGTCGATGACTCTGGCGGCACCTTCGCGGTCAAACTGCTGCAAGGGATAGGGGTCTGTACGATACTTCGTGATGCCCACAGGCACAATGGCCATGGACAAAGCATGAGGACGGCGGGCGGCGATTTCACGGATGGAGCGTTCTAATTCCTCACCGTCATTAAGCCCCGCACAGAGCACAATCTGCGTATGGTATTCGGCGCCGGCCGCCTCGAGATTTTCGAGCTGCTCAGTGATTCTAGCCGCACCCTTGCAGCGCAGCATCTGTGCCCGTAGCTCCGGATTCATGCACTGCACGGACACATAGAGCGGTGACAGGTGGAACTGCTCGATACGCTTGAAATCTGCCGGCCCCATATTGGTCATGGTCACAAAATTGCCATAGAGGAAGGACAGGCGGTAATCATCATCTTTTATCGACAAGCTGTCCCGCATATCCGGCGCAATCATATTGACAAAGCAAAAATAGCAGTTGTTGGCACATTTGCGGATGCCGTCAAATACTGCCGACTCGAATTCCACGCCCAGTTCTTCATCAAAGTCCTTGTCAAAGGAAATGATTTCCCGCTCACCATCGGCATGCTCTATGGTCAGGTCGATTTCTTCATCGGCCATGGCAAAGCTTACATCAATAATATCCCGCAAAGGCTGCTCATTTATGGCGATGATTTTGTCACCGGGAACCAGCTCCAATTCCTCGGCCAGACTCCCCTCATTTACTCTGGAAATTATCCCAGCGTATTCTCTGCTCATACATTTTCTCTTTCATTCTAGTTCTAATTAAACAAAGGAGTGATGGAAAACATCACTCCCCTGAGTTTATTCTGTTTATTTAGCGAAGCTATTAGTTAGCTTTCGTGATGGACAGCGAAATGCGTTTACGCTTCGTGTCGATGCGCAGAACCTTAACCTTAACTTCATCGCCAACATGAACAGCTTCATCAGCACGTTCAATGCGCTTTTCAGCCAGTTCGCCCATCGGAATCAGGCCATCGAAGCCCGGTTCGATTTCCATGAAAGCGCCGAAGTCCGTCAGTTTGATGATTTTGCCTTCGATGATGTCGCCTTCAGCATACTTTTCAGCATTGTCGAGCCAGGGATCACGCATGGTGTCTTTTACAGACAGGGAAATACGCTTTGCATCCTGGTCGATGCTCTTCACGTATACATCCAGTTCCTGACCAACTTCGAGAACATCAGACGGATGCTTAACGCGGTTCCAAGCCAGGTCGGAGATATGAGCCAGACCATCTACGCCGCCGATGTCAATGAATGCACCGTAGTCAACGATACGCTTAACCGTACCGCGAACGATGGTATCAGCCTGCAGCGTGGAGAATACTTCGTCTTCCTTCTCAGCGCGAACAGCTTCGAGGAGCTTGCGGCGGGAAAGAACCAGACGCTGCTTGTGTACATCGATTTCGATGATTTCGCATTCAACCGTCTGACCAGCATATACGGACAGATCTTTTACGAAATGAAGTTCCATCTGGGAAGCCGGGATGAAGCCACGGAGACCATTTACGGAAGCTACAAGGCCGCCCTTAACTACCTGATTGATGGTAGCCTGTACCGTTTCGCCACGTTCCATGATGGCTTCCATTTCCTTCCAGGCAACCATGCGGTCAGCCTTAACCTTGGAAAGGATGCCGCCGTTGTCGCCGCCCAGGGAAACGATGTAAACATCGATTTTGTCGCCAACTTTTACTACGTCCTCAGCGGACTCCGGAGCCGGGTAAGCCAGCTCGCGCTTCGGAATAGCAATTTCCTGCTTGTATCCGATATCAACATAAGCCTCATCGCGGGAAACCTGGATAACTTCACCGGTTACAACGGTGCGTTCCTCGATATTCGGCATTGCGTTTTCGGCCTCTGCTAAGAGTTCTTCCATATTCATCTGTTCTGACACTTTTTATATACCTCCTTGATAATCCAGTCAGGCGTTGAAGCGCCCGCTGTAATACCAATTTTTTCAATTTTATCAAACCACTCGTCCTGCAGTTCCTCTGCAGTTTCGATATGGTAAGTTAAGCATTTTTCTGCACAAATCTGGGCAAGCCTTGTCGTATTTGCGCTGTTCCTGCCACCGATAACCAACATCATATCAACATTAGCCGCTAAATCAAGTGCCGCCTTCTGCCGTTGATCGGTAGCTGTACAAATGGTTCGCTGTATGTGAACATCTCTAGATTTATCCAACAAATGTGTTACAATACTTTTGAATTTATCGCCGGAAAATGTTGTCTGGCAAACAACACCTAACTTCGCACAGGAATCCAGCGCATCTGCCTCTTCCTCTGTTTCGACCACTACGGCCTTTCCTCCCGACCATTCAAAAATACTGTGCACCTCAGGATGCTTCTTTTCACCAATGATGACTACCCTGCAACCACTCTCAGCCAATTTTTTTGCCGAAAGCTGCGCTTTCTTCACATGGGGACAAGTCGCATCCACCAAGTTCAAGCCACGTTGCTCTGCTTCTTCATAAATCTCCGGCCCCACACCATGGGAACGGATAATCACCGTGCCTCTATCCATTTCTGCTAACGCATCTACCGTGCCAACGCCCTGAGTTCTCAAGCGTTCCACCACTTGGGGATTATGGATAATCGGCCCTAATGTTGAAGAAGTGCCATCAACGGAAGCATTTTCCTGTGCAATGGTTACAGCTCGTTTAACGCCATAACAAAAGCCAAGATAATCTGCTAAAATGACTTCCATACATCAACCACCACTATTTTATTATGCAAAAACAGTTATACTTTCAGCCCGTTTTCACAATCTAACATACATAATAGCATAGCAAGCCATTGTTTGGCAAGAAATTTTTTGACTAATTCTTTCAGAACAGGATATTTTCTTTATTTTACCCCCTTGGCATAGCCAATTTCAACGCATCGCCGATGGTTTCTGCCCCATAAAGCCTTATTCCTTTAACTTCCTTTGCCAACTGGCGGTAATTCTTCATCGGCAGGACAACATGCTCAAAACCTAAGCGTTTGGCTTCGTTGATGCGCACATCGGCCTGGCCTACCGCCCGGACTTCGCCGGACAGCCCCACTTCGCCGAAAACAATCGTCTTGGGACGAATTTGCCGATTGGCAAAACTCGATGCCATAGCCACACAAATGCCCAAGTCAGCGGCAGGTTCATCAATTTTTATCCCACCTGCCACCTTTACATACACATCACAGGCGCCAACCTGCAGATGGACGCGCTTTTCGAGCACTGCCAGGAGCAACTGAATCCGCTTGATATCCACCGAATCGGCCGTGCGGCGCGGCGGTACATAAGGAGTTGGCGCCACGAGCGCCTGCAATTCCACGAGCAGTGGCCTTGTACCTTCTACGGTAGGGATAATCACCGTACCGCTGTCCCCTTCCCGGTCCGACAGGAACAATTTGGACGCATCCGGCACATCCACCAGGCCGATATCGCGCATTTCAAACAGCCCCAATTCATTGGTACTGCCGAAACGGTTTTTGACCGCCCGCAGCACGCGGTACTCGGCATTGCGCTCACCCTCAAAGTAAAGCACCGTATCCACAATATGTTCCAGCACTCGCGGCCCGGCCAAATTGCCTTCCTTCGTCACATGGCCGATAACAAAGGCAGCAATGCCTTTCCCCTTGGCAATGCGCAAAATATCCACGGCACATTCCCGCACCTGCGATACACTGCCCGGCGCACTCTGCACTTCGGGCTTGAACACCGTCTGAATGGAATCGATGACCAAAAGCTCCGGCTTGGTATTTTCAATATGCGCTTCAATCGTCTCCATATTGGTCTCACTGACCACATAGAGATTATCGGCAATGGCATTCAGTCTATCGCCACGCATACGCACCTGCCGCGTGCTCTCCTCCCCCGTAACATAGAGGACTCTGCGGCCAGCCCGCGCCACATCTGCACAGACACGCAGGGTCAGGCTCGACTTGCCTACGCCAGGGTCGCCGACAATCAGCACCATCGAGCCAGGGATAACGCCGCCGCCCAAGACTCGATCGAGTTCCTCCGAACCGGTAGCAAAGCGCGGCAAATCCTCAATAGCCACCTCACCAATGGGCTGGGGCTTTTGCGCATCGGAAAGGCCTAAGCGCAAACCGCCGCCAGAAGAAGTGTCGCCCGCTTCCGGAGTGACCACTTCTTCCACCATCGTATTCCAAGCCCCGCAGCCGGGACATTTCCCCAGCCACTTAGGTACTTCATAGCCGCAATCCTGACAGACAAAGACCGTCTTTTTCTTTTTGGCCAAAATAATTCCTCCGAATCCTATCCTCTGCCGAGGACTTTTTTACAAAATCTGATGATATGACGGCCCAGCCAGACAATAGCCCAGAAAAAATTCGTGCCAAAGTTCAAAAGCCGGCTACCCAATCCTGAAGGCTGCAGCTGATTTTTAGGCATTGACCTTCTCCTTTACCGCTTTGGGGTGCACTGTTTTGCGCGGCATCTTCTTGGCAAATTCCAATTCCTTGCCATTCTTGCGGATGGCAATGGTATCTCCCGCCTTGAACTTGCCAGCCAGCAGCATTTCTGCGATTTCATCTTCCACAAGCTTTTGAATGGCGCGCTTCAAGGGACGGGCACCAAATTTGAAATCCGTGCCTTCGTCCACAAGTTTTCCACGGGCTGACGGGCTGATTTCCAGCTGAATATCCTTTTCCTGCAGGCGCTTTTTGACATCCTGCAGCAGGATATCCACGATTTTGGTCAGTTCCGGACGACCTAACGGATGGAATACCAGCTGTTCGTCCACACGATTCAAAAACTCAGGCTTAAACACATGCTTTACCGCATCCAAAACCCGCTTTTCTGCCGCTTTTTCAGCCGCCTGCTGTTCATCCTTCTCATTCACGGCAAAGCCCATAACCCCAGTGCTTTGCTTTAAGAGATTGGCTCCGGCATTGGACGTCATGATAATCACGCTGTTGCGGAAGTCCACGGTACGGCCCTGCCCATCGGTCAGCCGGCCGTCATCGAGCACCTGCAGCAGGATATTGAACACATCCGGATGCGCCTTTTCGATTTCATCGAGCAGGATAATGGAATAGGGCTTGCGGCGCACCGCATCGGTCAGCTGGCCGCCCTCCTGATAGCCCACATAGCCCGGAGGAGCCCCCACCATACGGGAAACCGTATGCTTTTCCATATACTCGGACATATCAAAGCGAATAATCGCGTCTTCAGAACCAAAGAGCGCACTCGCCAATGTCCGGGCAAGCTCGGTCTTGCCTACGCCGGTCGGCCCCAAAAACAAGAAGGAACCAATGGGACGTTTGGGGTCTTTTAAGCCCGAACGCGCCCGGCGGATGGCCTTGGCAATGGCTTTGACCGCTTCGCTTTGACCGATAACCCGCGCGCCCAATATCTTTTCCAGCTTTAGAAGTTTAGCCGATTCGGATGCAGCAAGCTGGCTTACGGGAATTCCCGTCCACTGGGCAGTTACCGCCGCAATATCCTCGGCCGTCACCGTAATGTGATTTTTGCCCTTCTTCTCCCAGGCCTGCTGTTTATCCGCCAATTCTTCCTTTAGCTGCTGGGATTTATCCCGCAGGCTCGCCGCCCGCTCATATTCCTGGGCAGTGATGGCCGCGTCTTTTTCAATCAGCGTCTGATTGAGTTCCTCACGCAGTTTCTGAATGGCTTCCGTAGGTGCCACCTGCCCCATGCGTACCTTGGAGGCCGCTTCGTCCATCAAATCAATCGCCTTGTCCGGCAGAAAACGGTCGGTAATATAGCGGTGAGACAAACGCACTGCCGCCCGAATCGCCTCGTCCTCGATGGTTGCCCGATGAAATTCCTCGTACTTGCTCCGCAGGCCAAACAGAATTTTCTCTGCATCTTCCACCGTGGGTTCTTCCACCATAATCGGCTGGAACCTGCGGGACAGCGCCGCATCTTTTTCAAGATACTTCTTGTATTCGTCCAAAGTGGTGGCACCGATAATCTGTATCTCGCCCCGCGAAAGAGCAGGCTTCAAGATATTGGCGGCATCCAAGGAGCCTTCACCGGCACCCGCGCCGACTAAAGTATGCATTTCATCAATAAAGAGAATGATATTGCCGGCCCGCTGAATTTCTTCAATCACGCCTTTAAGGCGTTCCTCAAATTCACCGCGGTACTTGGCCCCGGCTACCAACGATGCCATCGACAGGGACATGACCACTTTATCCTGCAGCATATAGGGAACAGTGCCCTCGACAATGCGCTGGGCCAGGCCTTCGGCAATAGCCGTCTTGCCCACGCCTGGCTCGCCCAATAGCACCGGGTTATTCTTCGTACGGCGGGAAAGAATCTGAATGACCCGCTGAATTTCCGTTTCCCTGCCTACTACAGGGTCCATCTGGGATTCCCGCGCCATTTTATTGAGGTCGCGGCCGAATTTTTTGAGGAGCGGCGTATTTTCACGCCCATGGCGTCCCCGCTTTGCCCCCTCTTCCGGCATTTCGCCATCAGGATGCTGGGCATCAATCCTGTCCATGACCTCGTCCTGCAGGGCATCGGGATTAACGCCCATAAGTTCCAACACCTCAACAGCCGCCCCTTCGGTTTCCTCCAGCAGGCTCAGCAGGATATGCTCCGTGCCGATATAGTTATGCCCCAGACTTTGGGCTTCTTCAAAGGCACCCTCCATCACCCGCTTGGCGCGCGGGGTGTAATAGGGATTATCCGCAGGATATTCCGCCTCCTGCGAGGCAATGCGCTTCACCTGGGCCGCCGCCTGTTCAAAGCTCATGCCCAGTGCGCCCATTGCCTTGGCTGCCAGCCCTTCCCGCTCATGGAGTAGCCCCAGCAATATATGTTCCGTGCCGATGTAATCCTGCGCCAAATCCCTTGCCATATACTGCGCAAATTCAATGGCCTTGATTGCACGGCGCGTAAAGTGATTCCGATAATCCATGCTTATTCCTCCAGGCTCACCTGATGTTCCTCAATAATGCGCCGCATATGCTGGGCACGCAATCTGTCGATTTCCGCTTTCGAGAGATTTTCATTGGCGGCCAGGTTCTGCAAAAAGCTCGTGCGGCTGGCAAGGAGCATCTGCCCATAACATTCCGGTGCCACGCCCCGGATAAGTTTCAAATCCATGCCCAGACGCAGGCGGGACAGCAGTTCCAAGACTTCTTTTTCCGGCAGCAGACGGGCATAGGAGAGCGTACCAAAAGCGCGCCAAACTTCGTCTTCGAGCCGTTCCTTCATGTAAAGGGCCAGCGCCTTCCGCGCCCGGCGTTCATGGGCCACGATTTCCGTAACCGCGCCCCGCAGATTGTCGATAAGCTCCTGCTCCGAATAGCCAAGCGTCAGCTGATTGGCAATCTGGAACAAACAGCCAGGCTGCTCCTTCTCGTCACCAAACAACGGACGCACCGCGAGCCCCAGCTGTGGGGAAATATTGATGATGTTGCTGACATTGCGGGTAAAGACCAGTCCCGGCAGATGCAATAACACGGCCGCCCTAAGCCCTGTTCCCAAGTTTGTCGGACTTGACGTCAGATAGCCCATCTTTTCATCAAAGGCAATATCCAGCTGTTCTTCCAAAATATCGTCAATGGCAAAAGCTTTCTTTAGCGGTTTGGCCAAATCCAGCCCTGCCGTTATGCACTGAATGCGGATATGGTCGTCCTCGTTGACCATCAGGCTGATATCCTGTTTTTTCGTGAGATATACTGCCCGGTGCTGCGGGCTGCGCATCAACCGTTCACTGATTAACTGTTTTTCCCGCAAAACCTCCCGCTTCAGTGGCGAAAGTTTTTCCATCTCCATGACGAGCATTGGTTCTTCGGTTACAGCCTGCAGTGCCGGAATTGCCCCTGCGAGACGTTCTTCCACCTTGCCCAGTTCATGGAGGTCAGCCCGGTTTGGGAAGGGAATATCGCGCAGATTGCGCGACAGCAAAATCCTGCTGGCCAGTACCACATCATTATCCGCGCCCTCCGGCTGCAGCCAGCTCAGACGGTTATCCTGCAATATTGCTTCACGCATTTTCCCTGCCCCCTTCCTTGGCGGCCAGTTCCTGTTTCATGGCCCGTATCTTGTCCCGCAGTTCAGCAGCCTTTTCGTATTCTTCCTGTTCCACGCAGGCCTTTAACTGTTGCTGAAGCAGGCTGATGTTCTGTTTCAATTCCAAGGTGCCGCCGCTGCGATGCGGAATTTTGCCCCGATGCACACTCGAACCATGAATTCTGCGCAAAATCGGCTCCAACTGCTGACGGAACGTGGCATAGCAGGCAGCACACCCAATTTTTCCCGTCTGGCTAAAATCCTGATAGCTCATGCCACAACGCGGGCAGGCCAATTCGCCTGCCGCATTCGTGCCTCTATTTTCTTCTGTTGGTACATTGTTGGCACTATTGAAGATGCCCCGCAGAAAATCATCTACCGAAACATGACGTTTATCCTGCTGCGGTACACCAGCAAATTCACTGTAACCTGCCGCACAGGACTCACATAAATTCTTTTCCACCCGACCGTCAGGGCCAATCTGGGTGATATGGACTACCGCCTCATGGCGGCCGCAATCATCACATAACATACATAGTCCCTCTTTCCTACGAGAAGTTTTCCAAGGTCAGCAGCATGGTCTTAAGCATCCGCACCCGTTCTTTGTCCGTAATGCTCTCCGACTGGAAGATGGACACCACAAACTGCATCATCAGGGACGCTTCCCGTCCCGTTATCATCTCATGCTGCAGGAGATATTTAATCATGGACTGCACCACCGGCAGTTCCGTATCCGTTTTAATCGCCGCGAGCATATCTTCATAGACCATGTTCTTGACCGGCACCTGCACAATGCGGATAAAACCGCCCAAGCCGCGCCGCGATTCCACCACAAACCCCTTGTCCTGGGTAAAGCGGGTGGACAGCACATAACTAATCTGGGAGGGCGCACAGGAAATCTCATCGGCGATATCCGTACGTCTAAGCTCCACCTTGCCGTCCTGCTGCGTCGCCAGCTGCCGCAGGATGTAGGCTTCAATCAAATCGGCAATATTGCTCATTTCACTCACCCTCTATATTAATCACAATTGACCATTTGACTTTTATTCTATTATATTTGTTTTTTTGACTTTTGGCAAGAAAAATTGACCTGTCAAAATCTGACACTTATTATAATGAAATAGAAGTAACTCTAAACGTATAAACAAAGGGGATGTTGCGTACTTCACACAACATCCCCTTTGCCAGTTAATATTTATGGCATAATGGTAATTCCTCGGCTCTTACCGATACTAATCACCATCTCTTCCGAAATATCAAGCGAATCTGCAATGTCAGCCAAGGATTTCTGCTTGCGCAAGCCAGACACTACCAAATCCGCCAATAAGTCCATGCGACCTTCTGCACGTCCACGAGCTTCACTTTCATTTCGCATATCTTCCATTATCTTACACATAGCCTTTACCCCCTCGCTATCGGATTTGAAATATCTTACACGTTCTGCTAACTCAATAAAATGCATATCATCAGGATTGGTACAGGAAAAATCATGTATCAGCCATTTTAGCGCATCTCCATCCTGCTCTTGATATGCTCCATTCACATAAATGATATGTGACTTACCGCCAAATTCCTGACAGTTCAGTTCCTTTATCACTCGTTCCACATGATAGATGGGCAAGTTACCACCCAGTACATCATTTTCAGTAATCATGATGGTATAGGTCTCCGACTTCCTGCGAAAGTCTTGTTCCCCCTTAGGCAAACTATTTGCATCCAGTGTAGCGCTATGATAGACTGCCCTCTCTGGCACAGCCCCACTGTCCTTACGTTGTATCTCCACATCTAATTGATTGCCATCAGCATCTTCAGCATATACATCCAGGCAAAGACTATGCCGCAAAAGATTCTTCATTTCCTTTTGTGTAACTACCTTCTTCACAGTCAACGTGTTATTGCCAATCACTATCCGCAGCAACAACTGGACAGCATCAATATTGTCCTGCATACATACTTGAAAAAAATCATCATCCATCAGTCGAAACTTTTTAATGCGTTCCAAGTCTTTCTGATGCTCTATCTCCCGTATATCCTCTGTCATCTGAACTAACTCCTGCAATGCAATCTATCCTTATGCTTATTTTAAGCATAACTACATCTATTGTCAATAAAATCAGCCCATTATCAAATACCTACATAATACATCATCAAGATCCCCCCTTCACGCCAAAGCTCATCCTTTCCATAGTATTCAAAAGCAACTTCATAATCACCTGCCATATAGGCTGATTTCCCCTTATCCACCCCATTTGCAATTATCATTAATCTTCTCAAGTAGCAAAACCCGCCTATCAAATGGGGGTGGGGTACTTCATATATATTCCAATATACCCTTACCACCAAGAGCTTCTAATCTCACATCTGCTAATTTACCCTGTTCATAGTTGGTAAATTGATAATTACAATTTCCTTCAATCCTAGCCATAATTAAGAAAAACAATCGTAGGTTGTCCATACCTAGTTTTCCATCCCACTCCCCTTGGGAAGTAATATAATCATCTTTACCATTGGCATATATAAAATAATATATTGATGAACTATCAACTTTAACATCGACTATCGCCCCATAAGGAACGCGCTCTTGAGTGCCTTGCGGCCCTTGAAAATAGACTGCATCTTCGGTAAAAACTATATATTCCCATGCATCAATAAAATTTGCTTCGAACGCAAAACCAATCATACTTTCATTATTTTTCTCCATTTGGTCAATCATCCAATTGCCTTTTAGCCACCAATCACTGCTTTCTGTATCCTTCCCCTCCAGTGCTCTATACTTTATAAATCGAGATCCATAGTCTCCACACCTTACTGGCCATATTTGTTTGCCGTTTTTCAGTTTACCATGAACTAGTACGCCCAAAAGTTCAGCAGCCATAGCAACTATATCAACCGAATCATTTTGAGACATCGAACCTGTGTCTGTATTGTTGTCAAGCCACTTCTTTGCCTCTTCATGTCCTGCTTTTGCCGCTTTCCAATATAAATCATAGGCTTTATTCCAATCCCTGTCAACACCTTCGCCATTCTCATAACACTGTGCCAAATAACACATTCCATCGTTATCGCCTGCATCTGCAGCTTTTCTATAATATTTTGCCGCACACTGATAATCTTCTTCTTCGTAACAAATAAGTCCCAACATTATAAAAGCAGGTACAAATCCATTTTTAGCCGCATTTTCATACCAACTTTTTGCTATATCTTTATTATTTTCCGCGTCATCGTAGTAATAGCCAATATCGAACATAGCATCAACATTGCCTAATGCAGCAGATTCCTTTAATAGCTGTAAATATTTTTCTGTATCTATTTCTTCAAATTCATGTGCCTGTTCCCATAACTCTATCCCTTTGTTTTCGCGATCCTGTTCCTCTAGATTATCTTCCATAACCTCCTCTGCCTTCTCTTTCCCAGAACACTTATAATTCGCCAATTCCTTATTACAATCAAGTTTTAGCAATATAGAATCATCTGTCTCATCATTTTCCATTATCATTGCCACAGATGTTTCGTCTGGAATTATCTTTGCCCCCTCTATATCTTCTAAGCCTTTTATATTGTAAAGCAGATCTAATATCATATCATAGGCGTCAACATCCACATTCAAATTCACACCAGCTATATCCTGTATATATTTTTGTGTTAAATCATCACATACTTCCTGTACGGTTGCATTAACGCCCTTACCTTGTAAATACGTCCTCATTGTTTCAACGATATACTTTTCTTTGGATGACAAACTATCCAGTTTGTTCAACACGCCCATTGAAATCATATACTCCGGATTTACATTTTGTAACGTTTTCACATCTCCCAATAATTTATTTTTTATTGCTTTATTTGTATTAATCTCCTGCAACACTTGATAATAATTCACTTTGTCTTTCTGATGAATATTGATCTCTGCCATTACACTTCTAATATACAGCAAATCTTCTGTTGACCAAACTCCATTCGTCTTTTCATAAAACTCTCTTGCAATACACACAATTTTCCCAGCCGGGCTCAAATCTTGATATTCCGTATCACCTAACTCCTTAAAGGCAATCATATCCTTCCATCTGCCCAATTCCACATTATGTTCTATTTTGTCCAAACGTTCCTCTATCATTACCAACGCATTAACACTACGACGCAAAAACTTTGCTAAACCACTGTAAATATTTTTCAACTCTGCATTCACATCGTTCATGGAAGCATTAAGCTTATTATTTACGGCAACAATCAATTCATAACTCATCATATTTTGCTCTGCTAGTTTATTCAATGTCTGTTGTGCTGCATATTGGGCTGCCGCATGATTTTTATTGATTTTATCCTGCAATTCCTTATTACTGCCAGTAAAGCCCCCCACCAATCTCTGCAAAAATGATTTATTTTCCAATTCTACTTTTGCTTCATCGGCTTCCGTCATCGTTGCAATTGCTTCAAAAACCAGCCGGTTTATCTCCTGCCGATTATCCTTATTACGCTTTACATATTTATCCAATTCCGCTTCAAAGCTACTACGTTCTTCTGCCGTAAAAACATCACCATCTAAAATCATAAGTTCATTTGCCATTATCCATACCCTCCAATAATTGTTTTACCTCTGCCTTATAAAGTTCTTTTTCTCTCTGCAATTCACAATTTCGTTCTTTATATTGCCTCTCATCACTAGTCATTGTCTGCAACAACAATTCTTGTCGCTGCGATATAACATTCATCTGTCTTGTAACATACCACGCCTTGCGTGCTGCTCTCTCTGATAAATTACGACCTAATAATCTTTCCCCTAGCCTTTTGCTGTCTAATTGGGCTGCCATTGTATATTCACGCAATCCACCGCTCGTCTGCGCTTTACTGAAGGCAATTCCTATACCTGTTTGTATCGTTTCATTGTCAGGTATCACTATGTTGACACGCCATTTTATAACATCTTCTATACTCTTAGTCAGCAATTCATTAGCGAATATCACCTTATCATCACTAGCATACATATAGAGTAGTGCCCCAGCTTGCAAAACATCCTGTAATTCATCCACAACAATCTTTAATTCTTCTTCACTAAGCAAATATTCCTGTGCCAACAGGACAATTTGTTGATTCAAGATCGCCACCATTTGCACAGCATCATCTTCAATAAACTTATCCAGTAATTTTTTCGTTACTTCAC
>CADAAS010000026.1 GCA_902785885.1 Pseudoselenomonas ruminantium
CAAAGGCGATATTGCCTATCTGTATAACATAACAAACATCAAACAGGCAAAATTCTCGCTTTCCAAAGGTGTGCTTTCCATGAAGTTTACGAACAGCAGCGACACATTGACAGTCAAAGGTTGGTCTGCTAATGGCATGAATACTGTAGTATTGGGCAGTGGGGCTAAATATCAACTCGGAACAAACAGCGGAAAAGTAACCATTAAGAAGATTTGATGGGGGGCGGTCTTTATGGCTACCAGAAGGTACAAAATTGGAGATATACTCCTGTCTGGAACCGCAGGGAAAGATCTTCTCATAAATGGAGAGTATTGGGCGAATGAAGTTGGTGGCATTGGCTTGCGTATCACTGGAGGGTATGGCAATGATACCATCACAAATTCCGGAGCAAAAGCCATGCTTTATGGTGATGATGGTGATGATTCCATTTACAATGGGTATCACTATTACGAACCGTGGAATATCTTCTATGATGCGGTGGCACCGAGTGAAAAGAAAGGCAATATTGGGGAAAATGCAACGGTTTATGGCGGAGCGGGAAACGATACCATTTTTAATAGAGGCAATAATGTGACATTAGATTCTGGTTATGGTAACGATACGATAAAAAATTTAGGTACAAAATCTGTATTGAATGGCGGAAGTGGAAATGACATTATTGTAAATGGACAATATTTTGAACGGGGAGGATTGGATGTCAGCATAAAAGGTGGAGCAGGAAATGACACTATCACGAATGCAGGTGCGAATGCTGTATTGGATGGTGGCGCAGGCAATGATGTCATTTACAATGGTTACTATTATCATGAGGGTATATATTATGACAATAATAGCAACAATGACCAGGAAAATAGCAAATACAATGGTTCGAATACGACAATACGAGGAGGGGCGGGAAACGATACTATTTCGAATAGAGGCAATAAAGTAACAATAGATGCTGGAGTTGGCAATGATAATATAAGAAATTGGGGCAACAATGTAAACATATATACTGATAGTGGTAGGGATACAATAGAAAATTATGGAAAAAATGTAACAGTACATGGTGGTAAGGGAAATGAGACAATTGTAGCGAGCGGAGATAAAGGCGTTGTGTTTGCTGGTAGTGCAGGGAACGATATGCTTTATGGGACGAATGAAGTAGATGTGTTTCAATTTGCGAATGGGACAGGTAGAGATACAATAGGAAGTTATCGTTCAGGGGATGTTGTTCAGATTACAAAAGGAAGCTTAAGCGGTTATTCTTTCAACGGAGCAGATCTTGTGCTGTATGCTGGCAATGCTGGCATGGTGGTTAAGAATGGTAAAAATCGCGTCATCACGGTCATGGATGCGAAAGGAAAGAAATCAACAAAGTTATATAGTAATGGAAAAAGCGCACAAAAGGTTATTAAGGATTTTATGAAGGCTTTGGTTGGTACAAATCAGCAGGGGGTAAGGGCTTTAGATCAAGCGGTGCGGATATCATCCTCGTTTGACAGTTTTCAGAGTCTCACGAGTAGCTTTGTTCGTGATTGCCGTAAGGCTGGAAGTGCGGAACGTTTTTTGACAGATTACTGTGGCATAGAACTAGGCAACAAGGATACGGGGGCAATTTCTGGATGGGATGCAGGTGGCACCGTTGAGAAAACAAAATCGTCGGTTGTTGCGGATTCTGGGAAAATGAAGGTATTCAAGGGATCTTCATTCACAGTGCGTGGGGTTACATTTCTTGTCCCTAAGAATCTTACAAATGATGAGCAGCTTGTGGTAAACGGATTATATACATGGTGGGCTGAAGCCGCTTTGAAACTTATTGAAGAAAGCTATGCGCTTAGTTTTAGGGATTCGGCAGGAAAAATACAATTGAATTTTTTTTATGATCCTTCTGCTTTCGCTTGGGCAACGGCTGGATATTCTTATGATAGCTCAGGACGGGGATCGAACCTTACCCTGAACATCAATATGTCATATACGGGAACCGTGAATATATTAGATCCTAATGGTTCATGTAACGGTTGCGGCGGCTACGTTGATCGAATGATAGCACATGAACTCACGCATTCCATTATGGAGGCAAAAATGAGATGCTTTTCCTCCTTACCAGCCTTCATAGTGGAAGGTTCTGCGGATCTCACGGCAGGAGGGGATGATGAAAGAACAGGAGATATTCGAGTGCTGGCTGATAACCCGTCATTATTAGCGCAGTATGTCAATCCGTATTATCATTTTCAGGATGATGTGAAGGTCTATGCGGCAGGTTATATGCTTTTTCGTTATTTGGCAAAACAGGCTTCTAACTCGTATATTCCTAATGGGCTTTCTTATAATGCAAGTAAAACGAATCTTACAGTCACAAATGCTTTTTCCGGAAAATTGACCCCGCAGGTTTATGAAGATACAGTCAAAATCATTAATGCAGCTAAAACCACAAATAGCATAACGATTTACGGCAATGAAAAAAATAATACAATATATGCATCTAAAGGTGGTAGCAATTTGTATGGACAGGGAGGTAATGATATACTGATCGGAGGCACGGGTAAGGATGTCTTTTGGTATGGTACAGGCGATGGCAACGATACCGTAAAAAATTATACGCCTGGCAAGGATTCCATTCGTATTTTCAAAGGCAGCCTGACAAGTGGCAGTGTTTCCGGTGGGGATGTGGTTTTGAAGATAGGAAGCGGTTCGCTGAAACTCATTGGCATGGCCGGTAAAAAAATCTCTGTTACAGGCACCGATGGCAAAACACTCCAGCATGTTTTCGGTACAAAAGATAAAAATACAACTTGGAGCTATACGAAAGGTTATGGATACCACGGAGCGAATAAGACGGATACATTGAAGGTTGCAGGCAAGAACGCTGTTGCCATCAATCTTGGCAATACGGTCATGTACAGCAATATTGATAAAATTGATGCCGGGAATGCAATGGGCAAGATGACGCTGACAGGTGGAGCAAATTATGTGACTTTGAAGGGCGGAACGGTTGCGGATGTGTTGAAAGCTGGAAAAGCAGGTGCGACCCTTGAAGGTGGCAAAGGTAATGACATGCTCTATGGTGGTGCAGGCAAGGATAAGTTCATTTTCCGCAAGGGGTGTGGGAAGGACACTGTTATGAGCAGCGGCAAAGGCGATATTGCCTATCTGTATAACATAACAAACATCAAACAGGCAAAATTCTCGCTTTCCAAAGGTGTGCTTTCCATGAAGTTTACGAACAGCAGACAGGCAAAATTCTCGCTTTCCAAAGGTGTGCTTTCCATGAAGTTTACGAACAGCAGTGACACACTGACGGTCAAAGGCTGGTCTGCCAGCGGCATGAACACTGTGGTATTAGGTAATGGGGGGAAATATCAGCTTGGAATAAGCAGCGGTAAAGTGACAACAAAGAAAATTTGATGCAGTATCACATTTGTAATTGTATATTTACGAAAAACAAGCGATTGTAAACGAAAAATCGCTTGTTTTTTCTTATTTGTGCGTGTATAATGGGGAATAGATAAAAAAGAAATCGTTTACTATAGGTGTTGAGGGAGGAAATTCCATGTCTGAGTCGCAATTTTCCCTGGCCCAGTTGGCCAATCCAGAATTTTTCCAGGAGAATCGTCTGCCGGCACATAGTGACCATCACTATTACCGGGATATGGCGGAATTAAATCGCGGTGAGTCCTCGTATGTACGCACGCTGGACGGGCTGTGGTATTTCCATTATGCCAAGAATCCGCGTTTGGCGCCGCAGGGCTTTGAAGCTTTGGACTATGACTGCCGGGATTGGGAGACCATTCGTGTGCCGGCACATTTCCAGATGGAAGGTTATGGCGTACCGCAGTACACCAATCAGACCTATCCCTGGGACGGCCATGAAGCCGTAGTTCCCGGTCAGGTGCCGCAGCATTTCAATCCCACGGGTTCTTATGTGAAATATTTCCAGCTGCCTGCCGGCTGGGATAATCTCTGTCTGTCGCTGGCTGGTGTGGAATCGGCGGTGGCGGTGTACCTGAATGGTCATTATGTGGGCTATAGCGAGGACAGCTTTACGCCGGCTGATTTTGACCTGACGCCGTATCTGGTGAAGGGCGAGAACAAGCTTGCTCTGCGCGTGTTCCGTTTTTCCTCGGGCAGCTGGATTGAGGACCAGGATTTCTGGCGCTTTGGCGGGATTTTCCGCGAGGTGCTGCTCTATACCAAGCCGCGTATCCATGTGGAGGATTTGAAGCTTACGGCGCTTCCAGTAAACGATTACCATGATGGTGAACTGACGGGTGAAATCCGCTGGTCGGGGGCACATGCCAAGAAGGTCAAGGTCAGCCTGTTTACGCCGGAAGGTGAGCTTATGGCTGAGGAGGATATCAGCGGGGCAGCAGGGCAGGATGAGTTTATCCTGTCGGTGAAAGGCGCGAAACTTTGGAGTGCCGAGCATCCACATTTGTATAAACTCCTTTTGGCTGTTTATGATGATGCGGACAATTTGCAGGAGGTCATTCCCTATAACGTGGGCTTCCGTGAGTTCAAGCTCGAAGATGGGCTGATGAAAATCAACGGCAAGCGCATTGTGTTCAAGGGCGTGAACCGTCATGAGTTTGACTGCTATCGCGGGCGGGCGATGAATCCGGCGGAATTTGAGCAGGACATCATCACGATGAAACGGCAGAATATCAATGCTCTGCGCTGCTCGCATTATCCAAATTCCAGCTATATCTATGAACTCTGCGACCGTTATGGTCTCTATGTGATTGACGAAACAAATCTCGAAACGCATGGTACCTGGCAGAAGAATGGCGTGCTGGCCCGCGATGAACATACCATTCCCAACGACCATGATGAATGGCAGGCCGTTATCTTAGATAGAGCCAAATCCATGCTTGAACGCGACAAGAATCATGCGTCCATCATCATTTGGTCCTGCGGCAATGAGTCCTGCGGCGGCAAGGATATCTTTGCCATGAGCGAGTATTTCCGCAAGACCGACCCGACCCGCCTTGTGCATTATGAGAGTATTTTCTGGGATAGACGCTACAACGCTACCAGCGATATGGAAAGCCAGATGTATACCAAGGTGGCCGATATTGAAAAGTTCCTGGCCGAGCATCCCGAAAAGCCGTTCCTCTGCTGCGAATACACGCATAGCATGGGCAACAGCAACGGCGGCATGCACAAGTATACGGAATTGACGGAGCGCGAACCGCGCTATCAGGGGGGCTTTATCTGGGATTTTGTCGACCAGGCCATTGCGAAAAAAGACCGTTATGGCAAGGAATTCCTCGCTTATGGCGGCGATTTCGGCGACCGTTCCAGTGATTATAATTTCAGCGGTGACGGCATTTTCTATGCGGATAGAAAACTTACGGCAAAATTGCAGGATGTGAAGTTCAACTACCAGAACTTCCATCTTAACGTGGAAGCCGATGGCGTAACGTTGGAAAATATCAGCCTGTTCACTGATAGCAGTGAGTATGACCTGCATTATGAACTGCTGCTCGATGGCCAAAAAATCTGGGAAAAGAGGGAGGCTGCGCCGAGCGTCAAGCCTGGTGAAAAACAGCGCTTGGAACTGGACTTCTTGCCCGTAACCGATGCCGGCGAGGAAAGCCTTACGGTTTCACTATTGTTGAAAGAGGATACGCCTTGGGCTAAGCAGGGCTATGAAGTAGCCTTCGGCCAGGGCGTATGGCAGGTGGAAGAAGTGGAAGTCACAAGCCCTGCTGAAGCCGTAGAGGCAGCAGAGGTGGAAGAACCTGCGCATTATACAGCTCATCTGTCGCTTACGGATTGCGGCGAAGCACCGCTGCATGTGGTGCAGGGCGATATCAACCTGGGCGTGCAGTTCACTGGCGGCGAGATTTTGTTCTCCAGTGCACAGGGCAGTCTGGTATCCTATAAGCTCAACGGTGTGGAACTGTTGGAAGAAATGCCCAAGCCGTCCTTCTGGCGGGCACCGGTGGACAACGATTACGGCTGCCGCCGCGACTTTGCCGTGGCGCAGTGGAAACTGGCAAGCCTTTACCGCCGCTGCGTGAAGAAGGAACTGCTGGTCGATGGCAAATGGCAGGAATTCAACTGGCTCGGCCAGCTGGGCATCAAGGAATATGCGGCAGCTGAAGTACAGGTGCGCTTTACTTATGAACTGGCTACCCAGCCCGTATCTGCCTGCACGCTTACCTATACGGTCTGCGCAGATGGCAGCTTGAAGACGGAACTCGACTATGAAAAGGTCGAGGGGCTGCCGGAGATTCCCGACTTTGCCATGCTCTTTACCCTGTCAGCTGATTATGACCAGCTGCGCTACTATGGCTATGGGCCTGCAGCGAACTATATTGACCGTCAGGAGGGCGCAAAGCTGGGCATCTACTCCAGCACCGTTGCCGGAGAGATGGAAGATTACCTTCTGCCGCAGGAATGTGGCAATCACAATGGCGTCCGCTGGCTGGAAGTTACCGACAAGCGGGGCAGGGGCGTGCGGATTAGCGGCGATATGCCGCTCGCTGCTTCGGCACTGCCGTACAGCGCCCATGAACTTGAAAACGCCCGCCACAGCTACGACCTGCCGCAGGTACATCATACCTTCCTGAGGGTATCCGCCGGCCAGTGTGGCGTAGGCGGTGACGATACCTGGGGGGCACCGGTACTTGAAGAATACCGCATGAAGAACGAGAATATGCATCTGGAATTCTATTTTCAGGGGATTTAATATCGCTTAGGAGGCGCAGAAATGATTGATTTTGACCAGGCAACAGGTGTATTCCACCTGCATAATGATAAGGTAAGCTATGTGCTGCAGGTGGTGCGTGACCGTTATCTGCTGCACCGTTATTGGGGTCGTCCCCTGAAGAAATTCCGCGATACGGCACCCATGCAGTCGATTGACCGTGCCTTTTCGCCGCAGCCGGCTGCATATCCCAACGAGCGTACGTTCTCATTGGATGTTCTGCCGCAGGAATATCCGGCCTATGGCCATGGGGACTACCGCCTGCCCGCCTATGAAGTGCGGCTGGCTAATGGCACTACGGTAACGGAACTATTCTATGACCATTACGAAATCACGGCAGGCAAACCAAAACTTAAAGGTCTCCCCGCTGTATATGCCGGGGAAAACGAAGCAGAAACCCTGCATATTTACCTGCAGGACAGTCAGGGGAAACTGGCCGTGGAACTGCTCTACACGTTGCTGAATGATTCAGCCATGTTGACCCGCAGTGCCAGGATTTCCAACTGTGGCAGCGAGGCACTGGATTTAACCGGTGCTGCCAGCTTTGCGCTCGACTTTGCCGACCACGACTTTGACCGCCTGAGCCTTTATGGCGGCCATGCGGCAGAGCGCAGCTTGGAGCGGGTGCCGTTGATGCGGGGCGTGCAGGAAACGGGCAGCCGCCGTGGCGCCAGCTCCCATCAGCAGTCGCCGTTCCTGGCACTGGCCCGCAAGGACGCTGGCGAAACGAGCGGGGAAGTCTATGGCTTCAGCCTGATTTGGAGCGGCGAAGCCTCCTTTGTCACCGAAGTGGAGCAGTTTGGTACCACGAGAGTTATCGGCGGCATCAATCCCTTTGAATTCAAATGGCACTTGGGCGCAGGTGAAAGCTTCCAGACGCCGGAAGCTATGCTCGTATACAGCGACAAGGGGCTTAACGGCATGAGTCAGACGTTCCATCAGACGGTGCGGGAACATATCGTGCGCGGCAAGTATCAGCATGAACTGCGCCCGATTCTCGTTAACAACTGGGAAGCTACTTACTTCGACTTTGACGAGGAAAAAATCGACAATTTGGCACAGTCTGCCGCCGATTTGGGCTTGGAACTCTTAGTGCTCGATGATGGCTGGTTCGGCAAGCGCAATGACGACAACAGCAGTCTGGGCGATTGGTTTGTCAATACGGATAAATTAAAACAGGGCTTAAAGGGTGTTTCGGCTTCTGCCCATAAGCGTGGGTTGAAATTTGGCCTGTGGTTTGAGCCGGAAATGATTTCCGAGGATTCGGAGCTTTTCCGCGCCCATCCGGACTGGATTCTCCATGTGCCGGATTACAAGAACAGCTACAGCCGTCATCAGCTGGTGCTGGATTTGTCCCGCCCGGAAGTCTGTGACTATATCGTAAAATCCGTCGGGGATGTACTGTCTTCGGCCGAGATTGACTATGTAAAATGGGACTTCAACCGCCATCTGTCCGAGGCTTTTTCGGCAGCCTTGCCCGCTGAGCAGCAGGGCGAAACGAAGACCCGCTTCGTGCTGGGCCTCTATGATGTGTTGGAACGCCTGACGGCGCAGTTCCCGCAGGTACTCTTTGAAAGCTGCTCCGGCGGCGGTGGCCGCTTCGATGCGGGCATGCTCTACTATATGCCGCAGACCTGGACCAGCGACAATACCGATGCTGTCTGCCGTTTGGCCATTCAGAGCGGCACGAGCCTCGTATTCCCGCCGCTGACGATGGGCGCACATGTATCGGTGACGCCAAACCATCAGGTAGGCCGCGTTACGAGCCTGCAGACGAGAACCCTCTGCGCCTTTGGCGGCGATTTTGGCTACGAGCTCGACATTACCCGCATGAGCGCCGAGGAAAAGGAACAGGTCAAAAAGCATGTTGCCCTGTACAAGAAACTGCGTCCGACCCTGCAGCTGGGCAAGTTCTATCGCCTGCTGACGCCCTTTGCCGGGACGAAAAACGAAACGGCCTGGCAGTTTGTCAGCGAAGATGGCAAAGAAGTAGTCGTGCTCTACTTCAAGACCCTGGCCGAACCAGCTACGCCGATTCGTAAATTGCAGCTGACGGCGCTGGAGGCGGATGCTGAATATGAACTGATGGATTACCTGCCTGCCCAGAGAACGAGCATGGACTTTGGCGGGGAAAAATCCTTGGATATGAAAGGGCAGGTTTTCTATGGGGATGAACTCATGTATAACGGGCTGGGCGTGGAGAAGATTGACACGGACTTTGCCGCTTATATGTGGGTGCTGACAAAAAAATAAACAGGAATTTACATTGCCTGATTTCTAAAAAGTCCGCTGACTGACTGCCGGCGGACTTTTTATTGCAGTTTGTTGGTTAGTTCTTGCTGAAATATTTTTGTTACAGCTCAGTTTGGGCGGAGGTGGTAATACTTTTCGCCGTTGCACTAAATGACCCACAAGTAAATGTATGGGCTTTTTAGTAACCTGCGCCGGGCAAGACCGGCGGCGCGTATGTTCAGCTCAATTTTTAGGAACTACCATTTGTGGGCCAGTCCTCACTGCGTTCGGACAGTCGTTCCACGGCGAAAAGCATCACCACCTCCGCCCTAAGTGATGTTCGTATAAAACGGCATTTTCGCGGTGACAAGCAGCAAGTACATCGGGGGAGTGCTTTTTCTGTAGGAGCGACTGCCTGAACGCAGTGAAGGCCGGCCCGACGTAGGCAGTTACCGGAAAGCACGTTGAAAGACGCGCCGCCGGCCTGCCCGGCGCATATAGCTAAACAGCGATTTCTTTCAGGGAGGGTCGTTTAGCGGAATCAGAAAAAGTACTCCCCCGTTCGATAGCTAAACAGCGATTTCTTTCAGGGAGGGTCGTTTAGCGGAATCAGAAAAAGTACTCCCCCGTTCGCCCCCTAACCACGTATGAACAAGATACCTTTACCACGAACTGAACTCCCCGAAAAACTGCAATTTGTTACATAAAGCATGAATTAATAGCATAAAACTAAACTTAGAAATAAAATTTGTTTTTTGGTAAAATACACTTGCTACTGCGAAATGGATAAACTATAATGGAATAGTGTTATTTTGATTATAAGGAGCGATGGATATGAAGGTTTTGGCTGCTGATGGCATTTCGCCCAAGGGCATTGAGCTTTTGCAGAAGGAGTTTGAAGTAGATGTGCGGGACAAGATTTCCGCCGAGGAACTGCTGGAGATTATTCCGCAGTATGATGCATTGATGGTGCGTTCTGCCTCTAAGGTGACGGCTGAAGTCATTAACCGGGCAGAAAAGCTCAAGATAATCGGCCGTGCTGGTGTCGGCGTGGATAATATCGACATTCCGGCAGCTACGGCCAAGGGCATTATCGTCATCAATTCTCCCGGCGGCAATACCATCGCCGCTACGGAACATACCATGGCCATGATGCTGGCCATGTCCCGCAATATTCCTGTTGCCAACGAAACCATGCAGAAGGGCGAGTGGAATCGCAAGCAGTATGTGGGCGTGGAATTGCGGAACAAGACGTTGGGCGTTATCGGCATGGGCCGTATTGGTTCCGGCGTAGCGAAACGGGCTATGGCCTTTGATATGAATGTCATCGCTTATGACCCCTATATCAATGAAGACCGTGCCAAGGATTTGGGCGTGACGGTAGGCACGCTCGAAGATGTCATCACCAAGTCGGACTTCATCACCGTGCATATGCCGCTGACGCCTGATACCAAGGGCATGATTGGCATGGAGCAGATGAAGAAGATGAAAAAGGGCGTACGTCTGGTGAACTGTGCCCGCGGCGGCATTATCGTCGAGGAAGATTTGGCCGAAGCCGTGAAACAGGGGATTGTGGCTGGTGCCGCCATCGACGTATTCACCAGCGAGCCTGTCGGTGCTGACCATCCGCTCGTCGGTGTACCGGGCATTGTGCTGACGCCACATCTGGGGGCCTCCACGGTGGAAGCGCAGGTCGGCGTATCCTTGGATGTATCCGAAGGCATTCTCGCAGCCCTCAAGGGTGAGCCGGTGGCAACGGCGGTCAATATGGCGCCGGTTTCTCCGCAGGTGATGAAGGTTATTGCGCCTTACCTTACGCTGGCTGAACGTCTGGGCGGCACGGTTGCCTCCTTGGCCGAAGCTCCCGTCAAAAAGGTGGAAGTTACCTATAACGGCGAGATTACCGAAGTCAACACGGGCATGCTGACCACGGCTGTAATCAAAGGCCTCTTGAATCCCATTATGGAAAACGATGTAAACTACGTCAACGCACCGGGACTTGCTAAAGAGCGCGGCATCAAGGTGACGGAAGTCAAGAAAAAGGAAGCCGAAGACTTTGCCAACCTCATTACGGTCAAAGCCGATATTGGCGGCGGCAAGAACCTTACGGTGCAGGGTACGCTCTTTGGCAGCGAAGCCCGCATTGTGCGCATCAACAAGTTCCGTGTGGACGTTGACCCGCAGGCGCGCATCCTCGTTTGCCCGCATATCAACAAGCCCGGCGTTATCGGTACGATTGGTACTTTCCTGGGTGTGCATGGCATCAACATATCCGGCATGCAGGTGGGCAAGACGGAAGTTGAAGGCACGAGCCTGATGGTGCTGACCGTTGACCATGACATTCCGGCAAGCGTGCTTAAAGATGTCAAGGGCATTGACGGTATCATTGATGCCAAACTGGTCAACTTCTACGCTATTTGACCGGTTTTTAAGTAAATATTGCTAAAACAAAGCTCTGTGTCAGACGGACATAGAGCTTTTTGTTTTGCTTTTGTTTGTATTATGTATACGCATAATCAATATTCACATAATTCAGTAAACAGTTTATTAAGTATACATGCATACAATTTGCGATTACTGTAAACTTATGCTATTATATATCCACGGTAAGGAGTGTTGTGTATGTATACGAAAGAACTTTATATAACAAGAATTAAATTGATTGCCCTTAGCCGGATTCGTCAGATTGTGGATTCGGTGAAGGAAAGACCGGCGGAATATCGCAAGGATACGCGGGAGTATCTGGATGCCATGTATGAGGGGATTTCCTACATGCGTCCGGAACGTCTGGCGGAGGTAGTGAATACCGTCCATGAAAGCTATGTAGAAGCGAATATGGACGATGATGGCTGTGTAGCCGATTCCCTGATGATGATTGCATTGGCGGAATACCAGAATGAGCTGGGCGAAGAAAATATTTACGACCTGGGCTGGAAAAGCTGGGTAGAGGATTTCTTCCGTACGGCAATCGCTTAAATTTTATAGAAAACGTGAGAAAACTTCTGCATTTGGCAGGAGTTTTTTTCTTGTGCGCGAAAGTAGGAATGTATAGTGATAGTGGATAATAGGTGGTGAATGTATTATGCCAATGTACAAGAAACAGCTGCTTGTCTTAATGATTATTTTGCTGGCGGCGGCAGGCGGCACGTATTACGGTTTGTACAGTGAGAAACAAGCCGTAGTGTTGGATGCTGCTGCAACTGCTGAAAGCAGCCCGCCAAAGCAGGAAATAACGGTTTATGTAACCGGAGCAGTTAATAAGCCGGGGCTAGTGAAAGTGCCTGAAGGAGCGCGGGCGGCCGATGCCGTCAATGCCTGTGGCGGGTTGCTGCCAACTGCGGACGGCGAAAAAATCAATATGGCGCAAAGTCTCAAGGACGGGCAGCAGCTAAAGGTGCCGGAAAAGGCCGGAACAAACGGCAAAACGGATTCGGGAAAAATGGATAAAACCAAGGCAGCGGATAGCGGGGAAAAGGTCAATATCAATACTGCCGATGAAAAAGCGCTGGATACATTGCCGGGAGTCGGCCCTGCCATGGCCAAACGGATTATCGAATATCGAGAAAGCGAAGGAGCGTTCCAGTCGATTGAAGATATCAAGAAGATTCGTGGCATTGGCGAGGCAAAATTTGCCAAAATGAAGGATAAGATTTGCATATAATCGGGATGTGAGGGCATGAAAATCGGTCAGCATCAGAAAGTATTTTTGGCCGGCCTGCTGATTGCTCTGGGGGCAGGGATTGGCTGTGCCAGTTTGCTTACATTGCCTATGGGGATTGTGCTGTCCTTGCTGGTAATGCCCCTGCTTTTGTCTGTTTATGGTTGTTGTCGGGCACAGACGTGGACCTGGCTCGCATTTGTTCTGGCATTCTTTTTCGTAGGTTTTTTGCGCTTTATGGTGGCGGATAATCTGCCGGAGCAGGATATATCCCATTGGGCTAAGGAGACGGTGAAAATCGAGGGCACTTTGAGGGAAGTTCCGCGGTTGACAGAAGATAATCAGGGACGGAAGAAACAGCGGTATTTGCTTGATGTGACAAAAGTTAAACAGCAGGGGCAGGAATGGCAGGCAGCCAGCGGCGGGCTGTATGTATATGCTTCAGAGCGTGAAGCACCGGAGGTGCGGATTGGCGATAAGGTGACCGCCGCGGGAAAGGTGCGCTCACCGCATGGCTATCAGAATCCCGGTCAGTTGGATACGAAAATGCTGTTAAAGAGCCAGGGAATCAGCGCTTCCTTATCGGCAGGCAAACAGGGGATAAAAGTCATGCCGGTGGACACGGCTGCTTTTGCCCGCAAATTGGCAGAGGTGCGCCGTCATTATCGGGACAGCATGGAACAGGTTATGCCCAAATCCGATGCAGCAGCTATATTTGCCATGCTCTTTGGCGGCTATGATGGCTTGAAACCGGAACTGGTAGATTCGTTCACAATCACAGGCATCATCCATATCCTTTCGGTGTCCGGCTTGCATATCAGTCTCTTGGCGGCGGTGATGGCAGGCAGTGTGGTCTTTGCCTGTGGTAGTCTGCTTTTGGGCGTGGTCACGGAAATGACGGTGAGGATTGCTGCTCTGCCGGCAAGTGCGATATGGATTCCGAGTATGAATTTCGGTTGGGGACTGTTGTATTATTTGTTGTTAGGTTTGTTCCTACTGAATACCCAACAGCGGGAACAATTATGGGACGGCATAAAAAAACGGCGCAATGCTTTAAGCGTGGCGCTGTTGGTGGCCGTTGTATTTCTGGCTAGTGTTCAATTGGCAAAGCCAAAGGAAATGCAGGTGCATTTTATCGACGTATGCAGATGATGATTGATACCAAAAGTAATTGTGAGATTTTTAGACATCTGTGTAGAAAATGATAGACTGCTTAATTTAGCGGTACGAAATGAATTGGTATCTGAGTTGTACAATAACGCAGCTCTTCGTAAATAAAACAGGTAAAGATTGAGAGGTTGCTTTCTCTTAACGGGGGATATTGCAATGAACCAGGGACAACATCAAGAAGAATTTTTAATTGCCTTACTCGTCGCATTAAGCCTTGGTATAGTTGCTGGCTGGACTTTTCCGGCATTGCCTTTTTCCATTTTGCTAGTGGTAACGTCCGGTCTCTTTGTTTGGGCGGTATTTAGCATATATCGTTCCAGTAAGCAGGTATGGCCAGCATTTCTTATGTTAATATTCGTTCTTGGTGTGTTGCGCATTCAGGCAGGCATTATGCTTCCTGAGAATGATATTTCACATTTTGCTGGCAAGCAACTGCATATTACCGGCGTATTGAAAGAGGCTCCGCAATTAAGGGAACGCAGTGATGGCAGTATATCTGTTCGTTATTGTCTCAAGGCTGAAAAGATAAGACAGGGGAAGGAATCTGCTGAACCTGTCAGCGGCGGTTTGTACATATATGCACGGTCAGACAAAGAGAAGCTCGAATCCTTGCCAAAGATAGGTGATACGCTGATTGCTTCTGGCACTGTACGCCTGCCGCATGCCATCCATAATCCAGGACAGATAGATACAGAACTATTACTGCGCAGTCAGGGGATTACAGCAACATTGTTGGCTGGCAAGGGTGGTATAACTGTAACGCAGTCGCTGGAGGATAGTGAGACATCGGTATGGGTGCGTGTTTTACGGAACTTGGCAGAAGTGCGAGAGCATTACCTTTCATCCATGCGGGCTGTGATGCCAAAAGAAGATGCGGCAGCAATTTTTGCGATGCTGTTTGGCGGTTACCAAGGCTTGAAACCTGAATTGTTAGATGCATTTACCACGACCGGTATAGTCCATATTCTGTCCGTTTCTGGTTCGCATATCAGTCTTTTGGCGGCGGTAATGGCATGGCTGGGTTCTTTCTTTCGCCTGCCCAAAGTTGTCAGAGTGGTGATGGTCATATCAGCAATTGCTGTATACAGCCTATTGGCAGGGTTAGTGCCGCCTGTACTTCGTTCTGCGTTGATGGGCGGGCTTACATTTCTGGCACTGGCCTTGGACAGGGAGAAGGATGCAAGGCGATTGCTTATCCTTACAGGGCTGCTGATGCTGACGGTATCACCAATCTTGCTCTATCATATAAGTTTCCAGCTGTCATTTGCAGCAACGGCAGGACTTTTATATGTAGCACCTCCTGTGCGCGAATGGTTGCAGTCGCGCCGTGTTCCAGCTTTTGTGGCAGCAGGGCTGGCTATTACCTTTGCTGCACATGCATCGACGCTTCCTATATTGGCATGGTATTTCAATCAGTTGTCTCTTTCTGCATTTCTGGCGAACCTTGTTATAGTGCCAATAGTGGAGGTCATAATTATCATAGGCATTATGGCAGGATTGCTGGCTTTTGCTGTACCATTGGTGGGGAGAATTGCCTATGCAGGCGACAGCATCCTTTTAGGCTTGGTTTATGAACTGGCAAGATGGATGGCTGCAATGCCTGGAAGTATGATATGGATTCCTTCGCTGAAATGGCCGTTGGTGGTGTTTTATTATTTAGCCTTAGCGTTATTGGTGCTCAAGATGTCATGGCGGCAACAGGTCATGGCATGGCTGAAAGAAAAGAGACAGTACATAGTAGTTATGAGTGTTATTCTCATAGCCTTTAGTGTGGGATACAAACTGAGTCAGGGTGACAAAGTAACGCTGAGTGCTATTGATTGTCAGCAAGGAGATGCATTATTGTTGAGGACTGTTCATGGGAAAGCAATCTTGTTTGATTGCGGTGGCGAGAGAAATGGTAATGAGCCGGGGGCATTCAATACAGGAGAAAGAATCATAGTACCATATCTTAGGCATTATGGTGTTCATGAAGTCGAGGCGATTTTCCTGACACATGCCCATGCCGACCACGCAGGGGGCGCGGGTGCAGTATTGAGGAATATGCCGGTGGGAATCGTATATACAGCCGATGAGGGACGCGATGCCTATGCGCAGAGTATGGGGCTGGGGAGTAATGACCGCCTGTTGGCAAAACTTCATCTGGCGCGGGAAGGTGATGCCTTTGATTTTGATGGAGTGCGTATCGAAGTTATCTATGCCCCGGAAATTACAGCCAAGGGACAGGGTACAGGTAATGAAGCATCAAATGTATATCGCATAAGCTACGGACAGGCAAGTTTCCTTATCACGGGAGATTTGACAAAAGAGAATGAGCAGGTCATTTTGGAGCAAGGGAAGAATATCCATAGCACGGTGTTGAAAGTCGGGCATCACGGCTCGGACACCAGCAGTTCGGAGGTGTTCCTGCAAGCAGTAGCACCAAGTTATGCAGTTATCGGTGTAGGAGCAGGCAATAGCTTTGGGCATCCAAAGCAAGAGGTGCTGAATCGTCTGCAGAAATTGAATATCAAAGTCTTTCGTACAGACCAGGATGGCGAAATAAAATTTTGCACGGATGGAAAAAAGATGCGGGTGGATAAATACATCGAATAATAAGCAGTTGATATCACAGAAGGGGTATTCAACTTGCTTTGGGCAAGCTGAACAGGTGGCAAAATGGTTTGATTCGTGGTAATATAAGAGCATGGAACGGGGGATTTTTGATGAAGACTGCCAGCAGTATGGCAAAAGATTTGGAAGCATTGAGCGGTGAGGAACGGTATGATGCTTCCTGTAAGAGATTGCTTTCCCAGAAGAGCCTTTTGGCTTGGCTCATGAAGACTTGCCTTTGGGAATATAAGGATGTTTCGGTAGAGGATATTCGTACAAAATATATAGAAGGTCAGCCACAAGTGGCTGTTGTGCCAGTAGAACGCGATGAAACAAATGCTGAGCGCATAGTTGGAGGCAACACTGAAGATAAGTCTCTTCGGGAAGGAACTACGACCTACGACATAATCTTCACAGCACTCCTTCCGGGGACGGGAGAGCCCGTTTATTTGGTTATCAATGTAGAGGCACAGGGGAGTATAAAACTTAAATACCCGCTAATTAAGCGAGGTATTTATTATGCCGGACGTATATTGACTGCAGAAAATGGCCGTTACTTCAGCCATTCCGAGTATGGCAAAATACGTAAGGTATATTCCATTTGGATTTGCATGAATCCCCCAAAAGACCGTGAAAATACCATCGCGCAGTATCATGTAACGAGGGACTTTCTGGAAGGTGAGTATGAGGAACCACTGGCTGATTACGATTTGATGACCGTGGTGCTTATCAATGTAGGTCAAGAGCAGCAACAGAAGGCACGTGGAATCCTGCGGTTGCTGAGAATTCTGTTTTCTAAGGCTATTTCAGCTCAGGAAAAAGAAGACTTGATGGAAAATGAATATGGAATTCCCATGACTAAGGAATTGAAGGACGAGGTGAAAGAAATGTGCAACTTGGGTGAGACATTGGCGGAAGAATCGCGAGATGCTGGTATTATTGCAGGACGAGAAGGAACTGCGCTCAATATGTTGCGCCGCCTTGTGAAGCGTCAGCAGCCTATAGACAGTCAGGCTGTATCGGATATCGCTGAAGACACAGAGCTTACCGTTTCGCGTGTGCAGGAACTGGCTCGTGATAATGGTTTTGCATTGCAGTAACAAAATATGTACAAAGGCACCGACTTTTGGTCCGGTGCCTTTGTTGGGGTGAAAGGAATAAACATTGAGGGTAATTAATTTTTATGGCGGCGCTGGCATTGGCAAGAGTACCATCGCCGCAGATATTTTTTCGAAGCTGAAGCGCAAGGGACATAAGACGGAGCTGGTGGGCGAGTATGCCAAGTGGCTCTGGTATCAGAATGCCACGAACATTGTGCAGGACCAGTTGTATCTTTTTGCCGAGCAAGTGCATCGGCTGAAGACACTGGAACGCTATGGCGTGGAGTATGCGGTCTGCGATTCCCCGCTGCCATTGAACATCATCTACAACAACACGCCAGACGAGCTCTTTGACCAGCTGGTAATGCATGAGCATGCCAAGTTTGACAATGTGGACTATCTGCTGCGACGCAATGATGAATTCATCAGCATCGATGGACGCAAGGAAACCAATCTGGAACGAGCCAAGGTAAAGGATGAAGAAATCAAGGCGGTTCTAGAGGGAGCAGGCATCGACTATACGGTCATATCACCGTGGGAGACGGATAAGGTGTTGCTGGACTTGAAGATGAAATGAGGAAATGATATGACAGTCATCAGAACAGAGTTGGGAGACATAACCGCAAAGCATTATGCAGATGCTATTGTCAACGCAGCTAATGAGAGTTTACTTGGTGGCGGTGGCGTGGACGGAGCCATACATAGAGCCGCCGGGCCGGAACTCCTGTCAGAGTGCCGGACGCTCAATGGTTGCAAAACGGGGCAGGCAAAAATCACCAAGGCATATAGGTTGCTATGTGACTATGTAATTCATACAGTAGGGCCAGTATGGCATGGCGGCAAACATGGTGAGGCCGAACTCTTGTCCAACTGCTACAGGCATTCGTTGGAGATTGCTATGGAGCATGGCATTCGAACGGTGGCATTTTCCTCCATTTCTACAGGCGTGTATGCCTATCCCGTGCAGCAGGCTGCGAAGATAGCTATACAGACGGTTAGAAAGATGGTTGAGAAGCACCCAGAGGCGTTTGACGAAATCCTGTGGGTGTTGTTTGATGAGAGGACAAAGCTGATGTATGATGGGGAGTTACAGAAATGAGCAGACGTAGACGGCATCATCTTAGTGATGAAGTAGAAGAAGCTATCTGGCATTATGGATATGGCTGTTCATGCTTAGGAATGCTCGAAGAGTTCGAGGGCAACAATGAGCTATATGAAGCGGTGGACAATATAACAATGGCATTCAAAAATTATGTTCTTGATAATGTGAACCGGGAAGATGAATCCTACGCAGAATATAGAATGATAATGGCGGCTACAGAGAATGCGGAGGCTTCGGATTTTTCGTTTGTGCCTGATGATGAGAAAGAAGTGTATGCGGTGGCTGAGGCACATAATTTTGTGAAATTATACCAAGATAATCCAGTGGTAAGAGCCAAGGAACTCTGAATTGATATGCTGACATCAAAAAGGACAGGTTGCAGCTCGGGCACATTGGCTGTACATGGTATATAAAAACAGTCCTGCATCTGATACGGCACAGTAAGTCACGATTTAGTTGATGTGTTTTCAAGGTGGCAAAAAAGGAAGAAATTTTGCCATCTTGAAAACAACCCGATAAACTTCAAGCCGGTAGTGATAAGGGACAAGGACATTTTTAGCAATGCGCTTTTTGAGAAAAAATGGTACTTCAAGGGTATCATTTTTTTTCTTGCCACCATCCTGTTAGAAAATACAAATACACATAATAAGCCCCTTGTTTTCTGTAAATTTGACGGAAAACAGGGGCTTGTTTTATGTCTGGATAAAGTGGTTACGTTTATCAACGGCCAGCGCATCGAATTCGGCAGTGCTGAAGAACTCTCCCAGCGTAATACCGAAACCATCGCAGAGCTTCTTTATGTTGACCGTGCCGGGGTTCTTGCTTTCGCCGAGAAGAATGCTCTTGATGGTGGCCTGGGGAACGCCGGATATCTTGCTCATTTTGTTGGGCGTTACATTGTTCTCTTGACAAAGTTGCTGGATTCGTCTGGCGATAACCTCTTGTGTGTCCATATTGGAATACCTCGCTTCCTGATATTTACAGGCATTGTAGCACAGAGATTAAATATTTTCAAGTGATACTTCACTAAATAGCGAATGTATGGTAATGTAGTGACTAATCACTATATTAAAATCAAGGATTCCTCTAAAATGAAAATGTCGTTATCTATTTAACAGGAGGAGGAATCTCAATGGAAAATCACATTTATGGCTACATAAGGGTATCTACCCTTGCCCAGCATGATGACCGTCAATGGCTGGCAATGGACGAATTTGGCGTATCGCGGGAGTTTGTGTTTGCCGACAAGCAGTCGGGAAAGGATTTTGCCCGGCCTGCCTATCAGAAAATGCTGAGCAAACTCTCTATGGGGGATACGCTAGTCGTAAAAAGTCTTGACCGTCTTGGTCGTGACTATAACGAGATGCTGGAGCAGTGGCGAATAATCACTAAGGATAAGGGGGCAGCGATTGTCGTGCTGGACTTGCCCCTTTTGGATACACGTGAACGAATAGCAGGTGACCTTACCGGAATCCTGATTTCGGACATTGTCTTGCAGCTGTTTTCTTATGTTGCGCAGACAGAGCGCGATATGAATCATCAACGCACGATGGAGGGCATCATGGCGGCACGGGCAAGAGGTGTGGAGTTCGGCAGACCGCCCCGGCAAAAACCAACAGGCTTTGAAGCCGTGCGTGAGGCATGGGCGGCAGGTGAGCTGTCAGAGCGTGAAGCTGCCCGCCGTCTCGGTGTCGCCCGTTCTACATTCCACAAATGGACACATGAATAAATGGCCGAAATACCATGGGTTTTCGACCACCTTAAGAATCCTTGATTTTAAGCCGCTCTATATATTATCGTAACATTTCGACAAAATATAAATAGTTTCCTGCAAAAAAAAGAAATGGTAAAGAAATTTCCGGATGGCTGAAAAACCATGGTTTTTCGACCACAAGATAAATTTTCAGAATAAAATAAATATATAAAATACAGCAATAAGACTGTAAACAATTGACGTTGATATTAAGCAGACCAGCAAATATAAAGTGTGGAGGACAAACAAAACAGATGCTAATAATTATAAAATTGCTCTTGACATTAATATAGGAGAAAACGGTATTTCTCTTAAGAATGTACATTGTTAGAAAAGTTGGAGATACTCCATTTAATGTAGATTTGGAAACTTTATCATTTACTTTTTAAAGGTTGGTTTGTAAGTTTTATACAATTAAGAAGGAGGCGTATTTATGAAGACGGAAAAGAATATTTATGTACATAAAATATTGACAATAATACTTATTATCGGCATCTTGGCGTTAAATGTTCAAACATGTGTTGCAAGTAATTACCATATATTAACGACTAAAGGTGCATACACGATTATGCAGGATTTGTCATATTGGATTGAACCTAAAGATAGAGAATTAAAATTTGTGGGAAATTGTATATTGCCTAATGGTGAAGGTGGTCAAGAGTATTTAGTAACTAGCGGTAGATTGAAAATATTATTTACATGTACCTCCTCAGGGTATCCTGTATTGATTACCGCAGTATTTGACCCTATTAAAGGTTTATCGGATGAATGTGCTAGACTTGGTTATGATATAATTTGTAGCATTGATGGTGGCGAGGCGGAGCATTCGATGATTGGAGAGGTGATAAAGCAAAAAATTTATGAATATATTGCGGAAAATAAAGTGGGAAGAATATACATAACTCGCACAAAACATACATATTATGTGAGAGGAAGAACACTTGATAATGGTTGTAGGGCGGTGGCTGTTTTTGTTGATTGAAATAAATTTTATTTAATATAATCAAGATTAAAGGAGGCCTTGATATGCGTGTAAGGTTTATAAAAATATTATTGGTATTTGTTTTATCAATGATTCCTAGTTTGTCGTGTGATGCAACTAACCTTCCGATAATAACTACTAAAGGGGCATGGAGAATAATTAACGATATGCCAATATACAGGTTGAATGGTGATTTGCAATATAACGGGGATGGAACTATGGGTGGGGAGACGGTTCAATATTACTCAATACTAGATAAAGCGCAAGGTATATTAGCATCGTTTACCTGTTCGACTGAAGGATATCCAGTCATGATAGCTGTTTTAGTACCTAAAAGTTACTATAATATAGGGATATATGGTTATTCGCTTTTAGCTGGTGCGGTAGATATACCATATGACCCCAATAATGCTGGATTTAATGATGCGATTTGGAAAGGAATGAGTGATGCAATGGAAAGAGGTGATACAAAATTAATAACAATACCTGGTTCTTATAGACAATTTATAGCTCGTGGCTATGATGCAAGCAGGATAGATTTTGATGGCTTTTATTGTCTCGAAATATATTGTAATTAAATTATAGCTGAGCACAACAACTATTCTGCGCTGTTTATGAATGATATCAATATAAGAGACAAAGTTTATATCTTTATTGTTTGAGGATAGTTTGCACAGCTATGATTAGACGAATTTTTTAATGTTTATCTAGAGAGGTGATTTGCTTATGAATAATATTTTAAGTAATTAACATCTTTAATGGTTATGTGTTCCATTATCATAAGCATAACTTCTAGTTGCTTGGCATATCCAACAAAAATCCCATTACATCCCCCAAAAGGTGCTTATGCAATACTCATGGAGGGATATTTGCCTGCAAACCCTGATAAATATCCATTATGGAAAGAGCGAACTGAATATAATGAAACCGTTTCAAAATAATCAGTTAATTTATTTTTCCATTAGGGCAACGGTTAAATAAAAAAACAGGACAATTAAGAAAAGTAGGTGAAAATGATGATTAAAGAAAATCGGTGGAAATTTATATATGCGATGTTTTTGGTAATACCGCTTTTGCTGAATTTTATTTTCATCGATAAAGCGATAGCAAAGCAGGTTCAGGTATGTGATATGGGGGTGTATAAATTTTATAATAGGGCATATAAGGTAAATGAAATGTTTAAAACGGGAAAGGATTTTGATAAATTGGAGCATATTGGTGAAATGTCAGAAAATAGTCCATATGATAATTATTGTACTGGTTTTGGAGAATATGGACATGCTGCGTTGGTAACTTTTTATGCAAATAAAGCAGGATATGTATCAAAAATAACAATTTGGGGTAAAAAAGGAGATGCCTTAGCTGAAAAAAATATAGGAATATCAATGGGATGTATCTTAATTAGCCTTGGATTAGATAAAAATGAATTTGATTATGTAACAGATAAATTACTCTCTAATGGTAGTTCTAATGTTTGGGCGAAAAAAATAAATAGACGTATAGTATTAGAGGTGTATAGTGTTAGTAATCAAGTTACCGCTACGAGGATAACTGCATATGATAATTGAATGTATAATGATAGATGATAAGGAGGTGAAAATGTAAAGGTTCTAGAAAAGATGGTAAAAAATATGAAAAAGAGGAGCGTGATTATGTTGAAAAAATTATTAGCTGTTATACTTATGATCACTGCGTTTTGGGCTGTTGAAACAACTAATAATCAAGCAGAAGCCTATTGGGGCGTTGTGGTAAATTGCCGGGAATGGATAACACTTCGCAGCTATCCATCAACGGAAGCCACTTCATTGGCAAGAATTCCTTTGGGTGAATGGGTTTGGATTCATCGTGGATACTATCATGATGGCTTCCTCTCCGCTGAATATAACGGTCAACGCGGCTATGTGTTAGAGGCTTATATAAAGTATGTAAAAGAGTAATTAAAAGGAGTATTTTTTCGGATATATAAATTTATCTGTTTGATATTGGTGGTGATAATATGCGGATAGGTATACTCGAATTGTTAATTATACTTTTTTTGGTCAGTGTTACTATGATAGGTTGTAGTGGCGCAGTATCCTCAAATAAGATAATGCCTAATGATAAGTCACTATCAAATGAGTGTACCTCAGGTATTGAGCCTGCACCTATATCGCTACAAAACTTATATATCAACAGTATGCCGGAAAAATACTCCTATGATAATTTGCTGGCAGATATCAAAACACTACAAAAAGGAAATGCAGATAAGCTGAAATGTGTAAAATTATGTGATACTGCTGATGGACGAGGTGTTTATGATATCATCTTAGGCAATCCAAATGGCAATAAACAAATACTGATTTTTGGAGCCATGCATGCAAGAGAGTACATCACCACGCAAATTGTTATGCGGCAACTATGTGATGCGATTGATGTGCTAAATGGAGTGGACAAGACGAGTTCGTATCGTGGTATAAGCAAGAAATATTTACTGGAAAATGTAACCATTCACTTCATTCCGATGAATAATCCAGACGGAGTTTCTATCAGTCAATTTGGCTTATCAGGCATAAGGAATACGGACTTGCGCAAAAAGGTTTCTGCAATGTATTCTGGAGATTACGCACAGTGGAAGGCAAATGCCGTAGGCGTGGATTTGAATCGAAATTTTGATGCTGATTGGCAGGATTTTTGCGGTTCAAGATACCCAGCACCAGAGCGATATAAAGGAGCCTATCCCGGTAGTGAGCCGGAAACAGCTGCTTTAATCGAACTGACTGAACGGTATCATATTCAACGAGCTATCAGTTATCATACCTGTGGCGCTTTGATTTACTGGTATTACAAACAACAAGGTGAAGTTTTAGCAGAGTCACAACGATTTGCTCAACGGATAAGTGCAGAAACAGGTTATCCTTTGGACAATGATTACACTGCGGTGGATGCAGCCGGCTATAAAGACTGGGCTGTATACAAAATGGGGGTTCCAGCATTAACAATTGAAACAGGTGGTGAAAATGAGCGTAGTATCATCAATCCTGTGCCTATTAGCCGTTTTTATGATATGTGGGAAAGAAATAAGAATGTAGTCTATGCCACTGCGTATGATTTGCTTTAACAAGGAGGGCGAAAGGAAATGAAAAGAATCATTGCGTTTATATGTATGATATTCTTGCTAAGCAGTCAATGCTTTGCTATGAAGATGTCACATCCTGAATATATTGGCAAGTTTGGACGTTCTATAGTAAACGGCCAATTCTGTTTTGACCAAGCAGTAAATCTTGATAGTTATCTAGCTGTTATTAATGACAACCAAAATTCTCTTTATATTTTTTATGAAAAACAACCACCTAAGATACTAATTGGAGGGCTAAATAAAAAAAATACAATCCCATTTAATTTCGGTGTCGGTACATCTGATTTATATCGCATTAAAACGGATTCTCAAAACACATTTTTTGTTTTTGGGGCTGGGATGTCTGATTGGTATGCTTATATGATTTGTGGCTTTCAAAAGGACGGAACATTTGTAAAGTTTTTCGATACGGATCAAATTATAAAGAAGTATTATCCCAGCAATAATACATTAGTAGCCAGTTACGACAAAAAAGACTTGCTGGTACAAGGCGATACAATTACAATTATACTTCACGATTCAATGCGTAGAATAAATATTGCTAAAGCTTGTTTTAAATGGGATGAGAAAGCACAGTGGTTTGGCATAGAGATATTGCCTATTTAAAAGCAGGGAGCTGTTTGCAATGAAAATTATATACTCTTTATTTATAATGATTATAATATTTTGTCAATCAATTTGTATTGCTAGAAATTTAGATACTCTAGATAACGGAAACTTGATACGTGTTGATGGAGCTCAGGGGTATGGCGTTTATGCTGTGCGTTCCTCGGTGGATGTAGAACTTTACAATCCGCCTAATTATCGTATTAGCATTAATACGATAATTATAAACGATTCTACTGGTCAAAGAGGGGATATACATAATTATACCTTTAGCTATAATTGGGATAAGAAAACAGTAGCATATTTATCTCATCAGAAAAATGAATGGGTGAATTGGGATATTAATCATGAATATAGTCATGCTGAGGGAGATCCGATGATTCCTCATTTGGCAGAAGTAGCTTTTGTTTCGGCATATAAAATAAAATTTTATGGAAATATGTCAACAAATACCTATGGATATTGGCATCGTGTCATATCGGATAAATTTTATCAATATTTAGGTATTTGAACCCTGATGGTATGTAACTATGAATAATGCCGCGATTTATTCTAGAATGTGGAAAGGATGAAATACGATGAAAAAGATATTTAAGGTGTTGGCGGTTTTTGTTATAGGCATTCAGTTCGCTATTTTTGATTGTGATGTCGCAGAGGCACGCCAGGATTATTATTGTGGATATGATGAACAGTACGGATGCGATTTATATATCGATATAGATTCCGTAAGAGCTACTGGAAGTGGCAATGGCTATCGCAAATCAGAAGCCCATATGTATTGGACGAACGGAGCCAGTAATCCCTACGGATGCGTAGTGTATGGTTACAAAGATGGAATATATAATTTTTCAGGAGGAGCTGGTGGATATTATGTTCCCACTGGGGCAAGATATAATTTTTGCGTAATTTGTGATAAAGTTGCTTATCAATAATAAACCTAACAATAACTAATAAATGTGATCCCTCAGTTCCGACAATATATCAATTCTGTTTTAAATTGGACGACAATGCGAAGTGGTTTAGTATCGATAAAAACGATATGTGAAATTATATCCAATTTTTGATGAAATTGGATATAATTACTGTTCCTTTTATAAAATAGACGAAATATTGGTGGTTCATTATGGAAAAATCAACGATATATGGATATACAATAAAATCGTTATTTAAACTATAGTATTTTGTTTATTTAAACGAATTACAGATTGGAGATATTACGTATGAAATTGTTTAAAATATTGTATATAACGGTGGTAACATTTTTGGTTATTATTAGTAATTGTTCTGCATTACAAATGACAAATCCAGAAAAAGTTGGCGAATTTGGAACCAATTTGAAAAACGGTAATACGTATTTTGTAAATGCTGTTAAAAACTATAGTAGCTATGCTGCTTTTGGAAACGGCTTCAATTCAATATATGTTTATAAAGATAAATCATTTGTAGATAGGTTTCATATAGGAGGTAATATGGCAAATAATACTGTTCCGTTTATAGGTATGTCTAATTATATTTATCGGATATACACGAATGAGGATATTGTCTTTTATATTTTGAAATCTGCCTATGACTTGGATACGGACTACGCTATCATAGGTCGAAAAAAAGACGGACAATTTGTTAAATATATAGATACACATGATATTTCAAAAAAATATTTTAATATTAATGCAAGTAGTGGAACTATCGTCTATGGCAATGATATGCATGTACAAAATGACACTTTGTACGTAGATTGTTATTACTATAAATATGGCACTGATAACTTCCCAGGAAAGAAATTATGTCGTTTTTATTTTCGATGGGACGATAAAGCGCAATGGTTTGGAATAGCACAGCTAAAATAAAGTTATT
>CADAAS010000027.1 GCA_902785885.1 Pseudoselenomonas ruminantium
CATACCGCGGTCAGCGCCTTTAAGTTCTGCCGGCGTTACCTCATGACCGTCTTCAAAGGCCATCCAGCGTGCTACCTCATAGGGCTGCATATTCATTTCGATATCCACGTTATACTCATTCTTGAGGCGATATTCGAGCACTTCAAACTGCAGGGTGCCGACGGTGCCTACAATGTAGGATTCCGTACCAGCGCCAGCCTGCTGGAACAGCTGAATCGCACCTTCCTGCGTCAGCTGTTCAATGCCCTTGACGAACTGCTTGCGCTTCATCGTGTCCTTTGCCTGTACGCGGGCAAATTTTTCTGGCGGGAATACCGGGAAATCGGCATATTTGAACTTATGGCTGGCATCGCAAACCGTATCGCCAATACCGAACACGCCCGGGTCAAAAAGGCCGACGATATCGCCGGGATAAGCCGTGTCGATTATCTGTCTGTCCTGGGCCAAGAACTGCTGGGGCTGGGCAAGTTTCAGCATCTTGCCCGTGCGCTCATGCCAAACTTCCATATTGCGCTCGAATTTGCCGGAGCAAATGCGGATAAAGGCCAGACGGTCACGATGTGCCGGATTCATGTTTGCCTGAATCTTGAAGACAAAGCCGGAGAACTTTTCATCGTTAGCGGCAATCAGGCCTTCCGAGGATTTGCGCGGCTGCGGCGTAGGGGCCATTTCAATATAGCCTTCCAGGAAGTCCTGCACGCCGAAGTTGGTCATAGCCGAACCAAAGAACATCGGCGTCAATTCCCCTTCATTGACCTTAGCCATGTCAAATTCTTCACCGGCTTCGTTCAAGAGTTCCAAGTCCTCCTGCAAAGCTTCCCAAACGTCTTCGCCCACGCGTTCGATAACCTGCGGGTCATCCGGCTCAAACACATCGGCTACGCGGGCTTCCTGACCGTGGGTGGTGTCGGCGGCAAAGAGCAGCACCTTGTCGTTGCGGCGGTCATAAACGCCCATATACTGACCATCCTGACCAATCGGCCAGTTCATGGGATAAGAGCGAATGCCCAGCACGTTTTCGATTTCATCCATCAGGTCAATCGGCGCCTTGCCGAAATGGTCAAGCTTGTTGACAAAGGTAAAGATAGGAATACCACGCTGTTTGCAGACCTTAAAGAGCTTTTTCGTCTGCGCCTCGACGCCCTTGGCTACATCGATAACCATGACAGCGCTGTCCACAGCCATCAAGGTACGGTAGGTATCTTCACTGAAGTCCTGATGGCCCGGGGTATCGAGTATGTTGATACGGCAGCCATCATAGTCAAACTGCAATACCGAAGACGTTACCGAGATACCACGCTGTTTTTCAATTTCCATCCAGTCGGATACCGCATGACGCTGCGTCTTGCGGGATTTGATGGAACCAGCCAGATGAATGGCACCACCATAGAGCAAAAGTTTTTCCGTAAGCGTCGTCTTACCAGCATCCGGATGAGAGATGATGGCAAAGGTGCGACGCTTTTCAATTTCTTTATCAAGTTCTGCGCTTAAAGCTGACAAAATATAGCCTCCAATGTCATATAAGTCATTTAATATTGATATAGCAACTATTCTACCATAAAATAATAAGATAAGACAAGATAACCTAAAATTTTACAACGCAAAAGAACCGGTATCACTCCACTGACTCCGGTTCTTTCTAAAAAGATGTAAGGAAATGGGATACTGGAAACTGGGATATGTTTCCAGAGAAGAGACCGATAGGTTTCCGAATGCAAACCGGTGGGATATCCGGTCACTTGCCTATCGACACTTATAGTGTACCACATTTGAAAAGAAAAAAACAGCCCTTTGCGTAAAAAATTTTTATTTTTATCAATTTTTCAGTCTATTATAAATTTAACACAATCCTATCGCTTTGCACATACATAGCCAAGGCTTGCCAACATAAGGTATAATAGAAATTGATTTTCAACGAAAGTGAGTGACAAGCGTGGCACTTTATCAAAGCAAAATTTTTGGCATTGTCCAGGGGGTGGGCTTTCGGCCCTTTGTCGCACGACTGGCGACAAAATTCCAAATTCTGGGCAGCGTCTGCAATAAAGGCCCCTATGTGGAGGTCTATGCGCAGGGCAGCGAGGAAGCTGTGGACAAATTTCTCACGGCTATTGAACAGGAGCCGCCAGAGCGGGCATCCATCTTAAAATTGACGCGTCAGCGCCTTGACGAAGACGGAGATTATCAGGATTTTCAGATTATCGAAAGCGCCAAGGAAAAAGGCTCCATCTTTGTCTCGCCGGATATTGCCACCTGCGATAAGTGCCGGGCAGAGCTCTTTGACCCGCAGGATAAACGCTATCTCCATCCCTTCATCAACTGCACCGCCTGCGGGCCGCGACTGACCATCCTCGATTCCATGCCCTATGACCGGGAGCGCACAAGCATGGGCGAATTTCCCATGTGCCCGAGCTGTCAGGCCGAATACGACAGCTCCGCTACCCGCCGCTATGATGCCCAGCCGGTCTGCTGCAATGACTGTGGTCCGGAAGTCTACCTCATCGGCGAGGAAAATGTGCGCGGTGCGGCAGCCATCACGCGCACCCGGCAGGAGATTATAAATGGCGGCATTGTGGCCATCAAGGGCATTGGCGGTTTCCACCTCTGCTGCGATGCCACCAATGAGCAGGCTGTTCTGCGCCTGCGCCAGCTGAAGCACCGTCCGGTAAAGCCTTTTGCCATTATGGCCCGCGATATGGCCGCCATCCATAGGGAATGTTTTGTCGAGGACGGGCAGGAAGAAATCCTCACCGGGCATCAAAAGCCCATCTTGCTGCTCAAGCGCAAAATGACCGGTCAAATCCAGGATGTCGTTGCGCCCGGCAATCCCAAAATTGGCATTATGCTGCCCTATGCACCGCTGCATATGCTGTTGTTCGATTATCCCGATGGACTGACCATGCCGGACACGCTGATTATGACGAGCGGCAATCCGGCAGGTGCGCCCATCTGCCGTGACGATGAAGGCGCTGTCGATGCACTTGACGATTTCTGTGACCTCATGCTGTCGCACAACCGCAAGATTCGCATTCGCGCCGATGACACCGTGATGGACTGGCTGGACGGCAAGCCCTATATGATTCGCCGCAGCCGTGGCTATGCACCCCTGCCCTTTATGCTGAAAAATGACTGGCACGGCGCAGTGCTCGGCATTGGCGGTGAGCTCAAAAACACCTTTTGCGTGGGCAGTGACAACATCTTCTATCCCTCCCCTTATGTGGGCGATATGAGCGATCTGCGCACCATGCAGGCTTTGCGCGAAACCATTCAGCGCTTGACCACGCTGCTCGAATGCCAGCCGCAAATCGTGGCCTGCGATATGCACCCCCGTTACAATACCGTAACCATTGCCAAGGAACTGGGGCTGCCTCTCTTTCCCGTCCAGCACCACTATGCCCATATTCTCTCCTGCATGGCCGAAAATGACTATGATGAACCGGTAATTGGCGTATCCTTTGACGGCACCGGCTATGGCACCGACGGCACCATCTGGGGCGGTGAGATTTTGCAGGCGGATTATGCCGGCTTTAAGCGGCTCGATTCCATCACCCCCTTCCGGCAGGCAGGCGGCGACAAGGCCAGCCGCGAGGGCTGGCGCATTGCCGTTTCCCTGATTTACGATTTGACACAGGACAAGGAAGAAACACAGAAAATTGCCCGCCAGTTAAGCCTTTGTCGGGACAGCGACCTTAATGCCATGTTCTTTATGCTGGATAATGATATCAATACCATCCAGAGCACCAGCGCCGGACGCATCTTTGATGCGGTCAGTGCGATTTTAGGCATTCGCAACAGTTCCACCTTTGAAGGCGAAGCCAGCATGTATCTGGAATTTGCCGCGCAGAAATGGCATGATGAGCATTTAGGCGAACTGCCTGCCCCTGCCATAAGCTTTAACACAGACAAGATATTTACCCTCCTGTTGCAACAGCGGCTGGCTGGCGAAGACTGCGGCAAACTGGCGTACCTGTTCCATGCCTGCCTGGCTGCCTTCATCGGTGCTGCCTGCCTAAAGGTCCGCGTACATACCGGCCTAAACACCGTGGCCCTGTCCGGCGGTGTATTCCAAAATCATCTGCTGACCGAGCTGACCACCGCCAGCTTGCAGGAACGCGGGTTCACGGTTCTGCGCCACAGCCTGCTGCCGCCCAACGACGGCGGCATCTGCTTAGGACAGGCTGCCGCCGCCATGTATCATCTCAACCATAAATAAAGGAGTTTCCTCATGCTGATATCACTCGGCCAAATTTTGGCTTATACGCTGGTACAAACCATCGGTATTTCCATCTTCACCCTTTCGCTCTACCGCCTGAAAAAAATCCGGCAGGTCTACCGCCTGAAAGCCTTTTTCTATTTGGCCATGGTCAATTTTGCCGGAGCGCTGACCTTCGGCACAGATGCCTGGCTGGCGACCAGCAAGCCCGTAGCGGCGGGAATCTTTATTTTGGGCATTCCTTTTATGCTGGGCAGCCACCTTTGGCTTTTTCTCAAAAGTCGATAAAAAACATTTGTACATAAGGTTATTTCATGCTATAATTAGAGTAGAGATACTATCCTGCTTGCGTGAGCAAGGGAGGGATTGTGATGAGCGGCGCAAGCAGCATCGGCAGTTTTGCCTATCGTTGGAATCTTATCGCTTCAGGTGTTGCTTCGGTTGATGCCACTGAGCGGACTTCGAACTCATTTCACCAGAACTCAGGCAAACAGGACGCCTCCGCTAATCGTAATACTGAGGAAAGTGCTACGGTTACCAAGAGGATGTCTGACGGAGCTATGATTATTTTTCGTTATGATAAGCAAGCCAAAGTTTCCTCTTTTTCCGGGGGAAGCGCTACCGGCGGCAATGTAAACATTTCTGCTTGAACATTGTTAAATCAAGGACGGATTTAGCAGGCAGGAGTATCTCGACGAATCGTACAGCAAGCATATGCAAAACCGGCTGATTGCCGGTTTTTTCTGTTTTACCAAAAAGGAGAACACAATGAACCTCAATATCCCCCAGCTCTACTACAGCAAACTCATGCGCGCCGTCGTGGAATTTGACATGATTCATGACGGCGACCATATCCTGTTGGGCATTTCCGGCGGCAAGGACAGCATTTTCCTGGCTTATGCCATGGCTATTCTCAAAAAACGCCTGAACAAGCAGTTTAAGCTATCTGCCCTCACCATCAATCCGCAATTCAAGGATGCACAGGGCCGCCCTGCGCTCTTTGATATCGAACGCGCCAAAGGCTTTATGGCGGAACTGGACATTCCCTACGAAATCATTGATGTGGATATCGCCGGCACCATCGCCACGACGCCGGACAAAAATCCCTGTTACACCTGTGCGTTCTTCCGTCGTGGCGCGGTAAACCGCTACGCCATGGAACACGACGTAAACAAAATCGCCTACGCACATCACCATGATGATGCCGTGGAAACCTTCCTGATGAGCCTGCTGTACTCCGGTCAGCTGCATACCTTCACCCCGGTCACTTATCTTGACCGCACGAAGCTGACTGTAATCCGCCCGCTGGTGTATTTCCGTGAAGCCGAGCTGATTGATGCCATAAATATTCATGGCTTTGACCCGGTAAAAAGCCCCTGCCCCCATGACGGCCATACGGTAAGGCAGGAGGTTAAAGAGCTGATTGCCCGGCTCGAACCGGAAATCCCCGACCTCTATGACCACTTGGGCGCCGCCATGCGAAAAGGCGCACTCGGGGAGCTTTGGCCAGCTGCCAAAACTCGCGCCGAAATGCGCCAGACGTATTTTGCCTATAAGAATAAATAATCCTATTGCCTTTTCCACCAGGGGAAGGCTTTTTTATTTGAGGGCCTTATTGATGTTGTCGATAAGTTCCTTTAACTCCTTGCTTTCCGTCAACTTGTAGGCGATATCCAAGAAGTAATTGGCATGTTCATACTTCTTATTGGCGAGCATCGCCTTGCCATACTGCATGGCCGTTTCAATGATTTTGGCATCAGGCCCAATGGGAAAGCCGTACTTTTCCCCGTAGGAACGCATGGCACCAATGGAGGGGCGCTGTGCCTGACCTTCGGTTTCCTCATGGATATACTTGAGTTCCAGTTCGGCCTGATAGCGGCCCTCCGCATCAGCAAAGCTCATGCTGAGCAGATAGCAGCCAACCGCCTCATCCCACATCTGTTTTTCCACGAAGTAATAGCCTAAGTTGCGGTAGCAATGAGCAATTTCCCGGCGCTTGTAGGCAATGGGGAAAATCGCGGTCGTCAGTTCCTTGAGCTTTTCCCAATCCTTCTTCTGCTTGAAAATCTCCGCATGCTCAAAGGCGATATCGGCACTCATGGGGTTCCAATCCATGGCAATGGCCAGTGCTTCTTCGGCTTCATCCAGTTTCCCCTGTTCCAGGAGCAGAGAGCCGTACATGGCGTACAGGCGGTTCAAGGGTTCTTCAATATCCGCCACGGGCTGCATTTCAGGATGCTGGCTCTGAAACATCACCATTTCCATCAGCGTATTGAAATCATAATAATCTGCCTGTCCATCATTGTAGAGGTTGAGCTTTTCCACGCCCTCAATCTCCTGCCGCAGGATATCTGCCGCCGCCGCAACATCCTTCTCCTCCACCAGCGTCGCCGCCTGTGCCAAGGCATCATTTATCTTCTTCGTCAATGCATTTTCCTGCAATACTTTACACTTCCTAACTGATTCAAATATGTCTGGTCACCGTGAACCGCCATAATTTCACGGCTTCATGGGGACCAATATTGCCCTTTTTGCGGGCAATTTCCACCTGCTGCTCCACGGTATCCACGCCAGCTAAATCCGGCAGGAGCAGGCCACGCCGGCTGCCCGCTTCAACGATTACACCGTAACGCTTGGTATCCAGCTGCTCTATCCCCTCAATCGGTTCGGGAACAGACAGGACATCCACATCATAAAGCAAATCCTGCAATTCATCTTCCCTCACCGGCGAAAAGCGCGGGTCGCCGGTACCGGCAGACACGGCGTTATAGAGGATTTCTTCAGCCAAACTCTCCCGCACCGGCAAAATCGTACCAATGCAGCCCCGCAGCTGACCGTCCTTCTTAATGCTGACAAACGCCCCGGCTTTTTGACCGGTCAATTCCGTGGGCAGATTTTCCGGCAATGCCGCCCGCTTGCCCGTCCGCACATAATGTTCCAGCGAATAACGCGCCAAAGCCAGGTATGCGTCTTCCTGGCTGCGCCGCTTTTCGATTTCCTCGCGGAACAGCTTCGCTGCCTGCTCGCCAATATTGCGGGATTCATCATATTCCCCGGGTGCAAAAACCGCCACCGCATAGCCTACGCCAAACGGCCCTTCCTGCGCGAGCAGCTTTGCCTGCACCTGATGCCTGTCCAAAGCTCCCGCCATAATCCAGAACGAGCGCAGGCCGCATTCAGCTGCCGAATCCGCCAGTTCCGCCGGCGTTGTCATGAGCTGCAGAAAATCACCGGTCTTAAAGCAATCTCCCATACGTTGGTCAAACACGGGGCCGGCCGGGTCAAAGCCATAAGGGCCATCGACCTTCAGTTTATGGGATAAATCCCCGCTGGCAACCATCACCACCCGCCGTTTTAATTCAACAGCCGCCTGGGCAATCAGTACACCCAACGCATAGTGATAGTCACGGGATAGTCCCGACAGGCCGATGCGGACAATCCTGCCTGCAAAACCGGCCTTTTGCAAAAAATACAGCGGAATCATGGTGCCATGGTCAAGACTGCCATCCTGCTTGCCCAAAGTGCCTGCCGGCAGCTTTATTGAATCGGCCAGTTTAGCAATATGCCCGACAAGCGTTCCATCATAATCGGCTTCAAAGCGCAGTTCCGCATGCCCAAAGCCGGCAAAACTGCCCTTGGCCCCGGTCCCGGAGGACAGCTGCAGATAATCGGCATACATTTTGGCATGCGGGCTGGTGATTACGATGGTTTCCGGTTGCAGGCTGACCACCCATTTTGCCGCTTCTTCATAAGCGGCTATGGTGGCGCCGATTTTCTGTTCCTCACCTCTGCCGATAGCCGGCAGGATCAAGGGCGGATGCGGTACTACACAGGTTCCTAATAAAGCCATTTTATACACCTCTTTACAGCAAGCTATGCACAAAACTCAACACACCCTAAGGGCTGACAAGTCCATTTGACCTGTCAGCCCTTATTATCTTATTTTTTTCGCTGCATTCTGCGCTCATGCAGTTCCGCGCATTTTTCCACGATAAGGCGCACGACCCAGGAGGGCGGCCGCGAGGCTTTCTTATGAAACCACATTTCCACCGTACGGCTGGGTGCGCCCAGTATTTTCTCGCAATCCCTGGGCGTTATGCCCCAAAGGTCACGCATCATCTTCATGGGCTCATCGGCGCAGGCTATGCGGTCAAGTTCTGCCGCCTTCTTCAGTTCTTCCACATCTACGTTGAAACCAGTCTTGCGCTGGAACCAGTTGGGAATATCTTCACGGGTCACTTTGGGCATAGCGCGCCTCCTTTTATTGCATCAGGACATCAACTCTGCTATTTTATTCAATATAATCCCGGCTAATTCCTGCTTGCTCATCAAAGGATATTTTTCACAGCCGCCATCGCGGGTATAAATCTGCACCCGGTTGTTGTCCACGGCAAAGCCTGCATCACTGGCGGATACATCGTTCGCGACAATGAAATCGAGATTTTTCTTCACGAGCTTCTTTTTGGCATATTCCTCCACATTGCAGGTTTCTGCCGCAAAGCCCACGAGAATCTGCTGTGCCTTGTGCTGGCCCAACCCATACAAGATATCCGGATTGCGCTCTAAATGAAGCACCAGTTCATCATCGCTCTTTTTGATTTTTTCTTTCGCTACTGTTTTGGGACGATAATCCGCCACGGCCGCCGACATGATGACGGCATCTGCCGCAGCATAGGCTTCCTGCACTGCCGCCTGCATTTCAAGCGCCGTCTGAATGCGTATCGTACGCACCCCCGCCGGGTCAGGCAGATTGCTCGGGCCGGACACCAAAAGGACTTCTGCGCCTTGTTTGGCCGCCTCACCGGCAATGGCATAGCCCATCTTGCCCGTAGAACGGTTGCCTAAAAAGCGCACCGGGTCCAAGGGTTCAATGGTACCGGCAGCCGTGACGATGATTTTCCTGCCCTTTAAGCGCTGTTCACCTTCAGCAAAATCCAGTACAAACCGGACAATCTCTGCCGGTTCCGGCAGTCGGCCCTTGCCTTCCACACCACAGGCCAAATGCCCGGAGGCAGGCTCGATAATCTGTACGCCCCGGCTTTTTAATTCCGCGATATTTTTCTGCGTTACGGGATTTTCATACATATTGGTATTCATGGCTGGCGCCATGATAATCGGTGCCTTGGTTGCTAGCAACGTAGTCGTCAGCATATCATCGGCAATGCCCGCAGCGGTCTTGGCGATGATATTGGCCGTGGCCGGAGCAATCAGCATGATATCGGCCAAATTGGCCAGTGCAATATGCTCCACGTTGAAATTCGTGACCTTGGCCCACATATCCACAGTCACGGGCTGACCAGTGATTTCTCGGAAGGTCAGCTCGGTAACAAATTCCGTCGCCTCCCGGGTCATAATGACATGGACTTCCGCCCCCGCCTTACGGAGACGGGAGGCAATCTCCACCGCCTTGTAAGCGGCGATGCCTCCCGTCACGCCCAAAACAATTTTCTTGCCGGTTAAGCTGCCCATCTTAGAGGTCAGCCTTGGAAATCTTGTAGGCGATTTTGCCTTCCGCGATTTCTTCCAGTGCATTGGTTACATCTTTGGTGGATTTCATTTCGATTTCCTTGAGTTCTTCGCCATCCACCAGCTGACGGGCACGCTTGGAGGCACAGACCACCAGGCCATAACGGCTGTCCACACGGGACATCAGTTTATCCGTAGACGGGTTTACCATGCTCATTTCCGGTTTGCTCATTACTTTCATTACTTTGCCAACTCCTCAAAAATTTCCTGATTTCTATCCACACGGCAGTGCTCAGCGGCACGAATCGCCATAATGCGCTGCACGGCATGTTTTACGGTATCATTGACGACCACATAGCTGTACTTCCTGCCGTCTTCAATTTCCTTGCAGGCAGAACCCATGCGCTTCTGCAGGGATTCCTCCGTCTCCGAACCACGGCCGCGGATACGGCGCTCCAGTTCGGCCAAAGAAGGCGGCACAAGGAAGATAAACAGCCCGTCCGGGCATTTTTTCATCACATTCAAGGCACCCTGCGTATCGATTTCCAGCAGGATATCCTCGCCCTTGGCCAGACGTTCCTCAATCTTGCCCAGAGGCGTGCCATAGTAATTGCCATAGACATTGGCATATTCCAAAAAGCCGCCTTCCGCGATTTTCTGTTCAAAATCTGTCTTGTCCATAAAGTAGTAGTTCTTGCCGTCTACTTCTCCAGCGCGGGGCTGACGGGTCGTAGCGGAAATCGAATAGGCCAAATCCTCAGCCTGTGCAAGGAGTTCACTGCATACCGTGCCCTTGCCCGTTCCCGACGGCCCGGAAACGACCATCAATAATCCTTTACGCATTTATTCTTCGTCCTCTTTCTCTTTTTCCGTCTTTACATCGTCATCATCATCTTCAACGCGATGGGCCACCGTTTCCGGCTGTACTGCCGATAAAATGACATGGTCGCTGTCCATGATGATTACTGCTCTTGTTCTGCGTCCATACGTCGCATCTATAAGCCGCTCCCCATCCCTGGCTTCCTGAATAATGCGCTTAATCGGCGCTGATTCAGGGCTGACAATGGCCACAATACGATTGGCCGATACAATATTCCCAAAGCCGATATTGATGAGCTTGATATCCATCAGTATCTCTCCCCTTTACTCGATATTTTGCACCTGCTCGCGAATCTTTTCGATTTCGCTTTTCATGTCCACGACCAACTGCGCAGCGTCTTTGCTGTTGGCCTTGGAACCGATAGTGTTTGTTTCCCGGTTAAATTCCTGAATCAGAAAATCCAGCTTACGCCCGGACGGCTCCCCAGCCGCCATAATCTGCCGGAATTGGGCGATATGACTCTCTAAGCGCACCACTTCTTCGGTGTAGTTTACACGGTCAGCAAAGAGCGCCGTTTCCTGAATGATGCGCGTCTCGTCAAAATCTTTCCCGGCAAGGGCCTCGGCCAGAACTTCCTGCAAATGCTGACGGCGTTCTGCCACAATAGCCGGAGCAAGCGTGATTAACTGCTGACGCATGCCTTCCAGCTTCACCAAACGCTGTTCAAAGTCTTCGGCAATATGTGCGCCTTCCCGCTGACGCATATCGTCAAACGCCTTGAGCGCCTGCTGCAGGGCATCTTCAAGCACCGGCTGCAAACCGTCCAGCTCCGCACTCTGCTCCACTTGCAAAACATCGGGAAAGCCCGCAAACATCGCCGCACTGTCCGGACGGGGCAGATGCAGGGTATCACTAAGTTCATTCATCGCAGACTGATAGGCCAGTGCCAGCCCCTTATCCACGCGAATGGTGCTCTTGGACTCCCGCTTGTCAACATAATTGACAAAGATATCCACCTTGCCACGGGCCGCAAAATTGCGGATAAGCTGGCGCAGATTTTCCTCCCACTGCCCAAACTGGCGGGGCATATGGAAATTCAACTCCAAAAAACGCTGATTAACCGCCTTTAATTCCACGGTTACCTTGTAATCATCATTTTCTACGGTAGCGGCACCGAAACCGGTCATACTTTTCAGCATAATTGCGCCTCTCAATCTGCCAGCTCACCACTGAACACCAGTTCAGCCGGGCCGGTCATAAATACATGGTTGTTATCCGCCCAATGAATCAAGAGCCTTCCGCCGTCGAGTTCCACTTCCGTGGCAGCCTCTCTGTCCAGCTTATCATTCAGGATACCTGCTACAACCGTTGCACAGGAGCCGGTACCACAGGCCAACGTAACCGCCGCGCCCCGCTCCCAGACACGCATACGCACATGCTGACGGTCTTTGACCTCAACGAACTCCGTATTCGTCTTGCGCGGGAAAAGTTCATGGGACTCAAACTTGCTTCCGAGTTCATAAATCGGGAAGTTTTCCGCATCGTCTACGAAAATCACGCAATGCGGATTGCCCATGGACACAGCGGTGAACTGATATGTCCTGCCCTCAACCATAATCGGCTGAGCAACCACCTGCTGACCGTCAAAGCCGATAACGGGAATCTCCTCCCCCAAAAGATGCGGCTCACCCATATCCACCTTGACGCCCTTGACCGTACCGCCATCCAGAACAATCTCCGGCACCAGAATCCCGGCACCCGTTTCCACGGTAAAGCGCGTTTCCTTGGTCAGACCAAAGTCATAGAGATAACGGGCAAAGCAGCGAATGCCATTGCCGCACATCTCCGCCTCGCTCCCGTCGGTATTAAAAATCCGCATGCGGAAATCCGCTTCGGCAGAAGGCAGCACAACCAAAATGCCATCTGCACCCACGCCATAATGACGGTCACAGACCTTGCGGGCCAGTTCAGCATAGTCCTCTATATCTTCATGCAGGCAGTCGAACAAAACAAAATCATTGCCACAACCTTGCCATTTCGTAAATTTCTTCATCAATTCCTGCCCCCTGTCTATTTCGATATCTATACTATAATACCTGCATTTCCGCAATTTTTCAAGGTTTTTCTCGCGATTTCACCACAATACGAAAAACTCTCCCGCTGACAAATCAAATTGACAGGTCAAAATTAGACTTGTTAGCTCAATATAATGTACGCAAAAGCCCGCGGGGCTGGTGGTGTTTTTCCGCAGCTTTTGACAAGCTTGTCTATGGCGGAGGAAAAACATTACCAGCCTCGCGGGCGTCTTAGCACCTCAATGTAATGTACGAAAGTAGCCCGGTGGCTGATGATACTTTCCCGTTGCTATAAGCAAAGTTATATAAGTGAAGGAACGTCATAATACGCAATAAGCCCGGAGGGCAGATGATGTTTTTCCGCAGCGTTTGACAAGCCTGTCTAAGCGTAGGAAAAATATTATCTGCCCTCCGGGCGTCTTAGCATATCGATGTTAACCTAATCCTAAGGATTAACCCTTACGTGCGTTCTTCGCATTACGTCCACGCACCGTACGGTCCAGAATGGTCTTACGCAGACGGATGTGTTCCGGCGTAACTTCAACCATTTCATCGTTGTTGATGTATTCGATAGCCTGTTCCAGAGAGAGGATTCTCGGCGGGGTCAGGCGGATTGCTTCGTCCGAGGAAGACGTACGCATGTTGGATACGTTCTTCTTCTTGCAGGGGTTGATGTCGATATCGTTATCGCGGGAGTTTTCACCAACGATCATACCTTCATAAACCTGTTCGCCCGGCTCAATGAACATTACGCCGCGATCCTGCAGGGAGAAGATACCATAACCGGTCGTTTCGCCCTGTTCGAAAGCAACGAGGGAACCGCGCGTACGGCCCGGAATGTCGCCTTTGTACGGCGCATAACCGTGGAACACATGGTTCATGATGCCGTTGCCCTTGGTGCTCGTCAGGAGTTCGGAACGGAAACCAATCAGGCCACGTGCCGGAATGGTGAATTCGAGGCGCATGTAACCAGCCGTCTCCGTCATGTTCGTGAGTTCAGCCTTACGCGTGCCGAGACCTTCCATAACTGCGCCCATGTATTCCTGCGGTACTTCAATCGTCAGGTTTTCAATCGGTTCGCAGAGCTGGCCGTTAATGGTCTTGTAAACTACTTCCGGCTTGCCAACCTGCAGCTCATAGCCTTCACGGCGCATGGTTTCAATCAGGATGGACAGGTGGAGTTCACCACGGCCGGAAACCTTGAATACATCGGCAGAATCCGTTTCTTCAACCTTCATGGCCACGTTGGTTTCAATTTCCTTGAACAGACGGTCACGCAGGTGACGGGAGGTTACGAACTGACCTTCACGGCCGGCAAATGGGCTCGTGTTGACGCCGAAGGTCATGGACAGGGTCGGCTCGTCGATGTTGATGGTCGGCAGAGCTTCCGGATTTTCAGCATCGGCTACCGTGTAACCGATGGATACGTCACCAAGACCGGTCAGGGCAACGATTTCACCCATGCCGGCAGCTTCGCTCTCTACGCGCTGCAGGCCCTGGTAAGTGAATACCTTGCCGATACGGGCTTTCGTTTCCTGGTCGCCGTTGATGATGGCTACAGCCTGGTTCGGCTTTGCCGTACCGCGGATGATGCGGCCGATAGCTACGCGGCCTACGAAGGAATCGGATTCGAGCGTCGTTACCATCATCTGCAGCGGAGCGTCCGGGTCACCATGCGGAGCCGGGATTTCCTTCACGATGGTTTCCATCAGCGGTTCGAGGTTGTCGTTGTCATCATCCATGCTGTACTTGGCAATACCATCACGAGCCGTAGCATAGATTACCGGGAAGTCGAGCTGGTCATCATCGGCATCGAGTTCCATGAAGAGTTCGAGAACTTCATCATAAACGTCATCCACACGCTGATTCGGCTTATCAATCTTGTTGATAACCACAATCGGCTTCAGCTTCTGTTCGAGAGCCTTGCGCAGTACGTATTTCGTCTGAGGCATCGGGCCTTCAAAGGCATCAACGAGCAGAACAACGCCGTCAACCATGTTGAGAACACGTTCCACTTCGCCGCCGAAGTCAGCATGGCCCGGGGTATCTACGATGTTGATTTTTACGCCGTTGTACATAACAGCTGTGTTTTTGGACAAAATCGTGATGCCGCGCTCACGCTCGATATCGCCGGAGTCCATAACGCGCTCTGCAACCTGCTCGTTGGAGCGGAACACATGGCTCTGCTTCAGCATGCCATCAACCAGGGTCGTCTTGCCATGGTCAACGTGGGCGATAATGGCGATGTTTCTCAAATTTTCATTGGTCGTCATACTCATTTTAGTGTAATCTGCCTCCTAATTCTATAAAGCAAGGAAGGATACATAACTGTATCCCCCTTCAACTCAACATAACGTATAAATTTTATCCTATGGCCGTTCCCCTGTCAAGGATTTTCTATTTCCAATCCCACAGGACAGTGGTCACTGCCAAAAATTTCATTGTGAATGGTCGCATCCTTGATTTTTTCCTTCAACCGCGTAGAAGTGACAAAATAATCAATGCGCCATCCGGCGTTGTTGTCCCGGGCTTTTCTAAGATACGACCACCAGGTGTAGATGCCCGTGCGCTCCGGATACAAGGTGCGGAAGGTATCAATAAAGCCCGCGTTTAAAAGCTCGGTAAACTTGCCGCGTTCTTCATCGGTAAAACCGGCATTATGATGATTGGTCTTGGGATTTTTAAGGTCAATCTCCTGATGGGCCACATTCAAATCCCCGCAGACTACCACAGGTTTCTGCGCATCCAATTGGCACAGGTAATCGCGGAAGGCGTCTTCCCATTCCATGCGGTAATCGAGACGTTCCAGTTCCCGCTTGGAATTGGGCGTATAGACCGTCACCAAAAACATTTCGGGAAATTCCAAGGTGATTACCCGGCCTTCATGGTCATGTTCTTCAATGCCCAAACCATAGGTGACGTTTAACGGCTCAATGCGGGAGAACACCGCCGTTCCGGAATAGCCCTTCTTTTCGGCGCTGTTCCAATACTGCTTGTAGCCGGGCAAATCTAAGATAGCCTGGTCCGGCTGCATTTTCGTTTCCTGCAGGCAGAACACATCGGCGTCCAGCTTGCAGAATGACTCCATAAATCCCTTTTTCAGGCAGGCCCGCAGGCCGTTGACATTCCAGGAAATAAACTTCATCGTCTATGCCTCCCTCGTTACGGCAGTGTCTTGAACTGTCCAATCGGCCAGAATACCAGCATGGCCTTGCCCTTGATTAAATCAAACGGCACAAAGCCCACGTCAGCAAAACGGCTGTCCTCGGAATTGTTGCGGTTATCGCCCATCACAAAGACGGTTCCCTTGGGCACCGTGGATTTGGGATATTCGCTGCGGGTGGGTTCCAAGATATAATCTTCATTGAGCAGCTGGTCATTGACAAAGACCTTGCCCGCCTTAATCTCCACCGTATCGCCGCCGGTTGCAATGACGCGCTTAATGAAATCACGGCTCCTGTCGCGGGGATATTCGAATACGAGAATCTCGTTTTTCTGTGGTTCCCGGAAGTTGTAGATGAACTTATTGACCACGAGCCGTTCCTGTGACTGCAAGGTCGGCCGCATGGACGGGCCATCTACAATGTAAAGCTCCACGATAAATTCACGAATAAAGAAAGCCAGCACCACCGCAATGACAATGGAGACAAGCCAGTCTTTTGCTTCTTCGCCTAATGAACTCATAAAAGGGTCCTCCTCTTAATGTGTTTTGGCTATCTTACGCAAAAATAGGGACTGCTCGGAAGCAGTCCCTACCGTTACGCAGATTAGCGTTTTTCTTTGATACGAGCAGCTTTACCCGTAAGGTTGCGCAGATAGTAAAGTTTTGCACGACGGACAACACCGCGGCTAACAACTTCAATCTTGGCAATACGCGGAGAATGAACCGGGAACAGACGTTCTACGCCGATGCCGTAGGATACACGACGAACGGTGAAAGTCTCACGAACGCCAACGCCCTGACGAGCGATTACGCGGCCTTCGAATACCTGAATACGCTCACGGTTGCCTTCGACGATTTTTGCATGTACGCGAACTTTGTCGCCAGGTGCAAATACGGGAATGTCGCTGCGGAGCTGTTCTTTCTCCAGAGTCTCGATGATGTTCATTTGTTTTTTCCTCCTTAATCAGACGTTCGTGGCAAGCTCATGCCTACTCAGAGGACCGTCCACATACCTAAGTAGTTTACCATAAAAAAATCCGGGCTTCAATACCTAAAAAATAAATTTTATGCCCTTTTTTTCACGGAAAACACCGAACTGAGCAATTTTTTCGTATAGGGGTGCTGCGCCTGCGCAATCTTATCCCCTGCCAGTTCTTCAACAATCCGGCCGTTTTGCATGACCGCCACCCGATGGCTGATGAGGCTCACCAGCGCCAGGTCATGGCAGATAAAGATATAGCTGACGCCCTTTTCCCGCTGCAACTTGGCCAGGAGCTTGGCGATGCTGTCCTGTACGGACACGTCCAGGGCACTGGTTGCCTCGTCGCAGATGATGACCTCCGGTTCCAGGATAAGCGCCCGGGCAATGCCCACGCGTTGTCGCTGGCCGCCAGAGAGTTCATGCGGATAGCGCAGGGCGATTTCCGGCGCCAGTTCCACCTGCTCCAAAAGCGCCACAGCTCTAGCCTCGGCTTCCTTATCGGAAACCTTGGCAAAGTTGCGCAGCGGCTCGCAGATGATATCGCGAATCCT
>CADAAS010000028.1 GCA_902785885.1 Pseudoselenomonas ruminantium
TTCAAGATAAAATAAAAACCAATATAAATATAATAAATAATTTGTCGGAGCAATCATAGCTTATCTATAAAAAGTTTAATTATAATAGTGATGATTGGAAAAAAGTAACTGTTGGAGATGTGGTCACATTACAAAGAGGGTATGACCTGCCAAAAACGAAAATGATAAAAGGTAAATACCCAGTGGCAGGCTCAACGGATACAATTTTTTTTCATAATCAATATATGGCAGAACCACCATGTATTGTTTTAGGGCGAAGCGGCAATATTGGAAAGCCAAGACTATATCTTGAATCATGTTGGCCACATAATACATCGTTGTTTACTAAACAATTCAAAAACAGTAATCCTTTATGGGTTTACTTTATGTTATATAATTTAGATTACAGTATGTTCCAAGGTGGTAGTGCCGTTCCTACACTTAACCGTAATCATATCCACTCCTATGCAATAAAAATACCGCCGATTGCGGAGCAGAATAAATTTGCACAAACTATCGAACCGTTGATAAAGGCAATATTCCATAATAGAAAGGAAATAGAAACTTTATCAAAGTTAAGAGATACATTACTTCCACGACTTATGTCTGGTGAGATTGATGTATCGTGTGTTAGTTGATTAAGGAAAAACTAATTTTGCATTTTGCGGAGGAAAATGATAGTTGAATTTTTTTGCAGATGTTGTATCGGAATTAACACTTTTCTTTACAAAGAAAAATCCTTGTTTGAAAATAGAACGATTTTTTCCGCCTATACCTTTTGAAGTACTAGAATATGAGGATTTTGCAGAACGTAATAAGAAAATCATAAGATATAAAGCTGGCTATCTTTTGGAACGATTGTTCACATTCAATAAAAAACATATTTCAACTAATAAGAGAAATGTGATGGTTTCACAAGAATTGAAGCGAAAACTTGACTCGAATGATTATGATAAATTTAAAGCAGTTATAGAAAAGATTAAATGTGATTTTGAAAACGGAGTAGACCTTAATGGAAGATTAAGTAAACTTGCAGATAATCCAGCTAAAAATGATTTGATGCTCTTTGAATGGAATATGTATCATTTACACTTAGGCGAAAGAAAAGAAGAACGTCAAAATGGAAGGAATTATTACAATCGTACAGGAGAACTGTTAATAGTATATATTCCTGATTGTGAGGAAGAGGCCTATTTTGTTGATATTACAGAAAATCATAAAAATAATCCAGTAGCTTTTTCAAGACAACGATATTTAGATATACTTAATAGAAATTGGCCAAATCTATTATCAAAATTTGAATTGCCTGAAGCTATACTAGAATCTCAAATAACTGATGAAGATAGAACTTTGTTACGAAAGAAACATGTGTGTACACTTAATAGTATTGGTGGAAAAACTTATTTAAATCCTGGCATTGGCGTGACCTGTGCTGGTACGAGTATACAGATATTAAGGCGTACTGATTATTTGATGGAGTATATTCATGAGTTGGAACTATTTTATAGAAATATTCAAAAGAGATTTATTCCAAAACAAATACCCGAGTATCTGGATTTTAAATTAAGATTTGATGAAATCAATAATTGTTTTTTTATATTAAAGTGTGCTCCGAGGAGAGGAAGAAAGGTAGTTCAAACCTTTTTTGTTAAATAAATAGGGTTAATTATGAATAAAAGGTACTATTATGAATAATCAAATTATCACATTTAAATATATATCTAGTGTGGTAAAGCCATTAGCAAAAAAATACTATGTGAAAGCGATATACCTGTTTGGCTCCTACGCTCGTGGGGAGGCTGATGAGAATAGTGATGTAGATTTTCTCGTCTACATTGACGAAGGATTCAGGCTGACAAATGTACTTGCCTTGGGAGAGGAACTGCGTGAAGCTCTGCAAAAGAGGGTTGACATCTTTGAAATCCATGAAATAAATAAGGATAGCGATTTTTATAGAAATGTTATGAGGGAAAAGGTTTTAGTAGTATAAGGAGATATAGCAATGGGAAAAATATTAGGCATAGCTATTAAGAACTATGGCTCATTACGCGATATAAAAATGGGCAAACTATTTAGTGACCGCAATGATGATGAATTAGGAAATATGGTGGCGATTATTGGTCCTAGTGGAAATGGGAAAAGCACTATAGCGGATGCGTTCGGTTTTATATCCGATTGTATATCTACTGATGTGGAAACGGCTTGTGATGAAAAAAATCGTGGAGGATTTGACCAACTTATATCTCAATGCGGAGCAACAGAAATTCGTTTTGAGATATACTATAAAGAAAGCAAAAATTCGCGGCCTATAACCTATGAACTGACTATCAGCAAGGATAAAATGGACAGGGCGTATGTAAAGGAAGAACGTCTGCGGCAACGAAGAGTGGGCAATAGTTATGGGCGGCCACTATCTTTTTTGCATTTGATTGATGGCAAGGGATATGCTTTTGAAGGGGCAGAAGGCGGACAGGTAGATGATGAAGGCAATGAAACTGTAGGAACAAAGGTGATGGTGGAGCTTTCAGAAAGCAGAACACTAGGTATAGTCACGCTTGGGGTGATGAAGCAGTATTCACGCATAGAAAAATTTCTATCATTCTTGAAAAGCTGGTATTTATGCTATTTTACCCCTGATGCCGCAAGACAATTACAAACGGCATCACCATCACCATACTTAAATAAAACAGGGAGCAACATAAATAATGTTGCTCAATATATGTTTCGTGAAAACCCTGATGAATTTAAGAAAATATTATTAGATATACAAGATAAAATTCCCAATATTGACCGTATAAAACCTGAAAAATTACCTAATGGACAAATGGTGTTAGAATTTTTTCAAAAGGGATTTAGCGAACCGTTTTTCTCACAGCGTATGTCTGATGGTACATTGAAACTTTTCGCTTATTATTTACTGTTACATGAACGTAACCCTCGTCAGCTTGTATTTGTAGAAGAACCGGAGAATGGTTTATATCATAAATATTTGGCAAATTTGGCGGTTGAGATGAAAAGAAATGTTGGCAAGGGCTATGCAAAACAGCTATTTGTAACAACACATAGTCCGTTTTTTGTGAATGCGTTAGCGCCTGAGCAGGTATGGGTATTAGAGAAGGATGAGAATGGTTTTTCGAAAATCAAGCGCGCAAGTGAGTATGAATTTGTGAGCGATTTGACATCTGAGGGCGCGAGTATGGGCGATTTATGGTATAGTGAATATTTTGGATGAGGTAAGGCTATGTACTTTCAATTCCTGATAGAAGATAGATCTGGTAAGGTGCTTGTTGAAAAAATCATGGATAAATTGTGTGAAGTTAATAATAATGTTATTTACGAGTGCAAGTATTTTCATGGTATAGGTGGCTTTACGAAGAAAAATACGGTGAAGGAAACTAAGACTGGAAAATTGTTAAATGACTTGGCGACTTACCTAAAAGGTTTTGATAAAAGTTTGCGATATATGCCAGACGGAGCTGCGATTTTTGTGGTTTTAGATAATGATACGAGGGAAACGGAATTGTTCAGAAATGAGCTGGAACAAGTTGCTGAAACCAACAGTATTTCTATTGATCATGTATTCTGTATAGCCGTTGAAGAAATGGAAGCTTGGCTGTTGGGCGATGAGGCGGCTATAAAAATAGCCTATCCAAATGCAAAACTTAATCATCTAAAAAATTATGAGCAAGACAGTATTTGTGGAACTTGGGAGATTTTAGCTGAGATTGTGTATGAAGGTGGGATGAAAAAGTTTGCAAAAGAATGCCCTACGTTTGTTGAGGCTGGAAAAATCAAAAGTGAGTGGGCCGAAAAAATAGGAAAATATCTAGATCTTGATAGTAATAAATCTCCAAGTTTTCAATTTTTCATTAATGAGATAAGAAAACGATTATCTGCATAAGTTAAATGAGGTTATTTTTATATGGATGATGGGCTAGAAAAGATTAAAAAAACAAAAGAAATAGTAGATATTCTGGATGATTATAACCAATTATCTCATTATATAAGTATAAATGATGAGGTGGGAATGCAAAAGTTAATGCAAAAAATTGGGCAAAGATATATCGTGGAAAAGTATATATACAATGAAGGAAAAGTTAATTACCCAGATACTATACAGGGAAATGCTATGAATTGCTGTAAATTTTTGAGATGGCTTTTATTATCAAAAGGTGTTGATGCAATATATAGAAAATTGAGGTGATGGCATTGATAGCATCATTTAGAGTAGAAGGTTATAGAAAGTTTTCTAGTTTTCGACTTGATAAATTAAGTAGAATTAATTTTTTTGTGGGCAAAAACAATGTTGGTAAGACTACTTTATTGGAATCTTTTTTCGGTTGGGCTTGTGGTTACAATTTGTCACCTTTTATTGGGACATGCGTGCAGCGGAATCAGTTTTCACAAAATTCGACGCCTTATCATATTGCGGAAAATATTGTCGCTGTTGTGTACGATAGGAGAAATATTCCTTTTTCGTTTAAGTTTACAGCAATGGATGATGGTAAGGAAATATCATATACGCATAAGGTTTCCTTAGGAGATGTGTTTAAGGATTTTATACGTGATGTGGCTACGGATGCACCAGCTGTGAATCCTGTGATGAATCCCAATATGAATTCTCAGATGCAGATGGTGCCTAATGTTCCTGTTGCTCAATGGGAAGTGGCAAAAAGTGATGAGGATAAACGTAATTTCCTTTTAGGATGGCCGAATACCTTTATTGAGAATGTAGCGCCGCAACAGCTGGCCAATTACGAAGATATAAGCGGGCATAGAAATATGGCGGAAAATCGTAAGCTGTATGTTCATTTGAAGCGGCATAATCTAATCGGTAAATTCGTACAAGAAATGCAGGAAGTATTCCCGGAGATTACGGATTTTGATATTTTGCCCTATCAGGATAACAGTATGGCGCCTGTTAGTGCACAGGTTGCCAATGGTGATTATTTCCCACTGGATACCTTTGGTGATGGCTTGCGGCGTATGTTCCAGATTGTGGGTGCGTTGATTTTTTACCATGATGGCATAATGTGTACTGATGAGATAGATTCTACCATACACCCAGAAGCACAAAGAAAGCTATGCCATAGTCTGATTAAGTATGCGCGGAAGTATAACGTACAGCTCTTTGTTACGACGCATAATCTGGAATTTATTGATAACTTTTTGTCCAGCTGGCATGAGGATGAATCCTTGAATACCATTGATGATATACGCATTGTTTCCATGAAGTCTGTTAATGACGAGGTTAAGGCACGGACAATGACGGGGATAGAAGCGATGAATGCCCGGGAAGATTTTAACATGGAGTTGAGATAAATATTAGGGATTGTACAAGAGCAGTTTAAGTTGTTTGAGAATATGTAGCAGGGATGTGATGCAGATGCCAACGGCATATACCGAAGCTGACTATGAGAATTCTGTTATGGAGTTATTTGCCGGACTGGGCTATGAGGTGGTCTATGGCCCGGATATAGAACGCGACCAGCGCAGCCCGTTGTATGATGAGGTATTGGAGGATTGTATTCGGCGCCTTAATGCAGATTTGCCGGAAGATGCCATTGCGGATGCTTTGTTTAAGTTACGCAATTTTGATAATGGTGACCTTGTCCTGTGCAATGAAGTGTTTATGGAGTATCTGCAGAACGGAGTTCCGGTGCGCTATACAGTCAAGGGGGAGGAACGTGCGGCTATTGTCTATCTGGTGGAATATGATAATCCTGTCAATAACTCCTTTATTGCGGCGAATCAATGGACATATATTGAGAACAGCACAAAGCGCCCAGATGTGGTGTTGTTTCTTAATGGTTTGCCTATTGTCATTATAGAACTGAAGTCTCCTTCCCGTGAGGAAACGGATGCCAGTGAAGCGTATTTGCAGCTGCGGAATTATATGCAGGAAATTCCGTCGCTGTTTATTTATAATGCCATTTGTGTAATGAGTGATATGATGATATCCAAGGCGGGTACTATTACCTCAGGTGAAGACCGTTTTATGGAGTGGAAAACCACGGATGGCAGTTATGAAAACACACAGTATGCTCAGTTTGATACTTTTTTCGAGGGGATTTTTGAGCGCAGACGGTTATTGGACATCCTGCAAAACTTCATTTGTTTTTCTAATGACGGGCTGACAAAGGTAAAAATCCTTGCAGGTTATCATCAGTATTTTGCTGTCCGCAAGGCGATTGATTCTACAAAGCACGCTACAATTACCGATGGTAAAGGTGGCGTGTTTTGGCATACCCAAGGGAGCGGCAAATCCTTGTCGATGGTATTTTATGTGCATCTGCTGCAAGCGGCGTTGAACAGCCCAACTGTGGTGGTGATAACAGACAGGAATGACCTTGATGACCAGCTTTATGGACAGTTTGCCAAGTGCAAGGCTTTTCTGCGACAGGAACCTGTTCATGCGGAGAACCGGGAGCATTTGAAAAACTGGCTGGCAGGACGGCAAGCCAATGGGATTATCTTCACAACCATGCAGAAGTTTGAGGAATCAGATGAACCACTGTCAGAACGACGGAATATTATTGTAATGGCTGATGAGGCACATCGTTCGCAATATGGGCTGACAGAAAAAATTGTAATGACCCATAATGAGGAAGGTCAGGAAGTTGCCAAGCGCGTGGTAGGTACGGCGCGGATTATCCGCAACAGCCTGCCTAATGCGACATATATCGGTTTTACCGGTACACCGATTTCAGCAAAGGATAGGAGCACTCGTGAAGTTTTCGGTGACTATATAGATATTTATGATATGACGCAGGCGGTAGAGGATGGCGCAACTCGGCCTGTGTATTATGAGAGCCGGGTTATCAAACTGCATTTGGATGAGGCAACATTGAAACTCATTGATGCTGAGTATGATTTGATGGCACAGAACGCGGATGCTGCAACGATTGAAAAAAGCAAGCGTGAGCTGGGGCAGATGGAGGCCGTTCTGGGGAACGATAAAACCATTAATTCTTTGGTAGAGGATATTCTTGACCATTATGAAAACTACCGGGAAAATTTGCTGACGGGCAAGGCTATGATTGTAGCTTACTCCCGCGCTATTGCCATGAAGATTTATCGGCGCATTCTGGAATTGCGTCCTGCCTGGACGGAAAAAGTTGCCGTGGTTATGACCGAGAGCAACAAAGATCCGGAAGATTGGCGGCAAATTATTGGCAATAAGCATCGGCGGGATGAACTCGCGCAGAAGTTCAAGGATAATGATAGTCCTTTAAAAATTGCGATCGTGGTTGATATGTGGCTGACAGGTTTTGATGTGCCGTCTATGGCTACCATGTACGTTTATAAGCCCATGAGCGGGCATAATCTCATGCAGGCCATTGCCCGTGTCAATCGGGTTTGGCGGGACAAGGAAGGCGGCCTTGTGGTAGATTATGTGGGGATTGCATCTGCGCTCAAACGGGCTATGAATGATTACACCGTGCGGGACAAGAAGAATTATGGTGATACGGACATAGCTAAAGTGGCTTACCCAAAATTCCTTGAGAAATTATCTGTTTGCCGGGATTTGTTCTATGGCTATGATTACAGCAAATTTTCCACTGGTTCAGATTTGCAAAGGGCGAAAACGATAACCGGTGCGGTGAACTTCATCGTTGACCGGGAGAAGGACAAGGAAAAAGATGCCTTCATCAAGGAGGCGCTGCTTCTCCATCAAGCACTTTCGCTTTGTTCGTCTATTGCACCAGAGACTGAACGGTTTGAGGCAGCATTCTTTGAGGCAGTGCGGGTTCTTGTCCTGCGGTTGACCCATCAGGGGGCAGGGCAGAAAATTTCTTTGCCGGAAATGAACCAACGGATTAATGACCTTTTGCAGCAGAGCATCAAGAGTGATGGTGTTATCAATCTTTTTTCAGATGTAGAGCGGGAGTTTTCCCTGTTTGACCCTAAGTTTTTGGAAGAAATCGCCAAGATGAAAGAGAAAAATTTGGCGGTGGAATTGCTGAAAAAACTTATTGCCGAGCAGGTACAGATTTATCGCCGTACCAATGTGGTGAAGTCAGAGAAGTTCAGCGAAATCATCCAGCGGGCAATGAATGCTTATCTCAATGGGATGCTGACCAATGAACAGGTTATAGAGGAGCTTTTGAATCTTGCCAGACAGATATCCAAGGCGCAGCAGGAAGGGAAGCAATTAGGGCTGACGGCTGATGAGCTGGCTTTTTATGATGCGTTGACCAAGCCGCAGGCAATTAAAGATTTTTATGAGAATGAAGAACTGATTGCCATAACGAAAGAGCTGGCGGATACGCTGCGCCGGAACCGCACCATTGACTGGCAGAAGAGGTCAAGTGCAAGAGCAAGAATGCGGCTCCTTATCAAAAAACTACTGAAAAAGCATAAATATCCGCCAGAGGGGATGGATGATGCTGTGCAGACCGTCATGTTGCAGTGTGAACTTTGGACGGATAATTATGCGGATGTACAGTATGTGTATGAATCAGAAGTGGAACAGGCAGCGGAATCTCAGGCAGGATATAATGGATAAACATTGAAAAAATTTCTGTTAGATTTCTTCTTTTTATGGTATGATAGGGATTAGTGAGGTTTGTTTTTTCCTGCGGCCAGCAAAAATGACCGCAGATTGCTTATAATTCAAGGGGGAACTTCGATTATGTTAAAAAGCATTGCAGTCATGACCAGCGGCGGCGACAGCCCCGGTATGAATGCGGCAGCCCGTGCAGTTGTGCGTACGGCTCTCTATGAAGGGGTAAAAGTTTGGGGTATCCGTGATGGTTATCATGGCTTGCTCGAAGAAAATATGTTTGAAATGCAGTCCAAAGACGTAGGTGATATCATTCAGCGCGGTGGTACGTTCCTCGGCACGGCCCGCTGCAAACGTTGGAAGACGCCGGAAGGCCGTATGCTCGGCTATCAGCACCTCGTTGACCGTGGGATTCAGGGCCTGTGCGTAATCGGCGGTGACGGCTCCCTGCGCGGTGCGTCCCTGCTGTCGCAGGAAACGGGCATTCCTATCGTAGGTCTGCCGGGCACCATCGACAACGACGTTTGGGGTTCTGACTACACGATTGGCTGCGATACGGCAGCGAACACCATCATTGATGCCATCAATAAGTTACGTGACACGGCTTCGGCCCATCGTCGTGTCATCGTTATGGAAGTAATGGGCCGCAGTTCGGGTTGGCTGGCACTGGTTGCCGGCATTTCCGGTGGTGCAGAGTACATTCTCGTGCCGGAAGAACCCTTCGATTTGGACAAGCTCTGTGATGATATGAAGAACGCTTATGCTCAGGGCAAGCGTTATATCCTCGTGGTTGTTGCTGAAGGTGCAGGCAATGCACAGGAAATTGGCGATTTCATTGCCCAGAAGACGGAACTCGATACCCGCGTGACGGTACTGGGCCACATTCAGCGTGGCGGTTCGCCGACGGTTATCGACCGCGTACGCGCCAGCCAGCTCGGTGAGCAGGCTGCTCTGGCGTTGATTTCCGGTCTGTCTGATGTCGTATTCGGTTTCAGCAAGGGCCGTGTAGTATCCATCGACCTGCATGACTCCGTAAACAACAAAAAACAGCTTGACCCGGAATATCTGCATCTGGCAAAAGTTTTGTTCTAAAGATAAAAATGACCTTTCTTGAGTTAGAAAGGTCATTTTTTATTGGAGCGATAATTAATTTCAGAAAATAAAAAAGACTTGCAATTTTTATTTATATGTTGTATGATATGTGTACAAGAATCCTTAACAGATAAACAGGAGTTTATCGATATTCACGTTGTTAACATTACCTAGGAAGGGGATGAACGCGATGCGAAGGTTTTGGCAAGGATTGGCTATAGCTGCTATGGTATGTGGGGCAATGAGCATGATGCCCGGCAATTCTGAAGCTGCTGTAACCCAGCAGGCAGGTGCATTTAATATGACTGGGCCTGCACATGTCTATGATTTGAGCGTGGGAATTGATGGCATTCCTACGCAGGAAACTCTGACTCCAGCTGAACGCAGACGTTTGGAAAGGTTGCGTTTGGAGAGGGAGCGCAGAGAGCGGGAGCGCAGAGAGCAGGAACGCCGTCGTGCATGGGAACGCCGTCGTGCATGGGAACGGCAGCGCCATCATCGTCCACCTCCACCTCCGCCAAGGAGACATTGGTCAGTGGATACCAATATTGCCGCTAACAGCAATATCCAGTTGCCAAGTGGTGTATCCGTAGTAATGGAATAAGGTTAACAAAATCGCAAAAGGGAGGCGTAAGCCTCCCTTTTTTGATGTGTAAGTATATTGCTCAAACCGTGTATAATGTGGATAAGTTTGTGGATAACCTGTGGTTTGTTGTGGAAAAGTGCCGGTTATTTCTTTACCAGTTCCTTAGCCAGCTCGACTGCTTTTACGCCATCCGGGGCATAAGCATCGGCTCCGGCACTGTCGGCATATTCCTGCGTGACTGCGGCACCACCGACCATGACTTTAGCATCACAGCCTGCTTCTTTGAGGTCGGCAATGACTTTGTCAATTTGGACCATTGTCGTGGTCATGAGTGCACAAAGACCGACAATATCGGCGTTGTTTTCAATAGCGGCCTTGACGATATCGGTGCTGTCCACATCTTTGCCCAAATCAATCAGCTTAAAGCCGCTGTTGGCCAGCAGGGCTCCCGTGATATTCTTGCCCAAATCGTGCACATCGCCTTTGACGGTGGCGATGACAACCGTTCCCTGTTTTGGTGCTTGATTGACCGGTGTCAGCTCTTTGAGCTTGTTAAAGGCTGCGCGCATGGTTTCGGCAGACAGGAGTACCTGTGGCAGGAACATACGGCCTGCGCCGAAGTCTACGCCGATATCCGTCATGGCGGCGGTTAACGCCTGCTCCGTGATGGTGTTGCCGTCAATTCCCGCGTTGAGGGCGTTTTCGACCAGCATGGGGACTTCGTCCTTTTCGCCGTCAATTACAGCCTGCTTGATGGCTTCCAGCGGTGTCAGCTCCGTCACTTTTGCGGTGGCGGCGGCTTTGGGGGCGGCCAGGTTGGCGGCGTTCTTGCTGTAGGCAAGGCCGTTGGGGTCATCGCCTAAGAGGGCGGCAGAAGCCATCAGGGCATTCTGCATGGACTCGTCATAGGGATTCATGATGGGGGCGTCGAGCCCTGCCGCCAGACACATCGCGAAGAAGGTGCTGTTAATCAGCGGGCGGTTGGGCAGGCCGAAGGAGATATTGGAAAGGCCCATGGTCGTCGGATAACCGAATCGCTCACGATACATCTGCAGGGTGATGAGCACTTCATAGCAGGCATTTTTATCGGCGGAAACGGTCATCACCAAGGCATCGAGCAGGAAATCGCCATCGTCTAAGCCTGCGTCCTTAGCGGCGGCAATGATTTTGTGCATGACTTCGATGCGTTCTTCGGCAGTTTTGGGAACGCCGTCCGGCGTGATGGGCAGGCAGAGAATGGCGGCACCGTAGCGCTTCGCCAGTGGCAGGAATTTTTCAATGCGTTCCGGCTCGAAACTTACGGAGTTGATGAGCGCGCGGCCGGGATAGGCTTTGAGTCCTGCTTCCAAGGCTTCGGCATCGCTGGTATCAATGGCCAGCGGCGCATCGGTAAGCTGGGCGATTTCGGTGACGGCCTTGGCCATTGCGGCAGTTTGGTCGATACCGCCTACACCCATGTTGACATCGAGCAGATGGGCGCCGGCTTTGACCTGGTTGACGGCTTCTTTCTTTACGCCGAGCAGGGAGCCTTCGCGGATTTCGGCAGCCAGTTTTTTGCGGCCCGTGGGGTTGATGCGTTCACCAATCAGGCGGGTGGGCAGGCCCTTATCAATGCAGACGCTTTTGCTGCGGCTGGTCAGCCAGAGTTTTTTGGCCGGAAGTCTGCGCTCCGGCAGGGGCAAATCCTTTACAGCCTTGGCTAGTTCCCGGATATGTGCGGGGGTCGTGCCGCAGCAGCCGCCCAAATAGCTGGCACCGGCTTCCAAAAGTTTTACGCCCCATTTGCCGAAATCCTCCGGCCCCATGGGAAAGACGGTCTGGCCGTCTTTGAGGTAGGGCATGCCGGCGTTGGGCAGGACGCTGATGGGGCAGTTGCAGTTTTCTGCCAAGGTTTTCACGATGGGCACGAGTTCTTCCGGACCAAGGGAGCAGTTGACACCGATGATGTCTGCACCCATGGCGTCGAGGAGAATGGCGGCCGATTGCGGGTCGGTACCCGTGACGGTGCGGCCGTCCTCGCTGTAGGAAAGCTGACAGATTACGGGAATATCGCAGGCATCTTTGGCCGCCAGCAGGGCGGCACGCATTTCCTGAATGTCGATGCAGGTTTCGATGATGAGATAATCAGCACCGGCCTGAGCAAGGGCCTGTGCCTGCGCGAAGAAGTTGTCGTAAGCTTCATCAAAAGCCAAATCACCCAATGGTTCGATAAAGCGGCCCGTTGGCCCCATGGAACCGGCAACTTTTGCTCGGCCCTGTGCGGCATTTTTGGCAATTTTTACAGCGGCGGCATTGAGTTCGGCCATACGGTCGGTCAAGCCATAGTGTTCCAATTTCAGCGGGCTGGCACCAAAGGTATTGGTTTCAATAATGGTGGCGCCAGCTTCGATATATGCCCGATGGATATTTTTTACCACTTCGGGATTTTCGACGTTCATGAGTTCTGGGCAGGCTCCAGGCTGAAGGCCGCCAGCTTGCAGCATGGTACCCATGGCACCGTCAAAGATTTCAATTTTACACATACATTCAGCTCCTGTTCTGGGAGATTTATTTTCTGCGGGAGGGGCAGTTCTTTTGCGTACAGGCGGTACAACCCTTGGGGCTGTGTTCAGTCGTACTATTTTCCTGTTTGCGGTAGAGTCCGATGATGGCGGTAATGCTCTTGCGTGGCGTGAGCATCATGGAGGTGGTGAGACTTACGCCGATTTGCTCGGCCTTGGCCAGCCGGATTAATTCCGGCTGCTGCTCCAATGGCCAGTCTCCGTAGCCGGGGCTAAAGCGCCATTTCAGCAAAAATCCCTGTGCGCCCATCTTCGGGGTGATGGCTTTTTCCATGCCGTCGGCAATTTGTTCCACGGCGGCTGTCGCGGCTGCATCCATGAGCAAGGCATTGCTGTATTCGCCACTGGCAAAACGTCTGGTAATATCTTCCTCGATATCTTCGCCAACTGTAGCCGATAAGGCGATAATTTTTTCACAGCCAGCTAAATGCTGACCAATTTTTTTCCCTTGAATCTGGCAGGGGGGATTCGCTTTTATGGTTTGTGTTTCACAATCGTAGTCGTAAATTTCCCAGATTCCTTTGGGAACTGCTAATAAGCGAGCATCTTCGCAGGCTTCAAGGATTTTTTCCTCAGCAAAGTCGGCGGCTTTTTGCAGGCCTGCGTAGCGCCGGGCCTCGGCTGCATCAATGGAAAGCAGGGGGGCATTATAAACGGGCATATACTCACCTCCTTAAAAATTTTTTACTGTTTCACGTGAAACAATAGCATTTTTTTGCATTTCATATTATTATATAGGTATGCTGTTTTTGGGCGGGGGTAAAATTTACATCTGTCCAAAATAAAACCTGTAATGTAACAATTATACTTATTTTAAGGAAAATACACAAGCATTACTGTAACTTAAAGCGCAGTATAAGAAAGTGGTGAACGATTTTGGCAAAGATTATCGCAGTTGCCAATCAAAAAGGCGGTGTGGGCAAAACCACGACGTCGGTGAATTTAGCGGCCTGTCTGGGGGCAAAGAAGAAAAAAGTCCTGTTGGTGGATTGTGACCCGCAGGGAAATGCCAGCAGTGGTTTCGGGGTAGATAAGGCCACCCTGCAGGGAAAGACCATCTATCAGGTGCTCATTGACAATGTTCCGGTAGCGGACGTAATCCAAAAGACGGAATTCAAGGTGGATATCCTGCCGGCCAATATTGATTTGGCTGGTGCCGAAGTCGAACTGGTGGCGGCCATTTCCCGTGAGACACGGCTGAAAAAGGCGCTGGATGCCGTGCGGGATAATTATGATTACATCATCATTGATTGCCCGCCGTCGCTGGGACTGTTGACGCTTAATTCGTTGACGGCTGCCGATTCGGTATTGGTGCCGATTCAGTGCGAATTTTATGCGCTGGAAGGCGTGGCGCAGCTCATGCGCACCATTGAACTTGTGCGCAGCAACCTGAATGCAAGCCTGAAGCTGGAAGGCGTGGTTATGACCATGTACGATTCCCGCACGAAGCTTGCCGAACAGGTCGTAGCCGAAGTGCGGAACAGCTTTGATACGGTGGTTTACAAGACCATGATTCCGCGCAATGTGCGCCTGAGTGAAGCACCTTCCTTTGGTCAGCCCATTATTTATTACGATAAGAAATCCAAGGGCTCGGAAGTGTATATGAAGCTGGCGAAAGAGGTGATTGCTTGTGGCTAAGCAAGGCGGCCTGGGCAAGGGCTTAGGGGCACTGTTGGGGAATCCGAAACCGGTCAGTGAAAGCGCAGCTGTAGAAAAGGCACATAAAATTGCAATTGATGCGATTCAACCTAATCGCTATCAGCCGCGACTGGAATTTGATGAAAGTGCGCTGGAGGAACTCAAGGATTCGGTTAAGGAATTTGGCGTACTGCAGCCCTTGTTGGTGCGCAAGGTGGCGGAGAACCGTTACGAGCTGATTGCCGGAGAGCGCCGTTTGCGGGCGGCAAAACTTGCCGGCCTTACAGAAGTTCCCGTCGAAGTCCGGGAATACAATAATGAGGAAATCGCGCAGATTGCCCTGATTGAAAATATTCAGCGGGAAAACTTAAATGCGATGGAAGAAGCCAAGGCCTATGAACGCTTGATGAAAGAGTTCAGCCTCACGCAGGAAACTGTGGCGAAAAAAGTAGGCCGCAGCCGTTCGCATATTGCAAATTTCCTGAGGCTTTTAAACCTTGCTGAACAGGTACAGGCTTATGTTGCTAACGGTAGCCTTTCCATGGGACAGGCCAAGCCGCTTTTGGCCTTGGAAAATAAGGAGTTGCAGCTGGAGGCGGCGGATTACATCCAGAGCAAGGAACTTTCCGCCCGTCAGTCGGAACAGCTCGTGAAGAAACTGCTGGAAAATCCGGAGTTGCTGCATGAACACGGCGGAGAGCATAGCGCCAAGGAAAAGCCGGAACAGGATGTCTTTATCCGTGATGCGGTGGACAAATTGACACAGATGTTTGGCACGCAGGTAAGAATTCAGACGGGGAAGAAAAAGAGCAAGCTGGAAATAGAGTTTTATTCGCCGGAAGACTTGGAACGCATTATGGGAACGATGCTGGAAAAACAGCAGAATACCAAGCAGGCCAAGATGGATGCTTTGCGTCAGTTTTCGCAGACAGGTAAATTTACGGTATAAATTATAGGGGAGTTTGGGATTTTAGCATGGATATCAACTATTTTATGAAGTTTATGGGCGATAATATGCCATTTTTTGTGGTGATTATGGCCGTCATTATGTTCATTATGCTCTGTATCCTGATCAAGCAGGCATGGACACTCAGCTATATGAAGAAACGCTATCGCAAGATGATGAGTGGCGTGGATGGCGATAACCTGGAACGCCTGCTCATGGGGCATATTGATGAAGTGCGTCATGTGGTGGAAGAAAATAAGCGCCTGGATGCGGAAAACCGACGTATTGACGAGCTTTTGCAAATGGCCGTTACCCGTGTGGGCATGGTGCGTTTTCGGGCGTTTGAGGATATGGGCAGCGACCTCAGCTATGCTGTGGCAATGCTGGATTCGCATAACAATGGCGTTGTGATGTCCAGCATATTTGGCCGGGAGGATTCCCGTGGCTATGCAAAACCCATTGAGGATGGCAAATCCACTTATCCGATGACGAAGGAAGAAGAACAGGCCTTGCAGGAAGCGATGAGCAAGGCAAAGTGATTTTTTAAGAAAGGAAGGCTCAAATGTCAGCAGATAATGAAAAAAACAAGACTGCTGCGGAGGAGTATACGATTAAATTTATCCCCCCACAGGGTGGCGACACGAAGACCATCCGCCTGCCAGGTGCGCTGTTTAAATACGGCGTGATTTCCTTATTGGCAGGAGCAATGCTATTTGTTGGTGCGTTCAGCTATGCGGTGTATAGCACCTTTGTCAATCGCAATGGTGCGGCCGAGATTGAGGATTTGCGCCAGGTAAACAGCATTCAGCAGGAACAGCTTTTGCAGCTGGCCAAGAAAGCGAATGCGTTGCAGGAAGACATGAACCAGCTCAAGAAGTTGGAAGAAGATATCCGGCGTTTGTCCGGGGCACAGCCCATGCAGGAAAATAATTCTAGCAATGGTGACGGCAACCAAAGTGTTGACCCGGAAACGCATAATGGCCAGGGCGGGCCAATTAGCACGCCTACGGTGCAAAATGTCAGTGATACATTGGACTTAGTGGAGCAGGGGCTGGCGGTCAGGCGGCAATCCCTTACGGCGTTGAAGGAAGAACTCAGCCAGCGGCAAAAGGAACTTGGGGTAGTCGGCAGTAATCTGCCCGGAGGCACAACGCCAGCCATCTGGCCGGCGCGAGGCGTGGTCAGCTCGCCTTACGGGCTGCGCTGGAATGGTTCGGACTTCCACCCGGGCATTGATATCGCCAATGACATGGGCACGCCAATCCTGGCGACGGCAGATGGTGTTGTGCGCGTGGCGGGCTGGAATGATGGCGGCTATGGCAACATGGTAGATATTGACCACGGCAATGGCATTATGACCCGTTATGGACATGCGATGCAGGTGGCTGTAACAGCCGGGCAGCATGTGCGCCGGGGACAGGTAATCGCCTATATGGGCAGCACCGGGTTCTCGACGGGACCGCATGTGCATTATGAGGTGCGGATTAATGGGCAGGCGGTAAATCCATCAGCCTATCTCCATTAAATTTTGTTTGGTTAACATCATAGCGTAAAGGCGCCCGCGGGGCTGTTATTATGTTTTCTTCGCCATAGACAGGCTTGTCAAAAGCTGCGAAAACATAGTACCAGCCCCGCGGGCTTTGTTTGTGGCAATGGATGGAGGCTGGTATCGCTGCATCGTTGTGATAAGGCGCCCCAGGGGACTGGCAGTATTTTTCCTTCGCTGAGACAGGCTTGTCAAACGCTGCGGAAAAACACAGTTACATCGTTGTGATAGGGCGCCCAAGGGAGCTGGCAATATTTTTCCTTCGCTGAGACAGGCTTGTCAAACGCTGCGGAAAAATACAGCCAGCTCCCTCGGGCTTAGTTCGTATTATAGAAGATTTTCCTTTAGGTGTTATAGGGGCTGTTCGTTTGGATAGGGGGTTGCTTGTTTTGTAGTCCTTTGATGATGTATAATGAATATGTCTATAGAATATTAAGAAAAATTCTAACCGGAAATTGGGGCGGTTGTATGTCGTTGAGTGGGGATTTGGTCGTATTTATTGACGCGGAAAATGCTTCGCCTAAGTGGGGCGTGCCGCTTTATGTGTGGCTCTGCCAGAATTTTAAGGTGCGGGAATGTTATTGTGTGGGGAACCGGGCTAAGACGGGGGCGGATTATTTGCGCTTGGAAGGGCCGAAGTTTCACATTGTCAATAGTATGGTGGGGAAGGATTCAGCAGATACCTGGCTGGTTATGCTGGGGACGCGGGAGCTTTGCTTGCGGCGTTCGGTGAAGAAGGTCGCGATACTTTCCAATGACCGGGATTTTGCGCCACTGGCGTATCTGGCCGCTGAACGCAAGAAGAAGCTGATTATCTATGCGGCGGCGGTAAGCGGGGTAGATGGGCTGAAGCAGGCAATCAAGCGGATTGAGCCGGGGGAATCTGCGGCGGTAGAAACCATTGATTTGGCTAAGCTCGTCGGTCAGCAGTTGGGCAGGCCGGTAGAGAGCTGGCAGGAAAAGCTGCTCACGGGTGCCAGAAACTTAATTAAGTTTCCCGGAAAACTTTGGCCGAGAAAA
>CADAAS010000029.1 GCA_902785885.1 Pseudoselenomonas ruminantium
CGAATATCACGCAGAGCGTTGTACCATGTGCGGCAGCTGTGTAGCGGCATGCTCCTTCAAGGCCATACAGGTGGTTACTCAGGGGCAAACCATTGTTGTTTCTACAGAAAATCAGCCTGTACCGGAAAAGCGGCATATTGCCCGTCCGATTATAAAGCAAAAGGCAAGTCTGACGGATTATTGCCGTGGCTGTGGTATGTGTGAAAAGGTATGTCCAAACAACGCTATCCGACCGGTTAGAAATGTGGACAGTCGGCAGAAATTGTTGTCCAAGGACAATGGCCCAATCAAGCGTGGTGGCCGGACAAATCTCAATGCCCAACGAACATTGGACAGCATCATGGTTGGCCGTATTTCCCAAATGACTGACCCATCCCTGGATGCGGCCCGTCATACCTTTGATATTCGTTCACCATTTGGTCGGGTACTTTCACCAAAAGAGCTTCCACTTAAACTGGAAAATGGCAAAATGGTGATGGACCATAAGGTTCCGCCAGTAAACTGGATTTATCCGCTGATATTCTCCGATATGTCCATTGGTGCTTTGTCAACCAGGGCGTGGGAGGCAGTAGCCTTGGCTTGTGCTTATCTGAATGAAAAGTGTGGTCTGCCAGTGCGGATGAGTTCTGGTGAAGGCGGTATGCCGGTAAAACTGATGGAGTCCGATTATCTTAAATATTTCATTTTACAAATTGCTTCCGGTCATTTTGGCTGGAACAGAATTATTAAGGCTATTCCAAATATGAAGGTGGATCCGGCTGGAATCCTGATCAAAATCGGTCAGGGAGCCAAGCCGGGCGACGGTGGTCTTTTGCCGGCAGCCAAGGTAGCTGAGCATGTCCAGGCTATTCGGGGCGTTCCAAAAGCAACCCTTTCATCACCGCCAAACCATCAGGGGTTATATTCAATAGAAGAGTCTGTTCAAAAAATGCATTTGTCATTAAATGCAGCCTTTGGTTTTAGAGTGCCGGTAGCCATTAAATGTGCGGCGTCTTCCACTTCTGTTTCAGTATATAATAACCTGTTGCGGGATCCTTATAAGATTTGCGGTGGCTTCTTCATTGATGGCATTCAGGGCGGTACTGGTGCAGCCAATGAAGTTTCCCTCGACCATACGGGCCATCCGGTAGTTTCGAAGATTCGTGACTGCTATTTGGCGGCCGTCAAGCAGGGCCTGCAGGGGCAGATTCCTCTCTACGGTGGCGGTGGTATTGGCATGACCGGCAATGCGGCGGCCGATGCGTTTAAGCTCATGTGCCTTGGTGCCAACGGCGTATTCGTCGGTAAGGTACTCATTCAGCTTCTGGGCTGTGTCGGCAACGAGCAGGGTCGCTGCAACTCTTGTAATACGGGCAAATGCCCCATGGGCATCTGCACACAGGACCCGCGTCTGGTCAAGCGTCTGGATATCGACAAGGGCGCGCAGAAGATTGTGGACTATGTACTGGCCTTCGATTCCGAGCTCAAAAAGCTTATGGCGCCTATCGGCAACAGTTCTCTGCCTATCGGCCGCAGCGATGCGCTGGTATCCACGGACAAGGCCGTGGCCGACCAGCTCGGCATTCAGTATGTATGTTAATAGGGGGATAGCGTAATGTTCAAGATTAATACCATGAAGGGACATGACCGTATGTCCACCCAGGACCTGCTGCTGGCTATTGAAGAAGCCGTACGGCAGGGCGAAACGGAATTTGAAGTAGCGGCTTCCGGCCAGCATGATATTGGCGGCCCGCTGTGGCATCCGGAAGGCAAGACGCTGCATTTCCATATTACCAATGCCGGCCAGCGTGCAGGCTCCATGTGCCTGCCGGGCACGGAAATCGTGGTGGAGGGAGCAACCTCTGCCGACGTGGGCTGGCTCAATGCCGGCGGTATCATTACCGTCAAGGGAGATGCCGGCGATACGGCAGGACATTGCTCCTCAGGCGGCAAAATCTTTATCGGCGGCCGCAGTGGTACCCGTACAGGTTCGCTGATGAAGCATGACCCGCTCTATGAGGAACCGGAACTCTGGATTCTCAAAAATACAGGTTCCTTCTCCTTTGAATTTATGGGCGGCGGCCGTGCTGTAGTCTGTGGTTATGACAGTGCAGAATTTGCGTCTGTACTCGGTGAACGTGCCTGTGTCGGCATGGTCGGCGGTGTCGTTTATGTCCGCGGCAATGTCGATGATTTCCCGGCGGATATCAAATGCCTGCCCTTAGATGATGAGGATATTGCCTTCCTGCAGGGCGGTATGGACGATTTCCTGAGCCATATCGAACGTACGGAGCTGAAAGGCGAACTCACCAACTGGCAGGAATGGCAGAAGCTCACGCCGCTGACCTTTGCGGAAAAGGCAGCCAAGGGCAACAATAAGCCGTCCATGCAGGCCTTTCGCTTGAATGAATGGGTCAAGGGCGGTATCTTCTCCGATGTTGCCCATGATGATTTTGCAGTGCATAACACGTTGTCGACAGGGCTTTACCGTCTGCGTGTACCGAGCTGGGATAATGCCAAATTTGCGGCACCCTGCGAATTCAACTGCCCGACTGGGATTCCGACCCAGCGCCGCTTTGACCTGATTCGTCAGGGCAAGCTCGATGAAGCTTTTCAGTTGGAACTTGAGTATACGCCGTTCCCTGGTTCGGTCTGCGGTTCCGTATGTCCGAATCCCTGTATGGATGGCTGTACCCGCGGCGGCATTGATGAGCCGATTCAGATTGGCGCCTTGGGCTATCGCTCGGCCTTCCTGCCGGTGGCAAAGCCCTCCGTACAGACGGGCAAGAAAATCGCCGTTATCGGCGGCGGCGTAGCAGGCTTGTCTGCTGCTTGGCAGTTGGCGCGCAAGGGGCATAGCGTAACGGTCTATGATGAAGCGGCACATATCGGCGGCAAGCTGGAACAGGTTATCCCGCGCGGTCGTCTGTCCCATGAACTCCTGGAAGCTGAACTCAAACGCATTGAAAGCGTGGGCGTAAAATTCGTTTCCAATTATAAAGTCGATAAAGAAAAATTTGCCCAGCTGCGCGGTGAACACGATGCGGTTGTGGTGGCAACGGGCGGCACCAAATCCCGCTTCTTCCCGTGGGAAGGCGCAGAACGACTGACTATGGGGCTTGAATACCTCAAGGCCATCAACCGTGGCGAGCACCCGAAGACGGGCAAGCGTGTCGTCGTTATCGGTGCAGGCAACTCCGGTATGGATACCTGCCGTGGCGCTTACGAAATGGGCGCGGAAACGGTAGTGGCAGTGGACGTACAGAAACCGGCAGCCTTTAAAGAGGAAATCGACTATGTGGAAGGCCTGGGCGGCAAGCTCGTTTGGCCGTTCTTCACCAACAAGATTACGGCTGAAGGCGTCTATGCCAATGACGGTACCTTCATCCCTGCTGACCAGGTTATCGTGTCCATCGGTGAGGAGCCGGTGCTCGACTTCCTGCCAGAAGATGAAGGCATTGAATTCTTCCGCAAGAGCTGGCTCGTGCCGAAGGCTGACCAGTCCATTGCAGAGGGTGTATTCACGGCCGGCGATACCATCAAGCCGGGCAGACTGACTGACGCTATCGGCAGCGGCCGCAAGGCGGCTTACTACGTTGACCAGTATGTGATGGGGCAGGAGATTAAGCCCTTCCCGCAGAAACAGCAGATTCCGGCAGGGAGACTCTCCAAAGCTTACTTTGACAAATGCCATCACTGCCTGCTCGGCGACCCGGTGGACGACCATGCACGCTGCGTCAGCTGCGGTACCTGCCGTGACTGTAAGATGTGTCTGGAATCCTGCCCGGAAAAGGCCATCACTCGCATTGAAAAAGCAGATGGCAGCTGGGAATATGTATCTGACCCGGATAAGTGCATCGGCTGCGGTATCTGCGCTGGTGTCTGCCCCTGCGGTGTCTGGAGCATCGAGGATAATCCGGAACCGATTAAGATGTATTCTACCGGTGCAAAAGCCTAAAATTAGATATTGTTTCACGTGAAACAAAAAGAGGATTGCTCATGGCGGGCAATCCTCTTTGTTTTCGCTATGTTTATTTGGTGCAAAAGCCTGCGCTGGTCAGGCCGTCAATGGTTTTTATTGCCTTGCCGTTTTGGAACTGCAAATCCGATACGAGAATTTTGCGGATATAGTGTTTCTGTTTCTTGCCTTTGTCAAAGGTAAAGTAGCTGCTGGCCGAATGGATGACGAGAGGATTTCCTTTCGCATCCTGACCTAAGTACATCATCACATGGCCAGGCTTGAATAGAAGTGCACCGACAGGTGCTTCTTTTACTTTTGCGAAACGCTGGGCTGTGGTGAGGCTGTCGAATTTCAGGCTCTGAGGCATAGCCAGTTCCTGCTGGTCGGCGTCGCGCGGAAGCTCTATGCCCATGCTGCGGTAGATGTCAGCGACAAAGGAGGAACAATCCACGCTGTCGTCCATGCCGCCCCAGCCATATTCGTCACCGAGGAATTTCATGCTCTGACGAATAAAGTTGTTTTGGGTGCAGGGGAGGAAACCTTTGTGGACGCTGTCATCATCGGTGATTTTTACCGTTGCTTCGCTCAGGACACCATTTACCTCTACGGGCACATAAGCCAGCCAGGTGTCATGGGCCTGCAGTTTATTCGAGGCCAGCGGGATAACGCTGCCCATTTGGAACAGGACGGTCCAGGCACCGCCTACGGATACGACTTTTTTATTGGCCGTTACGACGAGAAAATCCTTGGGATTTACATAGCGCTGCCAATGCTGGCGGTCGGTGACGGCCAAAGCGCCAAGGCTTACCCAGCCCGTATAATGGCGGGCCTGACAAAAGGCAAAGGCACCATCTTTACTCTTATGGAGGATAATCACGGGCTCTGCCGGGTCGAGTGCTGTAGCCTGCATGGAATCGTAGTGGAGGCAGGTCACATCATCAAAGTAATTGTCAGCTGTGGGCAGGAGGCGCATATTCGTGCGCTCCGTGACCAATGCATATTGGCCGGTGATGTTGCCTGTTAAGCCTTCTAGATTGCAGTTGGCCTGTACCTGCTTGAAGTGTTCCGTGGGGACTTGCTTGCCATTTGCATCATAGGCTTCGCCGGGCGTTTCTTCGCCACGGTAATCCTGCTGGGCGGCAAGGATCATTTCCTTTACGTTAGCAGCAGCCTGTTGGATCTTGTACTGCGATAAATCCACAAGACTGCGGCTTTTTTCGCGCATTGCTCGGTTGATGGTGCTGATTTCCTGTGGCGTAAACAAGACTTTATCGCCATTGGCGGTACGGTCTGTCCAATAGGATGGCGTAGCACGCTGGTCCGTAATCGCAATGGTGTTCTCGGCAAATGTCATGGTCGGTGAAAATAACATGGCGCAAAGGCCAAGGCAACAGCCGCTCACGGCAGTTAGTATTTTTTTCTTCATAGCATTACTTCCTTTCATTGTCTAGGGGTTCCTTATTATATGTTCGCCATGAGGCAGCTATTATCCTACTGCGATTTTGTTTCACGTGAAACAAAAGGCTGTGAAAATCGAGCCATTATCAATATAACAGCGGATTTTCACAGCCTCGCAGGTTTATGAATATCGGATATTGTTTATTTTGCGCGGGTTACGTTATCGCCGTAAATCGTCTTGAAATCGTCGCGCATGGATACGGGAATCCAGCCATATTTTTCGCAGGAAGCACGCATCTTGTCGGCTTTCTTTTGGTTGCCCAGTTCGCGCTCAGTATCATCGCAGAGCAGGGAGAAGGCCAAAGCCTTGTACTTATTGTTCACGATGGTGTAGTTGAACATACTGGAGTCACCAGAGGAGTTACCGAATGCCAGCACTGGCTGTTTGCCGATTTCGCGGGCAATGTTGGAAACCTTGTTCATCTTGACATCTTTAAGCGTGAATTCACCGCGGATGACTTCGTCATTTTTCTCATAGAGGTAGTCAAGGCCATCGGTCGTACCCTGATGGGAGGCAAGGTGCCAAATATCCGTACCAATGATATTATCCTTTTCAATCGGCATAATGCCATCGGTCAGAATGCGCAGTGCCTGACGGTCAGAACCGGAGACAATGAAAATCTTGAAGTCATTGGCATGGAGATAGGAAACAACTTCAACCATGGGCAGGTAGAAGGAGTCGCCACGTTTCAGGTTGTTCATGCCCTCAGCGGGGGTTTCCATGAATTTCTTGACATAGGCTTCATATTCCGGCAAAGTCATGCCAGCAAAGACAGAGGCCTGGGATTTAGCTTCTTTGCGTTCCATATCACCGGGAATGCCGGTTTCATAGATGGCTTTTTTTACGACTTTTGCATATTCACGGTCTTCGGCTTTGGGGGTAAAAGTGGGGTCATTGAGTGCGCGTTCGAGATACATCATCCATTCAAAATAGGATGGTGTTGTTTCGCAAATCAATGTGCCGTCCAAATCAAATACAGCAATGCGGTCTTCTATGGGAATGTAATTTTGACTCTTGGGATTGGTAACATCCTTAACATAACTTACAAGGGCCTGGTAGGATTTTGCATCCTTGTTCCAATACTGGAAGTTGGTGCCTTTCTGGTTCACGGAAATCTGGGCGAGTTCTGCCCGGGTAGCAGCCTCGGACTGTGGCGTAGCTGCCAAGAATCCTAAGCCTAGGGTTGCGGCAAGGACAGCGGCACAGAGTTTCTTGCTTTTCATAAAATCAATACCTCCCTTATACTTTTTCAGATTAACATACCTAATTTATTCGCTGTGGATTAAAAAAATCCTGTTAGTTGATTATATTTCTTAATTACATTTAATTGTGTATATTTAGGACTTGTGCTATGCTTTTAGCAAGAAATAATGGCGTATCTTTGGAGAAATAAGACAGGAGTGATTATGATGAAAACTATCGGCATTATGGGCGGCATGGGCCCGATGGCCACCGTGGATTTGATGAAAAAAATCATTTTGGCAACTCCGGCGAAAACCGATCAGGAGCATGTTCCTATTTTTGTCGATAACGCTCCACAAATTCCTGACCGTACAAAAGCTATTTTAGGACAGGGGGAATCGCCTGTTCCGGCAATGGTAAAGAGTGCCCGGCGCTTGGAAACGGCTGGTGCTGATTTTATCATTATTGCCTGCAATACCGCACATTATTTTTTGCCGGAAGTTGCTCCGCAAATAAAAATTCCCGTGTTATCCATTGTGGAAACTGCTGCCAATGAGATACAGAAGCGTGGTTATAAGAAGGTTGGGCTGTTGGCAACCAGTGGGACAATCCGTACAGGCTTATATCAGAAGGCATTGAACGCAAAGGGGATAGAATGCCTGGCACCAGGTGCAGAAAAACAGCATTTGATTGATGATTTGATTTATGACGGAGTGAAGGCAAGCAATATGGCTTATGATACAGCTCCTGTGTGTCAGCTTTTGGACAGTATGCAGCAGGAAGGAGCAGAAGGCTTTATTTTGGGATGTACAGAAGTTCCTGTGGCAGTAGAAATGTATAATCTCAAAGGAGCATTTATTGATTCTACCGAAGAACTGGCAAAAGCAGCTGTGAAACTGGCAAAAGCATAATGTTGCACGTGAAACAAACGCCCGGTATTTTTGCCGGGCGTTTGTTTATAAATATGGGGGATTATCTTAATTACAACTTTTTAACGGGCAAGAGGTTCAATAAGGGGAATTGCCCCTTTTGCCATGCCTGTGCCGTCATGACCGACACCGGGAACTGTGATGAGCTGCCAGTTGAATTTTAAGTCAAGGCTGGCAGCTTTTTGCTGAGCCTGTTTATAGAAATTACGTCCGCGTTCTAAGCGGTTTTGGCCTTGTGCATCTGCTTCCGGTGTCTTGCGAAGAACTTTGGAGCGAATCGTATCGTTTTCACCCAACAGGATAACTACAGGTTTGGCAAATGCATTTCGGAAATCCTTTTTCGTCAGAGAAAGTCCTTTCAGACCGTAGGAGTAAGAAATATCTTCATTTGGCATAGTATACCAACCGGAGTTGGCTGCAATAATGAGGTCGGCGGCAGTACCTTTATTCAAGAGTACATAACGATGGACGAGCTGGGCTCCGGCAGAGTGAGCGTAGATGATGACGCGGCTTTTATGGGCATCGGCTTGTTTTTTTGTTTCCTTGATGATGTTGTCAATTGCAGGGAAAATCCACTGTTTTTGCGGCAATACATTTCCACCGGTGTTGTCATTGTCGATAACATTGCCGAAGTTATAATAGCGTACGCCAGGGAACTTGTTTTCTGTAAATTCCGGGCAGGCAATAAGGAAATTATGCTTTTCCGCATATTCTTTCCAGCCTTGACAATATTCTTCTGCATTACGTTTTAAACCATGAAAAACAACGACGATAGGACGTCCATCCTGCCAGGCTGCGGGCTTATATGTGTATACCTTTAGTGGATCGGTATTGACACCTGCTGATTCTGACAGGGAAAAAACACTTAGTCCCGTGGGAATTTGTGGATTTTGTGCACGGACATAATGCGTTGGCAGAATGATGCAGGCCAATAGCAGCAGCCCCATAAATAGAGAATAACCCTTCATGAAATAAAGCACTCCTTTCAAGGAAAATAAATAATAATATCCGTTATTGTGGTAAGGAAACTTCGTCAGAATGTTTCCTGGCCATAATTTATGCGGATATATTCCCAAAATTTATCAACCAGTGGAGGATGTTTTTCTTCCCGCCGCCGTACCATGGCGATATGTTTGTAGAACGGTTCAGTCAGGGTGAGGGAGACAACATCGGCGTGGTTATTAAAATAGGCAAAGCCGCTTTCGGATATCAAGCTGACTCCCAATCCGGATTGGACGAGATCAATGCGCTGGCCGGGGTTGTTACAATAGGTGACAATATTGGGGGTAAAACCTGTCTTTAGGCAGGCGGACATAAAGACATCATAAGAAACATTTTCTGCTGTAGGGAAGATGAAATTTTCGGTTTCCAGTTCCTGCAGGCTTATCTGCGTATTGTTGCTCAACGTATGTGCAGCAGGCAGAATGGCCAGAAATGGCTCATGCTGCAAGGATAATATTTCAAAATCATCAGTGGGAAAGTCATCCGAAACGGCCATAATGGCAATATCGATTTCATGATTACCGAGCATATGGCACAGTTTTTTGCTGAGGCAATTGGTCAGGGAAAATTGCATTTGTGGTGATATTTCGGTATTGAATTTGGAAAGGATATCCGTGAGCGGCAGCTTGCCCAGGCCGGTAATAACGCCAATATGCAAGGTTCCCTGATTATCGCGGGCATAATGCTGCATTTGCAGTTCAAGGTGGTTAATATCGGAAAGTATTTTTTTTGCACAGCGATAAAATTCTTCGCCGGCAGCGGTCAGTGTAATGGGATGTGATATGCGGTCAAGGAGTTTGACGCCTAAATCGTCCTCCAGTTTGTTGATTTGCTGAGAAAGAGCCGATTGGGAGACAAAGAGCTGTTTAGCCGCTTTGGTAAAGTGATGGGATTCTGCCACCGCCATAAAATATTGTATTTGTCGCAAGAGCATGATACATCACCTTTCTGCATTTTATTGAGTTCGCCATCATTATATACTGTTTTGTCGTATTTTGTCCAATTAGATTGGCTAATAAAATTAGAAGTATTGCGAATTTTACATTTAATCTGCTGGAGATTATGATAAAGGTGTGGCCATGACATTCAATTTTACAAACTAAAGTTTTGTAGGAGGTAGTTGGGTATGGAGCTGGAAAAACAGTGCTATCTGGACGAACTGGCTAAGCTCGTTAATATAGACAGCGTTTCCTCAGAGCCTGAAGGCGCCGGCAAGATTGCTGCTTTTATGAAGGAAAAGTATGAATCGATAGGCTGGTCGGTTGAAGAAGTCCGTTTTTCAGAGAGCATTGCACCCTGTTTGAAAATCGTCAACAAAGAGGCCGAACATTATGATGTATTGCTGTTGGCCCATATGGATACCGTATTTCCTTTGGGAACAGCCGCTAAACGACCTTTTCGGATAGAGGGAAGTCGTGCCTATGGTCCCGGGGTCATTGATTGTAAGGGCGGTATGTTAAGCGGCTATTACGCTCTGGCTAATTTGCAGGCACGAGGAGCACTACAGGAGGCTGCCATATGTGTGTTTCTTAACAGCGACCACGAAGGAATAAGCTCCCGCTACTCGGCAGGATATTCTACGGAATTGGCAGGAAAGAGCCGTTATGTGCTGGTGTTGGAGGCCGGGCGTGCCAATGGGAATCTGGTTCACAAACGCAAGGGGATTGCTCGTTATCATATTGATATAAAGGGGGTAGCTGCCCATGCCGGTGTGGATTATCAAAAAGGCAGAAATGCCGTGGAGGAATTGGCTCATTGGATTATAGCCCTGCAGGCAGCCACGGATTTTACCAAAGAAACCACGGTAAATGTGGGGAAAGTCTGGGGCGGTACAGGCATAAGTGCAGTGCCGGGAGCCGCCGGTGCTGCTGTGGATGTACGCTATTATGACAAGACAGAAATCGAGCGCGTCGCAGGGGTCATGGATGAACTCCAACGGCATCCTCATGTGGAGGGCACATCAGCTGTTGTAGAGGGCGGGATAACAAGACCACCGATGCTTCCGACAGAAAAAACGATGGCACTTTGCCGCAGTATCGATGAAATCGGACAGGAAATCGGGGTGGAATTTGGTTGGACAGCCAGTGGCGGTGGTTCGGATGGCAGCTTTGCTGCTGCCGGAGGAACACCGACGATTGATGGCCTGGGACCGGTAGGCGGTGGTGCCCACAGCGAAGGCGAGTATCTGGAAATGGATAGTATCATTCCGCGTTACGAATTGCTGTGCCGGATTATACAGCATATTATCTGTCAACGGTAAAAGAGGAGGAGAGTTTATGTTAGCGTTGGCCTTGGCTCTGATAACGACTGTAATCGTGGCCTACATGATTTTACAAAAGAAAAATGCCCAGACCGTGCTTTTTGCCGGCGGCATCTTCTTGATGGCTATGACCATTCTGATTGGTCATCCCCTGTTGGATGGAAAGAAAACAACCGGCATGGTCTGGTTTGATATTTTTAAATTCATCGAAGACACCTTCAGTTCCCGGGCTGCAGGTATTGGTTTGCTGATTATGGCTGTTGGCGGTTTTGCCAAATATATGGAGCATATCGGGGCAAGTCGTGTGCTTGTTCATTTATCCGCAAAACCATTGAGTATGATGAAATCCCCTTATTTGCTTTTAGCGGTTAGCTATGTGGTGGGGCAGCTCCTGAATATCGTTATCCCCAGTGCAGCAGGCTTGTGCGTATTGTTGATGGCCACGCTGTATCCTGTGCTGACCAGTTTAGGGGTCAGCCGCCTGTCGGCTGCGGCAGTCATTGCTACAGCGCCCTGTCTGGATTTAGGTCCGGCATCCGGTACTGCTGTGTTTGCAGCCAAAACTGCCGGTTTGGATGTAGCAGATTATTTTGTTGGTGAACAGATTCCCATAGCAGTGGTTACCATTTTTGCGATTGCCATATCGCATTTTCTTGTACAGCGCTGGTTTGATCGGCGGGATGGCGTAGAGGCTAAGTCTATGGAGTTTGTAGCTGCTGAAAAGGATGAGTCCCTGCCGCCTGCTATTTATGCGATTTTACCTTTGGTTCCTATAGGTTTGGTGCTTGTATTCAGCAAGTTATGTATATCGACCATCAAGATGCCAGTGGTTACGGCGATGATTATCAGCATTGCCTTGGCCATGTTGTTTGAATTAGTCCGGACGCGGGACGTAAAGACCGTTTTTGACAGCATTAAAGTATTCTTTGATGGGATGGGAAAAATTTTCGCTACGGTTATTACGCTTATTGTAGCCGGTGAGACGTTTGCCTTTGGCCTGACGAAAATCGGAGCTGTGGATATGATTATCAGCGGTGCGCAGAGTTCCGGTTTTGGCGCAACCGGAATTACGTTGGTGATGGTTCTTATTGTTACAATAGCTGCTGTTATTATGGGGTCGGGGAATGCGCCGTTTTACTCTTTCGGTGCACTGGTACCGGATATTGCCGCTAAAATGGCTATTTTACCGGCAGCGATGATTACGCCTATGCAGATGGCTTCGAGTATTGCCCGCAGTGCTTCACCAATTACGGCGGCTGTGGTAGCGGTAGCCGGTGTAGCGGATGTCTCTCCGGTTGACGTAGTAAAGAGAACCGCTATTCCGATGCTGGTGGCATTGATTACTTCCTTTGTTATGTCTTTGCTGGTGTGATAAATATTTTAGGATAAAGAGGAGTGCTGGTTATGAAAAAAACAGTTTTATCCATGCTGTCAGCTTGTCTGGTAGTGGGAGCGACCGCAGGTGTCAGTGCCGCTGCCAATCCCTTTTCCGATGTGCCCGCAGACCATTGGGCTTATGATGCGGTAGCTGCTTTAGTCGCAGATGGTGTTATTGAAGGTTATGGTGATGGCAATTATCGTGGACAACAAAATATAACACGTTATGAAATGGCACAGATGGTGGCTAAGGCCATGGCGAGCAGTAAAGGCAGTGCAACTGATAAGGCGCTTGTGGATAAGCTGGCAGCTGAGTTTTCTGTTGAATTAAATAATTTAGGTGTCCGCGTGGCCAATCTGGAAAGAAATGCAGATGTGGTAAAATGGTCGGGAGAAGCGCGTTATACATACACAAGCCAGCGGACAGAAGGGAAAAACGGAAAAACGACGGATTCTACGTCTGAAGCTTTTTTACTGCGTTTGGAACCGAAAGCCAAGGTCAATAATAATTGGAATGTACATGCCCGTCTGGACACCTCACTTGATGTAAGAGAGGATACTACGGATAATGTTTCCCTGAAACGGCTTTGGGTGCAGGGAAATTATAAGAATTTCAATGTAAAATTAGGACGTATTCCCGATACGACCAATTATGACAAAAATCTGATGTTCTTCACGCAATTTTCCGGTATAGAAGTTAATTTTGGCAAAAATGTGAAGGTACAGGCCCGTGCCGGTCGTATAAATAAAGATAATCTGCGTTATGATGAATCGCTTAAACGTGCTACGGGGCGTAAAGTAAATGAAGATGTTGCCGCTATACAAAGTTTGGCGGTGACCGTTAATCCGGGCAAATTGTCTTTAACGGGTGCCTATTATCACTTTAAGAGCCGTATGTTTAAGGATGCTTTTTACAGCAAAGGGGCCGACGAGGAGCATGCGCATATCTGGGAAGGAGCGGCAACTTATCGCTTTGATAAAAATGTTTCCCTGACCGGTGCTTATATGCAGAATACAGCTGCAGATTACTATAATCGCTCCGGTGTCTTGCATCTTGCCTATAAAGGGGCTAATAAACTACAGCAGGGGTCATGGGGCGCCTATGTTTCGTATCGTCATCAAGGTGGCAACACTTCCATGTATCCATCCTGTGATGGTGCTTTCTATAATACCAAGGGGATAGAAGTTAGCGCACAGTATACCATTTTGCCTAACGTTCAGGCTAAGGCAATCTATTTCCGCGGTAAACAGCTGGAAAATGACCGCAAGGCAGAAAAATTGTTCGGCCGTGTAGAATATTGGTTCTAAGGATATCGTGTTTGTATAAGTGTTGCACGTGAAACAAAGGAGCTGTGATGAAATGCGAAAGCATTTATCACAGCTCCTTTCCACATCTTCTGTGCTGTCAGCTGATTTGCCATTCAACATGGCTGCCGTTATTGTCCTTGCGGACGATAAGCTGATTGTCGATTTCCTGTTTTAGTTCGGTTACGTGAGAGATAATGCCAATCAATTTGTCACCGTTGGACAGGCGTTTGAGTACTTTTATGGCCTGGCTGCGGGAATGGTCATCGAGAGAGCCAAAACCTTCATCGATGAACATGATATCCAAATTGATGGCAGAACTGCTCAGCTGAATCTGGTCGGATAATCCCAAAGCCAAAGACAAGGCTGCCATAAAGGATTCTCCGCCAGACAGCGTCTTGATATCCCGTTCCTGTCCGGTAACGGTAGAGAGGATATTCAGGTCGAGGCCGTGTTCGCCTTTTTTGTTCCTATCCTCAGGAGCCGCAAGACGCAGTTCGTATTGGTCACCGGTCATTTCGCGGAAGCGGATGTTGGCGGCATAGAGTATCTTTTCCAGATAATAGCGCTGTACATAGGTTTCAATATCCAGGTTGGCTTCGCCTTTGACAGAGCCGGAAAGTCGTTCACAAAGATTGTTCAGCGCAGCTGCAGCGCTGATTTTGGCATCCCGTTGTGCAAGGTTTTTGGTCAGATAGGCGGCTATGGAACTGTTTTGCTGCAACAGGTGCCGCATGGTTTGCAGAGAATGGTCTGCTGTTTTCCATTGGTTGTCGATATCCTGCTGCTGTTGGGTAAGCGGGAGAAGATCCGGGCGCTTTTGGTCACCAATCGTGGCCAACAGGGCTGATTTTTGCCCTTGCAATGTTTTTAGCTGCTCGTTGTATTTTTGGCAGGCCTGTTGGATGTCTTTGCCTTCTTTCAGGCTGTAATTTTCAGTCAGGGATTTCCAGGCCGCCTCTGTAAGATTCCGTGACTGGCAGGCTTTTTTATATTGTTCCTGCAGCTCCGCGACGTCGTTTTGCAGTAAAGGCAGTTTACGAAGACACTCGCTGAGAATCGTTTTTGAGGATTGCAGAACCGCTTGGGCTTTTCGGGTCGTATTTTGAGCGGCTGTCAGCGCATGATGGGCTTGGTCGCGAAGTTGTTCGGCCCCACTAAGTTCAGCCTGTGCGGTTCGGCTGTCGGGGTAGGTCTGCTGTTGACGGAGCGTGACAATACGTCCTTGAATGCTTTGACAGTTGCCGGCTGCCGTTTGTACGGCGGCAGCTGCCTGTTCCATAGCTGTTTGCAGGGGATTTAATGCGTCGGTGCTCTTGGCTAAAGCGCTTTGAATTTGGACGAGCTCAGCAGTTTGCGCAGTAAAGGTTGTAATATCTGCATTGTTTTTTTTCTGCCATTTCTGCAGTACATTTTCTATAGCGGCTAAGGTGTCAGGAATTTCGATATGGGCAATAGCTGTTATGTTTTTCTGCAATTCATTCAGCTGGCGGGTGAATTGTTCTCGCAGGCTTTCGGCCTTTTCATTGGCACCGTTGGCATTGCCGGCCGATTGGATTTGCGCATCATTCAATGTATTTTTGCGTTTTTCCAAGGCGTTCAGTTCCCCGCGCTCGACCGCTTTATTATTGTTTTGTGGAACATAGGGATGCGGATGCTCCAGTGAGCCGCAGACAGGACAGGGTGTATTGGCCTTTAATTCTTCTGCCAGTATGCCGGCCTGATCATTCAGGTATTGTTGATGAGCATGATCGTATTCTTCGCGTGCCCGGTTATATGCTGCCTGATCCTGTAGAAATTTTTCCCGGGCCGCACTGGCTTTTTGTTCGGCCTGTTGCAGTTGGGTCTGCAATCCGGTCAGGGAGGCACAGGAAGCTATCCATTGCCGGAGTGTTTCCTGACGGCTGTCGGCCTTGGCTAAATCGGCTTTTACATGGTCAAGTTCATGTACGCGCTTTTGCCAAAGGTTCAGTTTTTGCGTATATTCAGTTTGTTCCTTTTGGGTATTGGCCTGTGTTTTTTGAGCCGCTGTAAATTGTTTTTGGGCTGCCGTCAATTCTTTTTGGGCAGTCTCCAGCTCCAGCATTTGTTTTAGGGCCTCATCTACTTTGGTTTTTATAGCTGTGTAAGCGGCAATTGTTTTTTGGGCATTGGCTTGTGCATTTTGTTCATCTGTCTGTGCTTGTTCAACCATTTTGCCCTGCTGGGGCAGCAGCTTTTCTGTTTCCTCTTTTTGGTCTTGGGTTTTCTGGAAATCTTTTTCTTTGTCGCGCAGACGGTCATAAATGCCTTTTATTTCATAAGCTTGGATTATGCCTTGGGACAATTGCTCATTTTTTATTTGTGTTTCCTGTTCGGAGGAAAGGGATTTTTCCTGTTCCAGCAGATGGTCAAGACTGGTATAAGTCTTGCTTAATTCCTGGGCTTTGGCGATTTTGGCATTGAGGTGGTCACGTTGCCTGGATAGTTCATTCCAGTGATTTTGTTGATTTTGCACTTCGTTTTGATGTACTTCGATGAGTGCATTCAGTTCCTGAAGCAGGGTTTCCATTTCTGCGATATTGGGCGAAGCCTGACAGAGACGTGCTTTTAGCGATGGCAACGGATTTTCGGGCGGAAGGGTATCTGGCAGAATCAAAGTCTCGATATGGGACTGGCATTTTTTGAGGATGAGATTTAGTTCGCCCTGCATGGCTTTGTTGCGTGTTTTTATTTCTTCAATAAGGCGCTGATATATTTCGGTTTTAAAAAGTTGGCGAAAGATAACCTTTTTATCCTTTGATTCTGTGCGCAGCAGTTTCATAAACTCGCCCTGAGCCAGCATGGCTACCTGCATAAATTGCTCTCTGGTCAGACCGACAATTTCGTTAATCTTTTTTTGGCTATCGCCCAGATATTCTTCATCATTAGGGAGGAGAAGTGTGATTCTTTCACTTATGGGCCGATAGGCGTTTTTTCCGCTTTTATTTTTGTGCAGATGATGAAGCTCACGATGTATCTTATAGATACATTCCTGCCCATTTTGTATTTCGCTGAAGGTAAAATCGACATAGGGTGGGTGGCTGAAATCAGCATATTGACTTTGGATTTCCATACCGTTTTTGGAATTCATCAGGGAACTGTTTTTTCCATAAAGGGCATAGGTTATGGCGTCAAATATGGTGGTCTTTCCTGCTCCGGTATCGCCGGTAATCAGAAATAGTTTTTGATTGGGACGGGTGAAGTCGATGGTGGTTTCTTCGCCATAGGAGCCAAAGGCTTTCATGGTCAGTTTTATGGGTTTCATATTGTTCCTCCGCTGCTTTAGTGTTGTTCCTGAACGGTATTGATAAGGTCCGTCAGTAAATCCTCTTCTTCTGGAGCAATGGTACCTAAAAATGCCTTGCAAAGCTCGAATGGCGTGAGTGTGTCGGCGGTAGTGATGTCCGCTTGTTCTCTGGGGCGCAATGGTTGCTCTCTCCGTATATCCAGCAGATTGGGGAAGGCTGCTTTCAATCGGTCGTGCATATCAAAGACATCCAAATCGTTTTTATCCGTCAGGGTAACGCTGACAAAATCATCGGAAGGGGATGACGTGACATCCGCAAGCGTTCCGGTTATCTTCCGCACCGC
>CADAAS010000030.1 GCA_902785885.1 Pseudoselenomonas ruminantium
GCCTGATAGCCCGTTGTCGCCGCACTATCGCCCGCTTTCCCCGCAATCGTGCCGCCCATTGCCAAAATATGTATTCTTTTTCGCATAAACTTCCACCTCTACAACACATGGTAAACATACCATCAACACATTTTCCAAAAATTGACTTGTCAATCCCTATTTTTTTATGCTATCATGGAATCAGGTTAATAGCAAATCGCTTATGGGATATTCGTAGGCACAGGAGGAGTCTGTTCAGCTTAGGGCTTTTTCTGCGCTTTTTTTGTGTATATTTATGAAGGAGGTCTTATCAATGGACGTTATCGCTGGAATTATCTTTATTTTCATGTACATGGTCATCGTATCGGAGAAAATCCACCGCACCGTAGCCGCTATGCTCGGTGCCGTGTCCATGGTTCTGCTGGGAATACTCTCCCAGGAAACCGCTTTGCACCATGTGGATTTCAACACCTTGGGGCTGTTGGTCGGCATGATGGTGCTGGTCGGGGTCACGAGCCACACCGGGCTCTTTGACTATGTGGCCATCAAGGCGGCCAAAGTGGCAAAGGCCGAACCCAAACGGATACTCATTTATTTGGCACTCATCACCGCCGTGTTCTCCGCTTTTCTAGACAATGTAACCACCGTGCTACTGATGGTGCCTGTAACCTTCAGCATCACGCAGAAACTGCATCTGAAGGTCATGCCCTTCCTGCTGACGCAGATTATTGCGTCCAACATCGGCGGCACCGCCACCCTAATCGGCGACCCGCCAAACATCATGATTGGCAGTGCCGTAAAGGAACTGACCTTTGTCGCCTTTATCGACAATCTGGCCCCCATTGCCATTTTGAATCTGATACTGGTCATCCTGATTATGGAAGTCATCTATAAAAAGGGCCTTCATACCACTCCGGAACTGCAGGCAGAACTCATGGCCATGAACGAGAAAAAATCCTTAAAAGACCACAAACTGCTGAAAAAATCCCTGTTTGTGCTGACGCTTGTCATTCTCGGCTTCTTCACCCATGCCATCACCCATATTGAATCTTCCATGATTGCCCTGGCCGGCGGCTTCCTGCTGCTGCTCTTGGCAGGCGGCAGCCATCACCTGGTGGAAAGCTCCATGAAAGCCGTGGAATGGGCCACGATTTTCTTCTTCATCGGTCTCTTTATCGCCGTTGGCGGCCTTATCGAAACCGGCATCATCGGCAGCCTGGCCGGCAAAGCCGTAGAACTCACCGGCGGTGATGTAACCGCCACTTCTCTCTTGGTACTATGGCTTAGCGCCCTTGTATCGGCGGTACTGGATAACATTCCGTTTGTCGCCACCATGATTCCCCTGATTCAGAACATGGGCGCCATGGGCATCGACAACCTCGAACCCATCTGGTGGAGCCTCGCCTTAGGCGCCTGCCTTGGCGGCAACGGCACCCTCGTCGGCGCCTCCGCCAACCTGATTGTAGCCGGCATGGCCGCCGAACGCGGGGTAAAAATCACCTTCATCAACTACCTCAAAATCGGCTTCCCCTTGATGATTCTGACCATCATCACCTCCACCGTCTACGTCTATGTGCGTTACCTGCTCCCATAAAAGCAGTATAGCCCCCAATATAAAAATATAAATAAAAACAAAGGCGGGCGGTTGACTCAAAATCAACCGTCCGCTTGGCGTTTTATATTTATGCAGCCTTGCTGTAATCAATAACGGAAACATCCTGTAAAAACGATTTTGCTTTTTGAACAATCATTTCCAGTTTTGCCGATACACCATCCGAAAAAATAATCTCTCCACATACCGGGCACTCGTAGCAGGGGACGTTACGGATAACAATCACACAATTTTTCACATCAACGGTAAATGTTGTCGTTGTCTCAATTCGGTTATCCTCAAAACATGCTTTACACATCCCTATCTCCCCTTTCTCGTTTTGCCATCCTTTTCAAAATGCTCATCATCAGGACGATAAGCAGAAATTATTATCATTTTCTTGGTATTATACCCCACAACTACATGGAGCATCCTTATGAGCGTTAATTTCTATACCAAGAACCAAACAGGCTGGAAAAGATTTTTCCGATGTATTCCCGTCATTCAGAGGATACTCCTCTATAATCTCACCCTTTTGGATACATTCAATTATATCGGCTCTTGTTATACCTCGTTCCAACATTCTTTTTTGACAATGCGCCTTATACTCCACGGTTATGCCCTGTTGTAACGCTTTCCTTAATTCTTCAATCTGCATAACGTACCCCAAAATAAACCTACATCCATATTTTCATTTTACAGCACGTACAAATAATATTCAATAAACAGCAAATAAAAAGTATTATACTGTGACCCGCGCCTTTTACCTCGAACGATAACGCTTATTTTGCTTATTTTGCTTCTTCCGCTGCTTCCCGCATAACGATAGCGTTCTCTACCGCCGTCAAATTCGGGTCAAACGAGCGGATAGCCGCCGCCTGCTGCTGCTTGTTCTCGCAGAGCACCAGTTCAATGCGCTCACCCAAAAGCCGCTTAACCTGCCGGAAAGCCTGCCAGAAATCACGATTCCAGGCAACCAGCACATAAGCATCAGCCAAATCACTATGCGCAGCATTGATGAGCTCTGCCACCGAAGGACTTTCCAATGCACTGCCCGTAACCAGGATCTGCACCCCCTGGTCCTGCAGTTCCTTGGCCTGAACCTTGTTTTCTGCCACAGCCAGCAGCGCTACCTTCATAATGGCATCATGTGCCGACAACGTATGCGGCTCGCTCATATTCGTTACATGAATTCCCTTCAGCGGTCCCCAGCCGATAGCCTGCTCGATAACCTTGCCGGGATGGTCGGTATGCAAATGCACATCTACGCCCGTTGCAGCCCGCTCAACGAGCGCAAAGGTGGAAAACTCCCGCAAATGCGCCTCCAGTTCCTCCATATCCACCTGCACATTTTTTACGGAAAAACGTACGCAATAAGGACGGACGACATCATTGCGCGGGTCAGGCAGGCCTGCCTGCTGCGCCTCCAGCCCCAAGGACAAGCTCACCGCAGGCGATACAAAGTTGCCATCCAGCCCTTTCAGGCAGCCCTGCAGGAACGCAAACATAATCCGTGCGCCAGCATCTTCCTCACCGATTTTTACCAATGCCTTTTCACCGGCAGCAATGGCCGTTTCCAAAATCTCCGAAATTGGCTTGTTGGCACGCACCGCATGATAAGCCCCTTTGGCCACTTCCTTGGCCATCGTGATAATCGGGCGCTCCGGCTTTTCCGGAATCACCCGCTGCGCATAGAGAATACCATACTGGAAGGCCTTGCCAAACTCCGAAGAAGTAGCATTATGCTTGCCCAAAAGCCCCTTGCCCAAGCCACGGAACATCTGTGCCAGAACCACGCCTGCGCTGCCGCGGGCGCCAAAGATAGCACCAGCAGCCACACGACGGGAAAGGCCGCCAATGCTGTCTTCCTTGGTATCCTTAAGGGCCATAACCGCTGCCCCTATCGTCCGCAAGACATGGGTTCCCGGCATCGTCCCGGCACCGGACATCCGGTTTATCTCCTCATATTCCAGCAAAAATTCGCTGTAAGCACCGGCAACCATGCGCTTAAAATCACTGCCTGTAATAACTTCACGATTTCCTGTCATAGTATCACACTCATTTCTGTAACGCCTAATTATAAGATTTTCCTCGTAAAAACAGGATTATAATGTATATTTCGCGAAATAATACAAATAACCTTTTATTTTATGCAAAGTGAGGAGTTTTTTTATGCCAACAATCAAGAAAAACACCACTGATATAGCACCAGCGGAAAAAGCCGCTGCTCCCAAAAAGCCAGCCGCCCGCACCACGCGGAAAACCAAACCGGCTGACGAACCTATGGAAGAACTGCGCCCCGAAGTGGTGGAGGCCATCAATGTCATTAAAACACCACCGCCCAAAGCTGTCAAGGAGCATGAACGGATTTTTGCGCTGGATATCGGTACCCGCAGCGTTATCGGCATCGTTGCCGAGGAAGGCGATGATGAAAACCTCCATGTTATCGCCACCGACCGCCTGGAGCACAAGACCCGTGCCATGCTGGACGGCCAGATTCACGATGTGCCGCAGGTAGCCGCCATCGTGGAAAAAGTCAAAAATTCCCTGATTGAAAAGACCGGGCCCATCAAGACCGCCGCCGTGGCTGCCGCCGGCCGCGCCCTCTACACCATGACCGCCGAGGCAGAAATGGAAGTAAACGGGCTAATCACCGCCGAACAGCAGCGCAATCTGGACTTTGCCGGCGTACAGGCCGCACAGGCAGCTTTGGCCGAAAGCCATACGGTGGACGACCCCAGCCGCTATTACTGCGTGGGCTACAGCACCATCCGCTATGTGCTGGACGATATCCAGTTAAAGATGCTGATTGGCCAGCGGGGCAAAAAGGCCAAAGCCGTCGTCATTGCCACCTTCCTGCCCCGGCAGGTCATTGACTCCATGCAAAGTGCCCTCCATGCGACCAATTTGGAAATGCGCGCCCTGACCTTGGAGCCGATTGCCGCCATTAACGTGCTGATTCCCCCAACCATGCGCCATCTCAATCTGGTACTGGTCGATATCGGCGCCGGCACCTCCGACGTGGCCATCACCAAGAATGGCTCCGTCATCGCCTACGGCATGGTGCCGTTGGCCGGCGACGAAGTAACCGAGGCCATCAGCCAGCGCTTCCTGCTCGACTTTAACATTGCCGAACGCATCAAGCGGGAAGCTGCTGCTGGGCAGGATGTAAAATTCACCGATATCCTGGGCACGGAATACAATCTGTCAGCCGCCGAAATTCTCGACCCGGTTATGCCCAATATCGAAAACCTGGCCAATGCCATTGCCAAGCAAATTTTCGAGCTCAACGGCGATACGCCGCAGGCCGTCATGCTGGTTGGCGGCGGCTCCCAGACCCCCGGCCTTGCCCATTTCGTAGCAGAAGCTTTAGGCATGCCAGAGGCGCGTGTCGCCGTCCGCAAGCCGGATATGGTCGATGGCATTGTCGATATCCCTGCAGAACTGCACTATCCCGATGCCGTAACGCCGCTGGGCATCCTCAAAATTGCCTCGCTGAACACCCTGCACTTTCTCTCCGTCTATGTCAACGACGAAGAATACAGCCTCTTTAACTTCCGGGAACTCACCGTTGCCGACGCCCTCTTGAACGCAGGCATCAATATGCGCAAGTATAACGGGCATCCCGGCTTGGGTCTCATGGTCAATATCGGCACCGAGAAAAAATTCTTCCCCGGCACTTTGGGCACCTTTGCAAAAATCATGCTGGGTGACGAAGAAGCAAGCCTCGATACCGTGATTCGCGATGGTTCCAGAATTACCGTTATCCCCGGCGAAAACGGCACCACGCCGACAGTACGGCTGGGCGATTTGGTAACGGCCGGCCAGGAATACACCATCTACATCAACGGCCGGGAAAAACACATCCGCCAGCGCGTCACGATTAACGGCAAAGAAGCCGATGCCGACCAGCTTCTGGCAGACGGCGATATCATCGAAAGCCGCGAGTTCAAGAGCCTGGGCGAAGCCCTGCTGGCTGCTGGCTACCCGCCCACCGGCCGCAGGATTCACTACACCCTCAACGGCAAGGAAACCACCTACAGCTGCACGCCGGAAATTCTCTTGAATGATGCACCTGCCAGCATTTCCATGCCTATTCATGAAGGCGACCATGTAGAATACATCGCGGATGAAGACCCAAAGCTCGGCGACATTCTGAACATCAAAAACGCCGATACCAACGTATTGATTTATTACGAAAACAAGGAGTTTGCCATTCCCTCCGCCAATGTGGAACTGATGGTCAATGGCCGTACGGCCAGCCCCGGAACCATTATTGATGATGGCTGCGAAGTAACCTACCATACCAGCGAGCGCATGACCACCACCGTCAGCGATGCCCTGCTGGCCGTGAACTTCCAGCCGCCCGCTGCCACGAGCCGGGTGAACTTCACCATTCTGGTCAACGGTCTGCCCGTAGACTTCACCGACCCCGTGAAAAATGGCGATACCCTGGAAGTAAAACTCAGCAGCCGTGATGTGCCCATCACGCCGTCACTTTCGGCTATGCCCGGCAGCACAACCGGAATGGCCTCCGCTGCGCCCAGCGCCGCAGCTCCTGCTTCTACGCCTACAGCCGTGCATGGTGTGCCCACGCTTGGCACCATCAACGCCGCAGATGCCACGCCCATGCACCATGCTGAACCAGCCAAGCACATCCCTGGGCTGGCCGAAGCCATCGGACAGAACCAGTCTGCTGCACAGCCGGATAGACCCGTTCGAAAATCCATCGCCGATTTTATCCGGCGGGATTAAAACAATAAAAGACCGTCAAGCAAGTCACCCGCTTGCCTGACGGTCTTTTTCATTCCCCAATGTCCAGCGCTTACTTCAACCCATAATACTGCAACAGAGCCTGCGTGCCCTTATTGCCTTCGCCCAGCCGTTCCATCTGCCGCACCTCGCCGAGCACCTGCGCCAAAACGGGCAGTGCTGTGCCATAGGCCGCCGAAGTTTCTGTGCCAATGGCTAAATCCTTGCCAAAATGCTTCAGCATAAAGCCCGGCTCAAAATCACCGTCCAGGCCCCGGCGCACGACATTGCTCATCTGGAAGCTGCCTGCGGCCCCTGCCGAAATCGCCTGATAGGTTTTCTCCAAGTCAATGCCCGAAGCCTGGGCATAGGCATAGGCCTCACATGCCCCGGCCAACGCGCCGGCAATGGCAATCTGATTGCAGGCCTTGGCCTTCTGCCCGGCGCCGGCAGCCCCCATGTAAACAAGATTTGTTCCCATAACGGAAAAGACCGGCTTTAAGGCCGCAAAGGAACTTTCTTCACCCCCCACCAAAATGGACAGCGTGGCATTCTTCGCCCCGGTATCCCCACCAGTCACGGGGGCATCTACCGCATGAATCCCCTTTTCCTGCGCACAGGCAAAGATTTTCTCCGCCAGTATCGGGGATGAAGTCGTCATATCCACCACATAGGCACCGGCCTTGGCATTAGCCAAAATCCCATCTTCGCCGAGATAAACTTCCTCCACATCCTTCGGGTAGCCCACAATCGTAATGACCACATCCTGCCCCTTGGCACAGGCTCCAGGACTCTCACGCCACTGCGCCCCTTTGGCGAGCAGCCCTTCCGCCTTGGCCTTAGTGCGGTTATAAACGCTCACGTTAAATCCCGCCTCCAGCAAATGCCCCGCCATAGCCGCGCCCATTATGCCCGTACCAATAAAGCCGATATTCTTAATGCCCATATTCATCTTCCTTTCCACAGATAACTCCAGACATAGAAAGACTTCGCTCCACAAAGCAAATTTCCTGCAAAATTTCTGGGGCCGAGGTGCTTGCTTTGGGGACGGAACGCTTGCTCTGCTGACCTAATATTTCGCACTTGGCTATGGAGAGGGGCTTGATTTGCAGATGGAGCGACTGCTCCGCTGGCTGGCAAACCAAACACCACTAGAAGCAAAGAAAAACTCGCGCCGTGGTAACCGGCGCAAGCTGCTAGACACCACGACCTTCCATGCCAGACATTTAGCGCAATCTGCAAATCAAGCCCCTCTCCAGTGCCGTTCCGATCATTTAGTGCGATCTACCTTTTCAACACCGGCAACGGCAGCTGCGCCAGCAGAACGGCAATAAACACTAGCCCGCACCCCAAAATCTCGCGCCCATTCATCACTTCTCCAAGCACCGCCCAGCCAGCGATTACTGCAAACACCGACTCCAAACTCATCAAGAGTGTGGCAATGGTGGGGTCTGTGTACTTCTGCCCCAAAATCTGCAGGGTGTAGGCAATGCCGCTGGAAATCACGCCCGCAAAGAGCAACGGATAGCGGGCCGCCCAAAGACTTTCCAAGCTAGGCGCTTCAAAACCGCCCACCAGCCCACTGGCAAACACAAAGGCAACCGCAAACTGCACCCAGGACAACTTAATACCATCAGCCTTGCGCTTCATGAAATAATCGATAACCCATATATGCAGTGAGAAAAACACCGCGCAGCACAAAGTCAGAAAATCTCCATAGCCTACGCTAAGCTCCTCATTGACGCAGAGGAAATAAAAGCCCACAATGGCCAGCAGCACACAAAAGGCCAGAACTTTGGGAATACGCTGCCCCACCACGCGCCCCATCAGCGGCACCATAATGATATAGAGCGCCGTGATAAACCCCGCCTTCCCTGCCGTGGTATAACAGATACCCACCTGCTGCAGAGCATCGGCCACGCCCAAGGTCAGCCCGCAGTACAAGCCGCCCCAAAGCGTTGGCCGGTCAGGCGCAAATCTTTCCCACAAGCCAGCCTGCGGATTTTTCCGCGCCTGCACGCTGAACAGGAAAATCACCGGAATCAGCGCGAGCATGGCCAGCACATAACGGGCCGCACAAAAGGTAAACGGGCCGATATAATCCATGCCCGCACTCTGCGCCACAAAGCCGCCGCCCCAAATCATCGCCGTTGCGAGCAGCATCACATTGCCTTTTAATCTTGCTCCCACAACAATCCTCCCTCGTATCAATTTTCTTCATTATAGCGCCGTTGTTCCAGTTTTGCCACAGGCAAACCTTCCTCTTAACATTTCAACGAGGCAAATGAAAAAAAGCTTGCAATCCTATCCCAAAAAGGGTAAAATACTATCATATGTCAATGCACATATCAATTGTGAAATGAATCCATTCAGCATCAACCCTAGCTACGTATGGATTTCACTAAACAGTAAGTCGGATTGTTCCGGAGGTGAAACCAAATGGCAGTACCAAAGAGAAAAATGTCCAAGGCACGCCGCGACCAGCGCCGTGCTAATTGGAAGTTAGAAGCACCGGGCTTTGTTTCCTGCCCCCAGTGCCACGAACCGAAAATGCCTCATCATGTATGCCCCGAATGTGGCTACTATGACGGCAAGGAAGTTGTTGCCGCTGCTGAATAAGCAGTACCTCGTAACCGGATAATCTTACGATTATCCGGTTATTTTATTTTTATCCAGGAGTGTGTGTATGGTTAAATCATTTAAGTCAATTTCCCTCGTGCGCAGTGCCCGCTTGGACCAGGGCCTGTCCTGCAGCCGCCTGGCCCTCATGTGCGGTATGCGTCCTTCCCTGATTATTGAATTTGAACAAGGCAAACGCCCCATTTGCCGCGAAAGCTACGAAAAAATTCTGGCCGCTCTCGGCCGTATGGATATTGCTACGGTATAACAAAAACCTTCCCTGTTCGGGAAGGCTTTTTTATTTTGCATTTAGGATTGCGCGATAATCTCGTTAGCCACATGCTCAGCATTGGTGCCGATTACAACCTGCACCGCATTGCCCGTAGCAAAGGCACCGCGCACGCCGTTAATTTTTTTGACGCGCTCCAAATCCATCTTGTTGACATCCTTTACCGTGCAGCGCAGACGCGTAGCACAGTTGGAGATTTCCTCCAGATTTTCCTTGCCGCCCAGAGCCGCAAGTACTTGCTGGGAAAGTTCACTCATGGTGACTTCTCCGGTGCTTACCGGCATATCCTCATCATAGCGGCCAATGGTCGGGATATCGAACTGGCGGATAGCCCAGCTGAAAATGCCATAGTACAGGATAAACACGCCAATACCGATGACGATAATCAGTTCCGGCTTGGTGGCCAGCCCCCAGTCAATCACATAGTCGATAAAGCCGGCAGAGAAGCCAAAGCCATCCAGCACGCCAAGCGAATACGTTACCGCCAGCGAAAGGCCGGTGAGCACGGCATGCACAGCATAGAGTGCCGGAGCCAGGAACATGAACATAAACTCAATGGGTTCCGTAATGCCCGTGAGGAAAGCCGTGAAGGCAACCGACGCCAGCATGCCACCGATTTTGGCGCGGTTCTCCGGCTTAGCCGCATGGTACATGGCCAGGGCCACAGCCGGCATACCGAACATCATCATGGGGAAGAAGCCCGCCATGAACATGCCCGCCGTGGGGTCGCCGGCAAAGAAGCGGTTGAGGTCACCGGTAGCCACTGCCCCGGTTACGGGATTGGTATACTCACCGAACACGAACCAGATAAAGCTGTTGAGGATATGGTGCAGCCCCACCGGAATCAGCAGGCGGTTGAGCACACCATAGACAAAGGTTCCCAAAGCGCCGGCGCCGATAATCCATTCGCCTACGGCATGGATAACCGCCTGACAGGGACCCCAGATTACGCCAAAAACAGCCGCCAAGACGATGGACACAGCCGCCGTGATAATCAGCACGAAACGGCGTCCACCGAAAAAGCCCAGATATTCCGGCAGTTTCACCGTATGATAGCGGTTGTAGAGGATACCGGCTTCAATACCGCTGACGATACCGGCCAGCACGCTCATATTGAGGGTTTCATCAATCGTCTTGAGTGCCGACGTCAAGATCAGATAGCCGATAGCACCTGCAAGGCCTGCCGCACCATTATTATCCTTGGCCAACCCTACGCCGATACCAATGGAAAAAATCAGTGCCAGATTATCAAAGACCGCTCCACCGGCCTTGGTGATAAACGGGATGTTCAACACATCCGGCGCACCGAGACGCAAGAGCAGTGCTGCTGCCGGCAAAACGGCGATGGGCAGCATCAAGGCCTTGCCAATGCTTTGCAGCTTGGTAAACCAATTACTCATAATATTCACTCCCTATAAAAAATACGAGGCAGTATATACTGCCTCGCTTATTTTAGCATAATTATCTAAATATTACAATGTGTACAATTTATCCCCAGTCCAATTAGCTAAGAATCTTTTGTAAGGCTGCCCAGTCAGGAACTGCCGCGGCCTTTTTGATTTTTGCCAGCTTTTCCGCATCCGCAGCGGATAGCTGATAGCCGGATAATTCGCCTAGCATATACATCAGGCTGTCATAGTCAAAGCTTGCGGCAATTTCGCCCATCGCTTCCCAGGCTTCGGCCAGTTCCTCCGGGCTGATAGGGGATTTTTCCTCCGTATCCGCCTTTGGAATAATCGGCGACAAGCTGGCAGCAAAGCTGCGGTATAGTTCCAAAAGCGGCATCGTATTGGCCTTGATTTCCTCCGCATAGCCGTTGTTGCCGGCATCCTCCAGCCGGCGGGCTTTTTCGGACAGTTCCATGGCCCCGATAACCCTGGCCGTACTTTTCAGCGCATGGACTTTGGTCGTGTAGTTCCGGCAGTCCTCCGTTTCAAAGTAACGCTGTATCTCAGTGGCATTGCTTTCAATGGATTCGGCAAAGACGCGCAGGGCATCGAGATAGGCCGCCACCGAGCCGCAATGCTCCACGCCCTTATGCGGTTCCAGCCCGCTGACATATTCCAGCCAGTCGGGCAGTTTTTCCTCTGTGGGTACGGCTAACACACCTGCCGCCCGCACTTTCTCCTGGGGCAGCATACTGCGCAGCAAATCCTCCAGCTTATGGCTGTCAATGGGCTTGGTCAAGTAATCGTCAAAACCTGCCGCAATGTATTCCTCCCGCGCCCCGCTGACGGCATTAGCCGTAAGCGCCACCACCGGCGTATGCGCGTTCAGGGCATTTTCCTGTTGATTAAGCTTCTGCAGGCGATGCAAGGTTTCAATGCCATCCAGCCCCGGCATGCGATGGTCGAGGAAGATCAAATCAAAATGCTCCTTTTCCGCCCTGGCCAGACATTCATAGCCGCTGAGCACCGTTTCCACCTGCACCTGCGTCTGTTTTAACAGCCCGCGCACCACGGTAAGATTCATGGCGGTATCGTCCACCACGAGGATTTTGGCCTCCGGCGCCACAAAGCTTTCCTTATAAGCGGCCTGCGCCGCCATCATGCGGCTGTAGGCTTCCTCATAATTGCCCATGGGCAACCAGTTCAGCACTTCCTGTTCCACGGTATAGGAAAACTCCGAGCCCTCGCCATAGACGCTTGCCACCTCCAAATGACTGCCCATCATTTCGAGCAGTTTTTTGGTGATGTTCATGCCCAGGCCTGTGCCCTCAATCGTGCGGTTTCGTTCCTCCTCAATGCGTTCAAAGGCATGATAGAGCTTTTCGATATCTTCCTCTTTTATGCCAATCCCCGTATCCTTGACGCTGGTGGTCAGGGCAATGCGATTTTCGCCAATCTTTTTATAGGTGAGGCGCAGGGTTACGCTGCCTTCTTCCGTATACTTGACTGCATTGGTCAGGATATTCACCGCCACCTGGCGCAAGCGGATTTCATCGCCCTTTAATATACTGGGCATATCCTCAGGAACTTCCACATGGAATTTAAGGCCTTTCTTCTCAGCCCGCTGGCGAATCATATTGACCAAGTCATTCAGGATGGAACTTACGCTATACTCCACGGGGATAATCTCCATCTTGCCCGCTTCAATCTTGGAAAAATCCAAAATGTCATTGACCAGCCCCAAAAGGGTCGTGCCGGCGGCACGGATGTTCTGGGCATATTCCCGCGTAGACTCTTCCTTGGTTTCCCGCAGAATCATTTCATCCATGCCCAACACCGCATTGATGGGCGTGCGGATTTCATGGCTCATGCCCGAGAGGAACTGGCTCTTGGCAATGCTCGCCGCCTTGGCGGCATGGGCCATTTCCAAAAGTTCCCTGTTGGATTCCGCCAGTTCATGCGTCACCGCATCCAAAAAAGCCGCCATCCGTGTTGCCAGCGGAATGACCACCGGCTTTTCTTCAGCGGTCATTTCCGCATAGCACTCGGGCAGTTCTTTTATATCTCCTTCACGAAAGCCCACGCTGACCAGAGCACTATTCAAAATACCGCCCTGCCCTTCATAACAGTAAATCTCTGAGGTCCCATAATTGGTAATCAAATGGGGGGCAAAGCGCCGATAAAACTCAATCTCCTTGCCAGCCAAATCCTTGAGGAAAAACGTCCGATTGCCACATAAGGTCAGAATAACGCTTTCCGGCACAAAGGAACAAAGTTTTTCACTTGCCCTATCCGTTTCCTGCAACAGATTGGCGGGCACGGCATAGGTCAGCCGCATCTTCTCGCCCAAATGCACATCGCCGCTGAAATAAATCCGCCCCATCTCATCATAGACTGGCGGTACGCGGGCAATCAGACAGCCGTTGCGCTCCACAGCCAGCGGAAATTCGGAAATATTATAGACAAAATTTTCGTCGGGTTTCACCTGCAGATAATGTTCATAAATATTCGTGGCGGGCATGCCGTTTAATTTAGCCACGCAGGTGTCCCCCACCATTTCCGTGACTTCCAGTTCCTTGCCTATCGGATTCCAGCCCAGCACATAATCGGATAAGACATGCAAATCTTCACCGCAGAATGCCGCCATGAGAATGCCATTTTCATAAACCTTACGACCGACAACTGAAGTACCATACTTCGCCTTGTCCATCAAAAGCTTAAACAAATTCTTGCATTCCAACGGTGCCGAAGTAACATCTTCCAATATACTGACCACCGTGCCATAGACAACCGTATGCGGTATTTCTTCAGCCATCCCCTGCAAAAAATGCGTGAACGATGTTCCCATGCCGGCACAGTATATCCCCACGGCTTTCAGATGAGGAATAGCACGCAGTTTTCTGCCCCAGATATGTCCCTCAGTCTCATAATTCGTTAGCTTCCCTTCGTATTCCAAAACTTCCACCCTGCCGGACTGCCAAAAATTAGCATTAATTTGCAGCTTCACCTGATCTAATTTTTGCACAAAGAGCGTTTCCGTCATGCCCGTTATAACCGCCTGCGGCAATTTTTCCCGCAACAGCTGCTGAATACTTTGCACCATCGCCGGCATTACGCCACTGAACACCAAATGCAGATATAAACAGCTTGCCTGATACGTTTGCGCCTGTTCCTCCATCTCCAACAGGAGCGGTTGTATTTCCTTCAGGAATTCCTCCTGCCGGTCAGCTGGCAGGGTTATTGAATAGTTCTTCTGAAGCATTGCTGTTTTCCTCCTCTAAAACATTATCCGTTTACTGAATATTGTTGTCGTGGAGTTTTTGGTATTTCTGCTTTTCAAAGAAATCATCAATAGCGGCAATCAGCTTGGGTCGTTCCATGGATTTTAGGAGGTAGCCGTCCGGCTTCAAGGCGAGCACTTTCAACACGCTTTCCCTGTCCCCCTTGCCCGTGAGGAAAATCACCGGAATGGAATCCACCTTGGATTCACTCCGAATCATCTCCAATACCTGCGGTCCGGAGGTCACCGGCATTTCATAATCGAGCAGGATTAAGTCCGGCGTATTATCGGCGATGTACATGAGCGCCTGCGCCCCGGAAGTCACAATGGTCACGCGGTATTTTGCCGAGAGCCAGTCCTTGACCATCTTGAGGAAGGTGCTGTCATCATCCACCAACAGGATATTTTTTCGCCGCGCCAAATCGTCATTGGCCGAGAGCAGCCAATCCAGCTGTTCCACCAGCTTCTTCATATCAAAGGGCCGTTCCACCGTAGCGGCCACCAAGGCCGCGGGAATGGATTTATGCACGGTTTCGATTTCCGTAGCTGTGCCCACGAGCACCAAGAGCTTATCTTCCTCCGTACAGATATCCTTCAGATACACCAATGTACCGGCAGCATCGTCCACATAATCCCCCAAATACATGAGTATGAGTTCCGTTTCCCCTTTATGGGCGGCAATTTCTTCCATTTCCGGTGCCGCTTCCACCACTTCATAGCCATCATCCACCAGATTTTTTACAATGGTATTGAGCATAAAGGACTTTCCCTTATGAATCAGCAGGACTTTTTTCTGCATAGCTGTCTTTCCTCCCCATTTCTGACTATTGAATTGCGTCACTCTGTTTTCTTACTTCGCCACAATAGCCAAAAAACCTGCTCTATGGTATACTAAGAGCAGGTTTTATATTATTCCATTAGATAGGAGCTATAAATATGTCCAAACAATACAAGAAATTGCAGAACAAGCTGCATCCCAAAGCGGTAAAGCAGGAACCGCAGCCCAAAGTCGGCAAGGATTATTTCCTGCTGATTATGATTGGTCTGACCTTTGTGCTGACCTTCATCGGCTGGGAGCATTTCGACAATACCAACCGGGCCATGTACTTTTTGCTGACGCTTTCCCTGACGCTGACTTATCTCTATCGTCATGCAGGCTTTTCCGATAAGGTAAAAGCCTATGTCAACGCCGCCAGTATGGGTTCTATCGGCCTTGCCGTGGCTTTGTTCTTAATCAATCTCTATTATCAGTTCTTCGGCTAAACCTCTTCTACTTTTCCCTTGACCATCTTTTCAAATTTTGTGCGGGGAATCAGAATGAGATGTCCACACCCCTGGCACTTTAGACGGAAGTCCATGCCCACACGCAGGATTTCCCAGTTAAAACTGCCGCAGGGGTGTTTCTTTTTTAAGCGGACAATATCGCCCAGCTCATAGTTTACCTTTTCCATGATGTAATCCTTTCTACTGTGAGGTGTTTTTATGGAAGTTGCCGTTTTACAAATGCAGGTAGCTTTCGGCCAGCCGGAAAAAAATATCGCCAAGCTCCACCGCTTAGCCGCCCAGGCCATGGAACAACAGCCGGATGTACTGCTGCTGCCCGAACTATGGCTGACGGGGTTTTATCCCCAGCCCATCCGGTCCTATGCCGATGACAACGGCCAGCAAGCCTGTGCACTTCTCTCTGCCCTTGCCCAAGAATATCGGGTCAATGTGGTTGGCGGGACTATCCCCAGTCTCCTTGGCGATAAGGTATTCAACACCAGTTATATTTTTGACCGCCAAGGACAGCTTATCACTACCTATCAGAAAACACACCTGTTTTCGCCGAGCGGTGAGGACGAGGATTTTACGGCAGGCGATAAGCTCATAACCTTCACGCTTGACGGAGTAAAATGCGGCATCCTTGTCTGCTACGACGTGCGTTTCCCGGAAGCTGCCCGGCAACTGGCGCTTGAGGGGATTTCCCTGCTCTTTATTCCTGCTGCCTGGCCGCTGAAACGGCTGACACATTGGCATACACTTACCCGGGCACGCGCTATTGAAAATCAGTTATTTGTCGTGACCTGCAATGCTGCCGGAACGGATGGTGGCGACCAAAAACTGGCAGGGCATTCCGCCATCATTGACCCCTGGGGAGAAATTCTCGCCGAAGCAGGCGCAGAAGAAACCATCCTGCAAGGTAATATCCAGCTGGCCATTCAGACCAAAATCCGGGAAACAATCAATGTATTTCGCGACAGGCGCCCATCTCTTTACAAAAAAACTCCCATTTAAGGGAGTTTTTCTTTTACCATTATACGTTGAAGCGGAAGTTTACGACATCGCCATCCTGCATGACGTAATCCTTGCCTTCCACGCGAACCTGGCCTTTTTCGCGGGCAGCAGCTACACTGCCGTTGGCTACGAGGTCATCGTAGTTGACGATTTCGGCGCGGATAAAGCCACGTTCAAAGTCCGTGTGAATCTTGCCGGCAGCCTTCGGTGCCGTAGTGCCCTTGGTAATCGTCCAGGCACGGCATTCATCCGGGCCAGCGGTCAGGAATGTCTGCAGCCCCAAGAGGTCAAAGGCCGCTTTAATCAGGCGGTCAAGGCCGCTTTCCGTTTCGCCCAAATCCTCTAAGAATGCCTTGGCTTCTTCGGCATCGAGTTCAGCGATTTCCGCCTCTACGCGGGCAGAGATAGCCACGACCTCAGCATTTTCAGCCTTGGCAAATTCCTTGACCTTCTGCACGTAGGCGTTTTCCTCATAAGCCGTAGCCACTTCATCCTCAGCCACATTGGTGACATAGAGGGTCGGCTTCAGGGTCAGCAGGTTGATATCCTTAATCATTTCGAGCTCGTCTGCAGTGAGTTCCACCTGACGGGCCGGTTTGCCATTATCGAGGCTTTCCTTGATGCGGCGCAGGATTTCATCTTCCACCTTGGCTTCCTTGTTGCCGGATTTGGCAATCTTGGCCAGACGCATGATGCGCTTTTCCACAACTTCGAGGTCAGCAAGGCACAATTCCGTCTGAATGATGTCGATATCGCGCAGCGGGTCAAC
>CADAAS010000031.1 GCA_902785885.1 Pseudoselenomonas ruminantium
AATGCTTTCGCCCATGGGCATTGGTGTGCTTTATGGCAAATATGCGCTGCTCGATGCGATGGAACCCTTCCTGCGCGGCGGCGATATGATTGAGTATGTGGAAGAACAGGATTCCACCTGGGCCGAAGTGCCGGCCAAATTTGAAGCCGGCACGCAGAACGTCGGTGGTGCGGCAGGTCTTGTCGCGGCTATCGACTATCTCGAAAAAATCGGCTTTGACCGCATTGAAGCCATTGAGGCGGATTTGTTGAATTATGCTCTGCCCAAACTCAGGGAACTGCCGTTTATTGAGCTGTACGGCTGTGACAGTACGCAGGACAACAAGACGGGCATTATCGCTTTCAATGTTCAGGATGTGCACCCCCATGATGTGGCGTCCATCCTCGACAATGATGGCGTAGCCGTGCGGGCAGGCCATCACTGCGCTCAGCCTTTGCACCGTTATCTCGGGCAGAATGCGACCTGCCGGGCCAGCTTCTACCTGTATAACACGCGGGAAGATATCGACCGCTGGATTGAATCGTTAAAGAAAGTAAGAGGTGTACTTGGTTATGGCGCTTGATGATGTGTATACGGAAGTTTTAGGAGAACATAGCCGCAACCCCGACCATAAGCATAAACTTTCCTGTGCCACCTGCCAGATGAAGGGCAAAAACCCCAGCTGTGGTGACGAAATCACCATTGAACTGCAGGTGGAAGGCGGCGTTGTAAAAGAAGCAGCCTTTACCGGCGTGGGCTGTGCCATTTCGCAGGCCAGTACCGATATCATGGCCGAGCTTATTCGTGGCAAGAGCGTTGAGGACGCCCGTCGCCTTGCGAATAAGTTTATCTCCATGATTAAGGGCGAACTGGTGGACGAGGACGAACTTGAAGAACTCGACGAAGCCCTGGCGCTCAAAAACGTGGCGCATATGCCCGCGCGGGTAAAATGTGCCGTTTTGGCCTGGCATACGCTCGACGATGCCCTGAAAGACCAAAAATAAACATGACGAACAGATAAAAGCAAGTTATCCACAAAATATTGGGGATATCCACCATGAAACTGTGGATAACTACAATGTTTTGTGGATTTTGTGTAGAAATATACATGCCCATTGTGGATAATCGTGGAAAAGAGAGGATGTTTCAAATGGCAGTAAGGGAAATTCGCCCCGATGATTTTAACGAAAGCGTATTCAAGGTAATTGGCAAGGACTGGCTGTTGATTGCCGGTGAGGCCGAAGGCAAGAGCAATGCCATGACGGCGTCCTGGGGCGGCATGGGCATTATGTGGGGCAAGCCGGTGGCCTATATCTTCATTCGCCCGTCCCGCTATACCAAGGAATTTGTGGATAAGTCCGAGGGGCTTACGCTGTCCGTATTCGGTGAAGACCGCCGCAAGATGATGAATTACTTTGGCACGGTGTCTGGCCGTGATGAAGACAAAATCGCCAAGAGCGGCCTGACGGCAAAGCACGACAATGGCCGTACTTATTTTGAGGAAGCCCGCGTGACCATGCTCTGCCGCAAGCTCTACGCACAGGAACTCAAGCAGGAGTGCTTTGTGGATAAAGCTGCTGATGAACGCTGGTACCAGGATGATTACCATACGATGTACATTGTGGAAATCGAAAAGATTCTCGTGCAGGAATGAGCTATGGCAGCTACAGCGAATGAGTCGTTGCTCTCCCTGCTGAAACAATGCTCATTGGCACAGGGGATGAGTGATACGGAGGTGCAGGAGCTTTTGGCTTCGGCACAGGTGCGGCAACGGGAATATCCCAAGGGGGAAATCATCTTTCATGAGGGGGATATGCCCAAATCGCTCTATATTCTATTGGCAGGCGAAGTGCATATCCTGAAGGATACGTTTTCCGGGCGGCGTATTTTCCTGTCGGAAATCAATGAGCCGGGAGATATGTTCGGTGAGGTTTACGAGGTCTTAAAACAGCCCTACGATATGTATGTGGAGGCGGTGACGCCTGTGAAGCTGCTGGAAATATCCAGTGGCCTGTTCTCCTTTGATGCTGGGGGCGAGATGAGCCGCAGCGCGTTAAAAATCCAAAGAAACCTTATGCGCATCTTTGCCCGCAAGGCCTACTTTATGCACAATAAAATCAAGGTGCTGGCCAGCGGTTCCCTGCGGGAGAAGATTATCCGCTTCCTGTTCATTGAATTGCAGGGCAAGCGGGAATTGGAACTGGCTGGCAGCCGGGAGTTTATGGCGTCCTATCTGGCGGTGACCAGGCCGTCATTGTCCAGAGAACTTTCGGCTTTGCAGCGGGAAGGGATTCTGGCGGTCGAGGGGAAGAAGGTACGGGTGCTGGATATGGAGAGGTTTGAGGAGTACCTGTAACGCTAAGCTAACATCGTGCTATAAAGGCGCCCGAGGGCCGGTAATGGCTTTCCTTTGCTTAGACAGGCTTGTCAAACGCTACGGAAAGTCATCACCGGCCCCCGGGCTTACTGTGTGATGAATTGCTTCGCTTAGACAGGCTTGTCAAACGCTGCGGAAAGCCATCACCGGCCCTCGGGCTTAGTGCAGATTTATATGTTTTTTAATCTTTTTGCAATATCGGCGTGACTATACAGAATATCGGTTACAGTGACGATATCTTTATCGATGTAGTAGAATATGGAGTAATTGTCAACTAGCAAACGCCGGAGTTCGTATTTAGGATAGAGTGTTTTGCTATAAATTTTGCATCGTTTGGGCATGGTATCAAGGGATTGTATTTTTTCTTGCAGACGGGTGAATTGTTTGGCGGCGTAGTCGGGTTCTAAAAGTTCAAAGGCAATATATTCATAGATTTGAGCAAGCATATTCGATGCGTGAGGCGTGATGTTTACCGGATACTTTTTCATAGTTTGTACTTTGCCCTCATTTCAGCAAAGACCTCGGCAGCGGGGCGGGCTTTGCCGTCAATCGCTTCCTGATAGCCGATAAGCAGGTGTTGTTGCAGTTCTTCGTCCGTCATTTTATCCGCATTGATTGATTGGGGAAGATTGTCTAAATTCGTTTCTGTATCGTCAGCGGCAATAATGTCAAAAGGAATGCGGTTTTGCCGGACAATTTGATGCGCCAAAATGTTTACCATAGTAGACATATTGAGCCCCATGGATTTTAGTTTTATTTCGACTTGCTGCTTGAGGGCAGCATCCATTCTAACTTGTACAGTAGTAGTAGACATGAAAATCACCTCTATTGTAATTATATCATAGGGACAAATAACATACAATAATAGGAAATGGAGAAAAGCGGAGGTATCGACAAGGCGGGGGAAAAGTGTTACAATGGGGGCTGCTGAAGGGAGGGCGTAATGGATAAGATTACAATAATCGTTCCCTGTTATAACGAGCAGGAAGTAATAGAGAAATTTTATACGGAAGTGTCTCGGATTCTGAATGGGATTCCGGGATGTGAATTTACATATTTGTTTGTTAATGATGGCAGCCGGGATAATACGCTTTCGTTGTTGCAGGCGTTATCAGCGCGTGAGGCGGCGGTGAATTACCTGAGCTTGTCGCGCAACTTTGGCAAGGAGGCGGCCATGATGGCCGGGCTTGACTATGCTGATGGTGACGCGGTGATTATCATGGATGCGGATTTGCAGCATCCGCCAGAGCTGATTCCGGAGATGATTGACTGGTGGCACAAGGGGTATGATGATGTCTGCGCCAAGCGTACGGACAGGGCGGATGAAACCTGGTTTAAGCGCAATATGGCGAATTTGTTTTATCGCTGCTTGCAGGCGGTTTCCCGGTTCCGCGTGCAGCGTGATGTCGGTGATTTCCGTTTGCTCGATAAGCGATGCGTGGCGGCGTTGCGCCTGATGCGGGAGAATCAGCGGTTTACCAAGGGCATGTTTACCTGGGTGGGCTATCGCAAGAAAGAAATTCCCTTTCATGTGCGGCAACGTGCTGCGGGCACAACAACTTGGAGTTATCTCGCCTTGTATAATCTAGCGGTGGAGGGCATTACCTCCTTTACCACAGCGCCTTTGCGTTTGACCACAATTTTGGGGTTGGGCGTATCGGGGCTGGCGATGATTTTTATGTGCTGGGTGCTGTTTAATGCCCTTTGTTATGGCGACCCTGTAGCGGGATATCCTACGATGATGACGGTCATCCTCTTTTTGGGCGGCGTGCAGCTGCTGTCCCTGGGGATTATCGGTGAGTATCTGGGTCGCGTGTTTACGGAGAGCAAGGGCAGGCCGGTCTACCTGATAGATGAACACAACGGGAAAAAGATGATTTATGGTAGCCGGGCGGAATGGCTGCCTCATGAACGCAATTGATGACAGGGGAGAGTGAGGATTTGTCGCAGGGTCAAAATCATTTGGGCAGGAATTTACTGGTGCTTGCCGGAATCTTTCTGCTGATGCTGGTATTGAACTATTTGATGCCGTTGCATCGTGATGATTACGATTATTCGGTGGTATGGATGACGGCAGAGCACCTGAGCAGTGTGCAGGATGTAATCTATTCTGCCTATCGTCATTATATGCTCCATGGTGGGCGCATGTTTACGGTTTTATGTTTGAATTTCTTCCTTTGGCTGGGAAAGTTTGCTTTTGATATTGCCAATGCCTTGATGTTTACGGCCTTGGTGGTGCTGATGTACTTTCATGCCCGCCGCTCGGTGGAATGGCGGCAGGAGCCGTTGATGCTGGCGGTTACGGGCCTTTTGGCCTGGCTGTCCTTCCCGCACTTTGGTGAAGTCGCTGTCTGGAAAAGCGGCTCTACGGTTTACCTCTGGTCGGCCGTACCGGCTGCGCTCTTTCTCCTGCCCTACAATATTACGCTGGCCAAAGGTACGTCGGTGTTGGGCAAATGGGCAATCCTGCCCATGTTCCTGCTGGGCATTATCGCGGGCTGGTCGGTGGAAAACCTGGCCGTGACCGTGGTGGCGCTGACGGCTGGTATCAGCTGGTATCTGCGCCGGCAGGGGGGAATGGCAGGCTGGATGCCTGCTGGAGCCTTGGGTGCCTTGCTGGGGCTTATCGGCCTTGTGGGCGCGCCGGGCAATTTTGTCCGCTATGATGACCAAGGCGCGGGGAAAGGCATTTTTGCCCATATTGGCAATCAGTTTGCGGGCAATGGTGAAATGCTGCTCTACATCCTGCCGATGGTCTTGCTCTTGCTTTGCGCATGGCGCATTTTTAAGCTGGAACTGGCAAGTCGCAGGGGCGAACGGATTGAGCGCGGGCAGATGCGTTTTGGCTGGCGGCAATGGCTGATTTTAGGGCTTATCCTGCTGCTTGTCGTTTCTTACTTCAACGGCAGTTTCGTGGCTTGGACGGTAAGGGATATCCTCTATGCGGCCGTGATGGTGCCGTTGGGGTTGACCAAGCAGAAGACCATTGACCATTTCGACAATTTGTTCAAGGGTTTTGATGAGATGGCTATTTACTGGCTGACCATCTTCTTTGTCTACGCCTTGGTCAAAAAGCAGCTGGGGCTGACCACGCCGGTTATCAAGCTGCTGGCTGAAAAGGTCAAGGCGCGGGAAGTTTGGCAGGCATTTCCTGCTGTGCGTTATGCGGGCTGTATGCTGGCCTTGGCTTTGCTGAACAATTTCGTGATGATTGCTGCACCGACCTTTCCGGCCCGGGCAACCTTTAGTTCGGTGGCCATGATTATCATTGCGGCGATTGCCATTTTGCGGGAGCCTTTAATTCGCGGCTATTTCGCTAAACATGGACAAAAGGTTTTGACCGCAGGGGCTTTGGGGCTGGCGGTGTTTACCATGTCGGCAGCTATCCTGGTTACCTATACCATGCGCCAGGAAAACGATGCCCGCCTTGCCATCGTGCAGGAGGCGGCGCAAAAGGGCGAGCCGATTGCCTATATGGAGCCGATTGCGATGCAGAATCGCGCCTTGCGCCATGTCTTCTTTGCGGATTTTGACAATGGCGTAACCAAGCATGGCCTGTGCATTTTCTATGGCATAAAAGATATCCATGTGAACAATGATAAATAAGCATACTAAAAAGGACATGCTGTGGGGGCATGTCCTTTTTAGCAGAGAATTAGAGAATTTAGGAATCGAATGTATGTATAATCCTTCATGGGGAAGAATTACCGCAAATTAAAATCAGGTGTTCTTGGCAATGATTGCACCGACTACGGCGCCAACAATAGCAGCGGTGTTACGGTCACCTTCGGAATATTTCTTCGGATGAGAGCGGTGGTGCTTGTTGGCGAGTTCCTGAACTTCATAGTTGTGCCCGTGATGGAATGGGCTGGCTTCTGCTGCCGTGGCGGCGAGGGAGCCAATCCCCAGGCTCATGACGCCGGCGAGGGCAACAGCCGTCATTTTTACATTTTTTTTGCTGAACATCTTGCACATCTCCTTTACAAAAGCTATGTGAGTTGTTAATTCCTTACTACATCGCTCATTATAGGGGGGCAAGATTAAAATACAAGAAGAAGGGCATTAAATTTCCATTAAAAAATTAACTTGGTCAACTTTATGATTTATTTTTGTTCCAGTTTTGCCTGTGGCAAAACTGGAACAACGGCGTTATAACGAGACAGAAGACATGTTCGTCTTCTGTCTCGTTGAAACGTTGATAGGAATGATTTCGCATTGCGAAATCCTGAACAACGGCGTTATAATAATAAAGTATGTTTATGATGTGGAGGACGGATATGTTAGCTGCAGAAGAGTATAAGGATATAGAAGAAAAGATTGAGCGCGGGGAAAGGCTTACCCGTGAGGATGGCATACGGCTGTTTCACTGTCACGATATCGCCTGGCTGGGCGCTATGGCCGACAAGGTGCGAAAACGCAAGTGCGGGGATATCGTTTATTATAACGTGAACTGCCACGTGAACTTGACCAATATCTGTACATCCCATTGCAAGTTCTGTGCCTTTGGCCGGGACTGTGATGAAAAAGGCGCCTATGAGATGACCAAGGAACAGGCATTGAATCTTGTGGCCGATGCCATGAAAGACCCGAATCTTGCCGGGCTGCATGTGGTCAGCGGCCTGCATCCGACCTGGAGTTTTGACCATTATCTGGGGATTGTCAAGGCCATCCATGAAACCTATCCCCAGCTTTATATGAAGGGCTTTACCGGCGTGGAGATTACCCATTTTGCGCAAATCTCCGGCCTGTCGGTGGAAGAGGTGCTGATTCGCCTGCGCGATGAAGGCGGCCTGCAGGCCATTGCCGGCGGTGGTGCGGAAATCCTCTCCGACCGGGTGCGGGATGAACTGTGCCCCAACAAGGCCACGGCGGATGAATGGCTCGAAGTGGCGAGGACAGCGCATAAGCTGGGGATTAAGTCCAACGCCAGCATGTTGTACGGCCATATTGAAACCCTGGAGGAGCGTGTCGACCATCTTATTCGCCTGCGCGAGCTGCAGGATGAAACCGGCGGCTTCCAGACCTTTATCTGCTTCCCGTTCCTGCCGAAAAACACGGAACTGGGGCTTAAAATCAAGCAGACTTCGCATTGGGACGACTTGCGCACCATGGCGATTTCCCGCCTGATGCTCGATAACTTTACCAATATCAAGGCGTATTGGGTAATGCTCACAGTACCTGTGGCGCAGGTAGCCTTGGGCTTTGGCGCCAACGATATTGACGGCACGGTGCACAAGGAGACCATTCTCCACGATGCCGGTGCGGAAAGCCCCACTTCGCTGTCTGAGGACAAGATTATCCGCATTATTCGGGAAGCGGGGAGAATCCCGGCGGCCTGTGACTGCAACTTCAATATTTTGCGGAAATTTGAGTGAGGAGGGGACGCATGGAGAAGATAAAACTGGCGCGGATAAAAGCGGCTGCTGGCGAACGGCTGACGCTTGCCGATGCGCTCGCGCTATATGAAGATAATGACTTGCTGTTCTTGGCCAAATGCGCCCGCCGCATGAAGGAAGCCAAAAGCGGCAAAAAGGTCTTTTATACCGTAAACCGCCATATCAACCTGACCAATATCTGCAGCGCAAACTGCCCCCTGTGTGCCTTTCAAGTAAAGGACGGGGATAAGCGGGGCTTTGTGCTGGAAACGGATGATGTAGCCAAGATTTTGGACAGCGCCAAGGAACTCAAAAATCTCTCGGAAATCCATATCGTCAGCGCCCTGCACCCCGACAAGGATTTTGCTTATTACAAGAATATCGTCAGGCAGGTGCGGGCGGCATTGCCGGAAGCGGATGTCAAAGCCTTTACGCCCGTGGAAATTGTGAACTTTGCCAAAATTAGTGGCAAGAGCATTTTGGAAGTGCTGACCGAGCTTAAAGAAGCAGGGCTGGACAGCCTGCCCGGCGGCGGTGCGGAAATCCTCTCCGACCGGGTGCGGGAGATTATCTGTCCGAAGAAAGCTACCACGGCGGAGTGGCTGGACGTTATGCGCACGGCGCATAAGCTTGGAATCCGCACCAATGCGTCCATCATGTATGGCCATGTGGAAACCATTGAGGAACGCCTGCAGCATTTAATCACTTTGCGGGAGCTGCAGGACGAAACGCATGGCTTTCAGGCGTTCATGCTGTTCCCCTTCCACCCAGCCAATACGGAACTGGGCGAGGAGCAGGGCTTAAAGCGCGTTGGCTCCTGGGAGGATATGAAAATGCTGGCGCTTTCCCGCCTGATACTCGATAACTTCGACCATATCAAGGCCTTCTGGATTATGCTGACCATGCCGATTGCGCAGCTCGCCTTGGGCTTTGGCGCGGATGATTTGGACGGCACCATTGGCGAGGAAAAGATTATCCATGCGGCAGGCGCCCAGACCAATACGGGCATTACCCGCAGCGATTTGGAACGCTTTATCCGCGAGACAGGCTATGAACCGGTGCAGCGGGATACCTTTTATCAGGAGGTGCAGGGATGAAATCGAAAGGGAAAAAACAGGATACGCGCCTGTCCGTAGATGAGGGGGTACGCCTGTTGGCTAGTGGCGACCCCATCGAACTGGGCATCCGCGCTGATGAAATGCGGCGGCAGCTCTTTGATGATACCGTGACCTTCATTGTTGACCGGAATATCAACTACACCAATGTGTGCAAAAACGAGTGCAGATTCTGTGCATTTTTCCGCCGCAAGGAATCCAAGGACGCTTATCTGCTGACCAATGAGGAAATCCTGCAAAAAGTAGGCGAAACCGTAGCGGCAGGCGGCACACAGGTTATGATTCAAGGTGGCCTTTACCCGGATTTGGGACTTGACTATTACGAAACGATGTTGCGCAGTATCAAGGAAAAATACCCGCAGATTACCATTCATTCGTTTACGGCCACGGAAATCCAGTATTTTGCCCAACAGGCAGGGCTTTCGATTCTTGATACGCTGAAACGCTTGCAGGAAGCGGGCCTGGACAGCCTGCCTGGCGGCGGGGCAGAAATCCTTGTGGATGAAGTGCGGCAAAAGGTCAGCCCCAAGAAAATCATGACGGAAGACTGGCTGCATGTGATGGAGTGCGCCCATAGCATTGGCATGGAGAGTACCGCCACCATGGTTATCGGCTTTGGCGAAACCATGGCACAGCGCATTGAGCATATGGAAAAAATCCGCCGCCTGCAGGACAAGACCGGCGGATTCCGCTCTTTTATCACCTGGACCTTCCAGCCCGGCAATACGGAATTGGGTGGCAAAAAGACCAGCGGCTGGGATTACATGAAGACGCTGGCCGTGACCCGTTTGTATATGGACAATATCAAGCATATCCAAGGCTCCTGGGTTACGCAGGGCGAGCGCATTGGCCAGCTGACCTTGGGCTTTGGTGCCGATGACCTCGGCAGTATCATGCTTGAAGAAAACGTCGTGCGGGCCGCTGGTACGCAGTATGAAATGTCCATCCAAAAGATGGTGGATATGATAAAAGGTACTGGCAAACAAGCAGCTCAAAGAGATACAGAGTACAATGTAATAAGACGATTTTAAAAGCCTTCCCCTTGAGGTAGTGGGGAAGGCATGCGTACGATAGGAGAAGATATAACGATGATTGAAGCAAAAATTCCCGCAGCCGCCTACGCTGTTGTCGGCGGTTCGGGTACACTTTCCAGTAATTTCCCGGCAAAGGTCAAAGCTGATGATGTGGAAATTCTGGCCGATAATCTGCGCTTTGACACGCCCTACGGCGAAAGCCCGGCTATGCGCCTGTTTCGCGTGGGCGAAAAGCGCGTACTCACGGTCAAGATGCATGGCTGGCGCAGCGGCGTAACCCGTGCCGATGCTTCACGGCAGGTATTCTGGGTTTTCCGTGAGGCTGGCGTCAAGCGCATTATTTCCGAGGGTGGCGTTGGCACGGTCAATAAGCTTTTAGACTTGCGGGATTTCATTATTCCTGACGATTATCTTGATTTGTCGGTGCGCAAGGATGTTATGCTGGATGGGCGCTATCTGCTCGTGATGCGCGATGCCCTGTGCCCAGAAATGCGCCAAGCTCTGATTGCGTCCACGAAAAAGCGCTTTGACGGGCGGGTGTTCACTCGCGGCACTTATGCCGTGACCGATGGCCGTCATTTTGAAAGCCCCGCAGAAGTGGCCATGATGAACGGCCATGCGGATATCGTAGGGCAGAGCATCTGCCCCGAAGTCTATCTCGCGCGGGAAATCGGCGCCTGCTATGCCGGGCTGTATTTCACGGTGAATTACGGCGAGGGCATCAAGGAGAAATGGTCTCATCAGGATATGGCGGATATCTTCTATGATGATGCGCCGATGATTGGTGAGATTATCCTTGAAACCATCCGCAATATCGATGCGGAGGAACATCATTGCGAATGCCAGTCCCTGCGCAAGGAAACCTTGCTCAAGGACGTTTACAACGAGGTATCGGCCAAAGGCTAAAGGATGCTGAGGTACAAAAACTCCCCTGCGACTGCCATCGCGGGGGAGTTTTTGTATCAAAGCTTGAATTTGTTCATTTCGGTCTGCAAATCGCTTGCCAATTGGGCAAGGTTGCGGGCGGCGTCGGAGATTTCGTGCATGGAAGCACTCTGTTCCTCGCCGGCAGCCGATACGGACTGGGCTTCATCGGAATTCTTGCCGCTGGTGCTGGCAATGTTGATGCTGGCTTTGAGCATGTTCTCGTTTTCCTTGGCCATGGATTCGATGCCCTGGGCGATTTTCTGGATTTGCTCCGTCAGGTCATCAATGACGGTGACGATTTCCGCAAATACCTGGTCAGCCGACTGCACCGTGTTGATGCCGGCCTGGACGCTTTGGGCACCGCTGCTGCTGGCTTCGACGGCAGATTTCATATCGCTGAGGTTGCCCTGTACGAGCTGGGCAATCTGCTGGGAGGATTCGTTGGAGCTTTCGGCAAGTTTCCGCACCTCATCAGCGACGACTGCAAAGCCGCGGCCTGCCTCGCCGGCACGGGCGGCTTCAATTGCCGCATTGAGGGCCAGCAGGTTGGTCTGCTCGGCAATGCTCGTAATCATCTGCACGATATCGGAAATCTGTTGGGAACTGGTGTTCAGTTTGTTAATCGAGGCCTGAATGCTGTCGGTAGTTGCCGTGATATTGTTCATCTGCTTTACGGCTTCCTGGATAGCACCACGTCCGGTATCGATTTTATCCCGGGCACTGATGGCATGCTCCAGCACCTTCTGCGTGCCGCTGACGATATGCTGCGCCGTGTTGGTTACTTCTTCCGCCGTATTTTGAATATTGCTGGCCTCGATTGCCTGTTCGCTGGCTCCTTCAGCAATCGATACAATGCTTTCCGCAACCATATGGGAGGCTTGTGCCGACTGGTCGGCACTGGTGGTGAGCTGGTCACTGGCTTCCGCTACATGCTTGGTCATATCATTTACATGGCCGATAACGCCGCGGATATTTTCAATCATATGGTTGAGGGAGTCACCCAGCGTGCCCATTTCATCATCAGCAGTAATATTCACCTTGCGCGTCAAGTCGCCGCCGGCCACTTTGCTGGCTTCTTCCATCAGATGGGAAATCGGCGAACCGACCCGGCGGTTGAAGATGGCAATCATGGCGGCGCAGAGGATAATCATGACCACAATCGCCATGATGATGCTCGTGTAGATGGCGTTGGTAACCGCTTCCTGATAATCTGCCTTGGGCGCGACCAGCACGAGCTTCATATTGTCAATGCAGAGGGGAACGCCCATAACATAGCTGTCTTCACCAAAAACATCGGTTTCCACGAGCTCAAGATTTTTAAGGCCGACAATTTTTTGCCCCAAGGCGCTTAAATCCTTGTTGCTTTCCTCGGTAATCTTGGCCTTCATGTTCTTGCTGTCATCCTTGGAGGCCAGATAGAATCCTTCCTGGCTGACGAGGAACGCATAACCGCTGTTGCCAATGGCAATGCCCTTGACGTAATCTTCCAGTTCCGTAATGCCAATATCCACCGTGACGGTACCGACAGGCTTGCCGTCTTTCTGGACAGCGGCTGCCGACGTCAGCATGGTGGTATGGCTTACTTCGTCGAGATATGGCCCCGTCCAGGCAACGGTACCGGGCGCCTTCATGGCATTCAGGTACCAGTCAAACTTGGTGTAACCGTATTCGGCGTTGCTGTAGCTCATGTCGAGGGAAACCTTGTTGTCATTGCCCTTGGTGCGATAGGGACCATAATATTCAATGTCCTCGTCATAGGCAAACGGCTCAAACCAAAAGCCGCTGCCGATAATCAGCGGGTCGGAGAGCACATAGCCGTCCGCCATGCCAAACATGACATCGGTATCATAATCCTTCAGCTGGCTGACCCCCAGGGCAAGCCCGCTGGTTTTCTGCGCTACCTGCAAAATCCGCTGGTCCAGCTTGCCGGTGATTTCCCCAGCGTGACCTTCCAAGGTGGCCTTGACCTGCGTTTCCATGCTGCCCTTGAACTGGCTGATGTTGATAAAGGTCTGTATGCTCAGCAGTATACCGGTAAGCAGGATGATGCTGGCCACAAATAAAGTCTTAATACTGCCCTTGGGCATAGTAATCACACTCGCTTTCTTCCGTGATAAATGAGATACCTGAACTTGTTTTTTTATACTACTTCGCGAAATGAGAAGAATTTCCTGCCGGATTTTGAAAATGAGGTTGACAAGTTTACACTTCGGTGCTAGTATGTGTTATGTGATTTGGAAAACAAAAATCTATACATAGAATACAACTGATGATAGGAAAGAGTAAATTTGTCTGCGGATTGCCAGCGAGTCGGAAAGGTGGAAGCCGATAGTCCAGCGCAAATGGAAAATCATCCTTGAGGTATGGCGCTGAAGTCTTTTTGTTCAATGCAGTAAGCGGCCACGGGCGTTTCCCGTTACAGAAACCGCGTATGATGGTACGTTGCAGAGTGCCCTGTTATAAGCAGGGAATTTGGGTGGTAACACGGATAATGAGTCCGTCCCTTCACGGGACGGGCTTTTTTATTTATTTCATTATTATAAAGGACTTATATTGGGGAGGAATCATTATGGAAGCTGTAAATCTTGAACGCTTAAAAAGCAAACGGGACTGGCGCATCATCCTGCCGGTGTTTTTGGTATCCATTATCGCCTGCATTGACCGGGTCAATGTAGCCTATGCCAAACTGACCATGACCGAGGACATGCCCTGGCTGACACCGGAAATCTTTGGCATGGGCGCCGGGATTTTCTTCATCGGCTATTTGCTCTTTGAAGTGCCGGGTTCGCTGGTGGCGGCGAAATTCTCGGCAACGAAGTGGATTGCCCGTATCATGTTCACCTGGGGATTGGTGTGCGTGTATATGGCATTTGTCAAAACGCCGTCGGAATTCTACTTGTGCCGGTTCTTGCTGGGCGCGTCAGAAGCCAGCTTGTATCCGGTAATCTACTCGGTGCTGTTCCCGCGCTGGTTTGCCGCAGGCGAGCGGGCAAGGGCAACCTCGCTGATGCTGACGTCGCTCTTGATTTCCACGATTGTCGGTGCGCCGCTGGCTGGCGTCCTGCTTGAAACCTCGTTGTTCGGCCTGCATGGCTGGCAGGAACTCTTTATATTGGAAGCTTTGCCGGCACTGCTCTTTGCCGTTTACTTCTTCTTTGCCGTCAAGGACCGCCCGGAACAGGCAAATTGGCTGACTGCCGAGGAAAAAGCCTATCTGGCCAAAGTATATGAAGAAGAACAGGCCGCCATGCACCGCGTCAAGAAATACACCGTTTGGCAGGCCTTCTGCGAACCGAAAGTGTTGAAACTCTGCCTGATTTACTTCCTCTGGGTTGTCGGTTTCTGGGGCTTTAACTTCTGGATGCCCACTGTGCTCAAGGGCCTTTCCGGCTGGTCGACTTCCCTTCTGGGCGGAGCCATCGCTATTCCTATGCTGGCGGCGCTCGTGGTGCAGGTTATCATCGGCCATACCTCCACAAGGACTGGCGACAAAGTCTGGCATGTGGCAGGCGCACTGCTGGTCGGTGCCGTTGGCCTTGGCTGCTCGCCGCTCGTGGACAGCATGGGCATGGCGCTCTTCCTCGTCTGCCTGTCTGCTATCGGCATCTACGCCGCCATGGGCGTATGGTGGACGATTCCGACCACCTTCCTGACCGGCCCGGCAGCTGCTGCCTCCGTGGCCCTCATCAACTCCTGTGGCAATATCGGCGGCTGGGTCGGCCCCAATATGATGGCCTGGGTGCAGAAGAGTACCGGCGCCTTCGACTTAGGCTACTACATCATGGCCGCCTTCATGCTCGCCGCTGCCGTACTGGTACTGACCGTGAAATACCGCTGGAACGGCCAGGTTCGCGAGGATATGGCCCAGCTGAAAGCAGAGGAAGAAGCCGTCTTGGCAACGGAATAAGGTAAAGAAAAAAGACCGCAATGTCCATGTGTTGCGGTCTTTTTTGTGATAAAATTGAGGAGAGTGTTATTAGACGCATAAATGGGGGAGGTTTGCCAAATGCTTGAAAATAAGGAATTAGGTGGACAAGGAAATGTGATTATTTACCAAACTGAGGACGGTAGAACCAAAGTTGATGTAAGATTTGAGGATGAGACGGCATGGCTAACCCAGGCACAGCTTGTAAATTTGTACCAATCCAGTAAGTCTAATGTTAGCGAACATATAAAACATATTTTTGAAGAAGGCGAGTTGGAGGAAAAGGCAGTTGTTCGGAAATTCCGAACAACTGCCGCTGATGGGAAAAATTATAGTGTGACGCATTATAATTTAGATATGATTATTTCTTTAGGGTATCGCATTAAGTCCAAAATCGCCACGCAATTCCGCCGTTGGGCCACGGAACGTCTTAAAGAGTATATCATCAAAGGCTTTACGATGGATGATGACAGGTTGAAAAATCTTGGCGGTGGTAATTATTGGAAGGAACTTCTTGATCGTATCCGTGATATTCGTTCGTCAGAGAAAGTCATGTACCGGCAAGTGCTTGATTTATATGCTACTAGCTTGGATTATGACCCCAAAAGTGCGGAATCGGTTCGGTTTTTCAAAATCGTGCAAAATAAGCTGCACTATGCCGCCCATGGACATACTGCCGCCGAAGTAATATATGAGCGGGCGGATGCGGAGCAGCCTTTTATGGGATTACGAACTTTTGCTGGCGATTTTCCTGTACTCAAGGATGTGAAGATAGCTAAAAATTATTTGGACGAAAAGGAACTCAAGGTTTTGAGTAATTTGGTGTCGGGCTATTTTGATATCGCAGAAATCGCAGCCTTAGAGCACCGTCCGATGTACATGAAGGATTACATTGCGCAATTAGATGCAGTGCTGACCTCTGGAGGGCGGGAGATATTGAAAACTGCTGGAAAAATAAGCCATGCAGAGGCAATGAGCAAAGCGGAGACAGAATATCGGAAATTCCAAGTACAAAACCTTTCGCCGGTAGAGCGTGAATATCTGCAAACAATCAAAGATGTAGTAGCAACAGCCAAGAAGAAGGCACATAAATAAGAAAAATAGGCATTTCGATTAACAGCAATCGAAATGCCTATTTTTTTATGTCCATTTTTTCCGCAACCGTAGCTGGCTGCATTCCCAGTGCATAGGTTTTTTCTTTTACGTCAAATGCCATATGGGCAATATACCATTCCTGCGTATGCAGCGGCAGCTGGTTGAAACTCTTGAGCAGGCGCAAGGCCTGGTTCGATAGTTGCAGGCTGTTGCCCTGCTTTATCTGATGGCCAGTCAGCTCATCCAGGGAAATCCCATAGATATCTGCCAAATGCATCAAAATGCCCAGGTCAGGTGCCCGGCGCCCCGATTCATAGTTGGCATAAGTAGAACGGCTGACGCCCAATGCATCGGCTACATCCTGCTGCTTCCAATCACGCAGTTCCCGTAAAAACTGTAGCTTGTTTTCGATATGAATCACTCCTTGCAAGTAAAACTACCTACATTATATGAAATCATTGCTCGTCTTGGCAGGTTTAGTGCTATAACGAAACACGCTGTATTGACTTATGACAAACTGAAACATATAATAGGAGTTGCAAAGCGTGACAAAAATAAAAATAAAACACAGAATGACACAATAAGGAGCGAAGTTTAACCATGGAAAACGAAGAAAGCATTGACCTCGGCAGATTGATGCATATCCTATATGACCGCCGCAAGACAGTAGGCACTATCGTGGGCGGCTGTACGGCACTGGCACTTATCGTGTCATTTGCCTTGCCTAAGACTTATGAATCCACCACACTGGTGCAGACGCGCAGTAGCAAGGATATCGGCGGTGCTGCTGCAATGGCTGCCGCTATGGGAATAGGCGGAGGTGGCGGCTCGGATACCCTGAACTACATTGAACTGATGAAATCCC
>CADAAS010000032.1:0-1208 GCA_902785885.1 Pseudoselenomonas ruminantium
AATATTTTTCAAGTCATTTATAGTACAATTTCATTGGAAGGATTTTCTGCTAAAGAGTATCTCACATTAAATAGGGAAAAAATTAAGGATGAGAAGATTAAAGAACTTAGTAATTTAATTAATAATGACATTGTCGAAATTGCAAAAAAATGGATTCTAAAGATTATTTCACGGACTAATGAAAGGGATAATACTATAGCTAAAGGGACGCTGTTAAGTGCTATTATTTTGAGTGAATTTCTAAATGATAAGAGTTGTATAATACCAGAAAATATTTTACAACAATCGTCATTTTCGATAATGGCTTTAAAAAAAGACGATTCGGGAAATTTTATAGAGGATAAAATGTTCTTGTCTGATTTAATAATCAATTTAAGGAATGGAGATGATATATATATTTATATTCATGATGCTCCTTATATATATGCTGAAAATACTAAATTTAATAATGAGATAATAAACGAGCTACTAGGTGATTGGATTAAGGATATAAATATACTTTATGACTGGAATTATTTGAAAAATTTAATTAATTTGAATCGTTTATATGTGAAGGAGTTGATTTTAGAAGAGGCTCAGTCACCTCAAAACATGGATATGGTAGCAAAATGTAGTGGAAAGGTGGATGGACATACCTATCAACTGCCTAAATTGTCTGCACACTTTCAAGACTTAATTAATAAAACTATATTTAATGCTCCACGTGTTGTTTTAGTAGCCACATGGAAATGGCAAGTATTGGCAGTAAAAGAAGTACCTTGGTCATTAAAGCGTACATCTTATTTGCATGTTTGTCTACGAATTGGTTATGAACATTGTGCGTATATAATATCACCATTTATAGATGAAGATTTAGAAAAAATTAACAGTAAATCTAATTCGTCTGAGGTTTGTGATTGTATCAAATATAGGGATGATTTCAATCGGCTTGTAAGCTATGTAAAGAAACATAATATTAGTGAGAGTATAACCGAAGACGAGGTAAGAAAAACTTATATAGAGTGGATTAAGTATCTGGTGAATTGGTATGCTGCAAGTAATGAATAATATGACAGGCTGTGTACCACTAGATTTTTTTTACTGTATGGAGTTAGAATATAATGAAAACAGATAATTGGAGAAGGAATGGAGGGGGGCGGAGGTAGGTCACATATATTCCACGTGTCCATTGTACCGCGACACGGAGTGGCTATCTAGAGCGTATTGCA
>CADAAS010000032.1:1282-18372 GCA_902785885.1 Pseudoselenomonas ruminantium
AAGTAAGAAAATTTTTCGAAATAGTAATAAATGGTCTCGGACTGCCGAGAAACGCAAGCTTTATTCCTGCTGGCACTAATATATGATAACCGAAAGATGTTTGGAAATATTTCTTGTTTGTGTATTTGTCAATGATGTGAGACCTACAAATTAGGTTGACCTTTAGAAAGATTTAACTACATTGTTCTAATGATTTACGTTTTTGGATGGGTGACTGTACGTGCCGTGACCAGACAATGGCGTATTTCTGAAATTATTTTTTATCAATACAGCTTGCTGACTACTATTATATAGTAGTATAATACTTATGGAGGGGTGTACATGAAGATAACTCGTAAATTCGTATTAGGGACAGCATTTGAGCATTCATGGAAAGCCCTGGGATTCAAGGATGATGATTTGCGTCGCTTGCAGCATGAACTGCTAAAGAACCCTAAGGTTGGTGATGTAATCCGTGGCACGGGGCGACTTCGTAAGATTAGGTTTGCCTTTGAAAACCAAGGAAAAAGTGGCAGTACACGAGTTTGCTATGTGGATTTTGAAGCAAAGGAAGTTGTATATTTATTGGCTGTCTTTGCTAAAAATGAGCAAGAAAATCTTAGTAAGGCAGAACGCAACGAACTGAAAAAGAAGATTGACATATTAGAAAAATGTTTGTAAGGGGGATAAATATGAGCAAGGCTTTTGATATTTTGTCATCGGCATTGGATGAGGCTATTGAAAATAGCACAGCAGAGGAGAAGTTCCTGCGAGAAGAGACCTTGTCGATTGAAATTGAGCCATTGGGACAGTATACGGCTGCAGATATCAAGGAAATACGCTCCAAAACAGGGCTGACACAATCTTTATTCGCAAAATGGTTTGGTGTGTCAACACGAACGGTAGAAGCATGGGAGTCTGGAAGAAATAAGCCCTCTGGACCCAGCAATCGTCTCTTGGGTTTGTTGAAATCAAATCGTTTGTCTATTGCACACTGAATGATGTATTGAAAGGCATGTAATTTGAACTTTTTATTTTGTCAAAGAAATTTACCGTTATCTATTGACATGTCCATCTAACCAACCTATAATAAGCCTATCGGTTAAAGGCAAAGACAGAGACATGATGGCAAGGGAACGGCTCATAGAGAGGAACCTGTTTGGTGAAATGGTTTCGGGCTAGTTGTTGCGATTACCACTTTGGAGCTGCCGGCAGGAACGCTTTGGTTAGTATTGCCGGACGGGTACTCTTACGTTACGAGAGCTTGAGTGGCTGCTAGTACTAGCAGCAATCAGGGTGGAACCACGATGCTATAGCTTCGTCCCTATTTAGGGACGGAGCTTTTTTGATTTTAGGAGGGAATTGTATGTTAAAGATTACGTTGAAAGACGGTTCCGTCCGCGAGGTAGAAGCGGGCGTCAGCGTTTTGGATTTTGTAAAACAGGTCAGCAACAGTCTGGCCAAGAAAGTTTTGGCTGCCAAGATTGACGGCGAAACGAAAGACCTCACAACGGTTCTCGATAAGGACTGCGCTGTAGAATTTTTGACGTTTGAAGAAGCAGATGGCCGCTGGGCACTGCGTCACACGGCTTCCCATATCCTGGCACAGGCTGTGAAGCGTCTTTATAAGGAAGAAAATGTAAAGCTGGCTATTGGCCCGGCTATTGACAATGGTTTTTACTACGATATCGACATGGACCGCCAGCTCAGCGAAGCTGACCTCAAGGATATCGAAAAGGAAATGAAGAAAATCGTCAAGGAAAACCTCAAGCTCGAACGCAAAGAGGTCAGCCGTGCTGACGCACTCAAGATGTTTGAGGAAATGGGCGAAAGCTACAAGGTGGAACTCATCAACGACCTGCCGGAAGATGCGCTGATTACGCTCTATACGCAGGGCGAGTTCACGGACCTCTGCGCTGGTCCCCATGTATTATCTACGGGCAAGGTTAAGGCTCTGAAGCTGCAGAGCGTAGCTGGTGCTTACTGGCGCGGCAGCGAGAAGAACAAGATGCTGCAGCGCATCTATGGTACGGCTTTTGAAAAGCAGGCTGACCTTGATGAATACCTGCACATGCTCGAAGAAGCAGCCAAGCGTGACCACCGCAAACTGGGCAAGGAACTTGACCTGTTCAGCCTGCACGAAGAAGGTCCGGGCTTCCCGTTCTTCCATCCGAACGGCATGGTTGTCCGCAATGAACTGATTAACTACTGGCGTGAAGTACATCGCCGTTATGGCTATCAGGAAATCAAGACGCCGATGATTATGAACCGCAAGCTCTGGGAGACTTCTGGCCATTGGGATCACTACAAAGAAAACATGTACTTCACGAAGATTGATGATGAAGATTATGCGGTAAAACCCATGAACTGCCCGGGCGGCATGTTGGTGTACAAATCCCATCAGCATAGCTATCGTGACCTGCCGCTGCGTATGGGCGAGCTTGGTCTTGTACATCGTCATGAGCTCTCTGGTGCTCTCCACGGCCTGTTCCGTGTCCGCAACTTCACGCAGGATGATGCGCATCTCTTCATTACGCCGGCACAGATTGAGGACGAAATCCAGCACACGATTGACCTCTTCGATGAAGTGTACAGCACGTTCGGCCTGAAATACACGGCAGAACTCTCCACGCGTCCGGAGGACTCCATGGGTTCTGACGAAATCTGGGAAAATGCTACGAATGCTCTGCGCAATGCTTTGGAACACCGCGGTCTCAAGTATGTCATCAACGAAGGTGACGGCGCGTTCTACGGCCCGAAGATTGACTTCCATCTGCGCGATTCCATCGGTCGTACGTGGCAGTGCGGCACGATTCAGCTCGATATGCTGATGCCGGAAAAATTCGACCTGACTTATGTGGGCGAAGATGGCGAAAAGCATCGTCCGGTTATGCTGCATCGCGTGGTTTACGGCTCCATTGAACGTTTTATCGGCATCCTCATTGAAAACTATGCCGGTGCTTTCCCGACTTGGCTGGCTCCGGTTCAGGTTCGCATCCTGCCGATTACGGACAAACATGCCGATTACGCTTACGAGCTCAAAAAGAAAATGTTTGACCTCGGCCTGCGCGTCGAAGTGGATGACCGCAACGAAAAGACGGGCTACAAAATTCGTGAAAGCCAGGTCAAGAAGACGCCGTACACGCTGGTTGTCGGCGACCAGGAAATGGCTGACGGTACGGCAGCTGTCCGCAAACGCGGTGTGAAGGACAGCGAAGTAATGAAGGTAGACGACTTCATTAAATATGTGCAGGAAAAAATTGCCAGCAAGAGCGAAGAATTCTAATTTTGATAACAGCGGATGTTTCTATAGCGTATATAAAGTTAAAACCTATGAGAGAAGACGGCGCAATACCATGCGCCGTTTTTTTCATAGGGGAGATATATTGATTTTTTTAGATAAATATGATAGTATTAGAGCATAAAAAGGTGCTACCGGTCAACGGTTGCCCGCGTACATATTGCAACAGCAATGGCCGCTCAGTTTGCGAGACTTGGGGCGGCTATTTCTGTTTTGTATTCAAGTCTTTGCCAAGCGTATAGCCGAGGCTAAAGCAGGCGATGCCAAAGGCCAATAAGGCCATGGCAGACTCTAATGCCATAAGCATCCCTCCTCAGTACATATTTCCCTGTGGGATTTCTATGTCATCGAAGGGTCACAGTCCCTTCGGAGAAGGGCAACCGCCGACCGTTTAGGTAGCACCAGTAACAGTATATCATGTTTGCCTTCTGCTCACAACAGAAGGTTTTTTGTCATAACAGATTAATTCACTTTTTCAAAATCCGAAGCCGGATGCTTGCAGGTGGGGCAGATGAAATCTGCGGGGAGTTCATCGCCTTCGTATTCATACCCGCAAATCTTGCAGCGCCAGATGGTTTTGCCGGTTTTACTGGGGGCTGGCGCCTGTGGTTTGGGCTTGATGCTCTGGTGATAGTAGGTATAGGTTGCAGAGGGGGTACTGTTTAGGATATCCATATCGGTGACGCTGGCGATAAAGAGACTGTGCGTACCTAGGTCGATTTCCTGGGTGACATAGCCGGAGATATAGCCATTGGTTCCTTCGTTGATAATCAGTGCACCGCTGGCTGCCCGTTGTGTGGCGGTAAAGCCGGCAAATTTATCCACATCGCGCCCCGACTGGAAGCCAAAGCGCTTGAACAGTTCAAAATCCGCATTCTGACTGATGATGGAGGCAGTGAATTTTTTGCTGGCGGCAATCATGTCGCGAGTATGGTTCATTTTGTTGACGGCGATGGAGATTTGATTGGGGTCAATGGCCACCTGGGTTACGGTATTGATGATGCAGCCGTTGTCCTTGCCATCCAGATTGGCGGTGAGGACGTAAAGTCCATAGGAAATGTTGAACAAGGTATTGGGGTTCATAAGCTATCCTCCTCTGCATAGATGAAAATTCAGATATATCTGCCATCTATTATACACGGTTTCGCAAAGGGCGTAAATATGTTATGATATAAGATATGTGTGAATCGTGAATGAGGTGTAGAGTTTGCAGTTAAAACGCTTGGAGGCTTATGGATTTAAGTCCTTTGCAGATAAGATAACTATAGATTTTGACCAGGGGATAACGGCCATTGTGGGGCCGAACGGCAGTGGCAAGAGCAACATCACCGATGCCATCCGCTGGGTGCTCGGGGAGCAGAATGTCCGCAACCTGCGCGGCACCAAGGCAGAGGACATCATCTTCACCGGTTCGGCGTCCCGCAAGGCTTTGGGCGTGGCGGAGGTTTCCCTGTTCTTTGCCAATGACGGCACCCTGCCGGTGGATTTCCGTGAAGTGGTCGTGACCCGTCGTCTCTACCGCAGTGGGGAAAGTGAGTTTTACATCAACCGTTCCCGCTGTCGGTTGAAGGATATCTATAATCTCTTTGCGGATACGGGTATCGGCCATGACGGCATGAGCATTATTGGTCAGAATCGCATTGACGATATCTTAAACAGCCGTCCCGAAGACCGCAGGGCATTTTTTGAGGAAACGGCAGGGATTACGAAGTACCGCAACCGTAAGCGCGAGTCAGTTAGAAAGCTCACGGATACGGAAAACAACCTCGTGCGTGTGCAGGATATCATCCACGAGATTGAAAACCAACTGGAGCCTTTGGCCCGCCATGCGGAAAAGACGCGGATTTACAACGGTTTGCAGGAAGAATTTCGGCGCTGTAAGCTCAGCAAATTGGCTAATGATTATGCGCAGGAAGCGGCAAAAAAGCAGGAAAACGATGAAAGGCTCGCTGCTCTGCGCGATGAGGCCGTGGGTGCCGATACGCTGGTGCAGGCAGTGGCGGCAGAGAAAGAGCGGCTCAATAAGGAAATCATTGATTTGGAGCGAGCCTTGCAGGAGCAGGCGGCAAAAAATGAGACCCTGCGTCAGAAGATGGAAGGCGCGGCACAGGAACTGGCAAAACTCCACGAACGTCAGGACCAGAGCGATGGTGCCCGCCAAAAGATTTTGGACCGGCGGCAGGAACTCAACCATGAGATTGCTAAGGCTGTGGCCGACATTGCCCGCCTTACGGAACAGGCCAGCCATCATAAGCAGGATTTGGCGCTATTGGATGAACTCCTGCAGACGGAGCGGGCCAAGGAGAAGAAACTGGCCAAGCGGATTCACGAAGAAGAAGACAAGGCTCGTGCTTTGCAAAAAAGCCGCGAGGAACAGCAAACCATCTGGAATGCCAAACAGCAGGAATATGCTCTGGCGGAGCGGGATTTGCAAAACGGCACGGATGGGCAGGAAGACCGCGAAAGAGAGCTTGAACAGGCCAAGGATAAACTGGCTGAATTAGAGGATTTGCAGGATAAACTTGCAGCCCAGTTACAGCGAGAGAAAGACAAGATTCAACAGCTGCAGGCGCAAAGCCAGGCGACGGCTGAAGAAAGAACGGCTGCGGTAAGTGCACAGCAGCAGGCAGTTCGCCAGTTAAACGACTGTATCCAACAGTTAAAGAGCGGGGAGAGTAAACTGCAATTTCTGCAGAAGATGCAGCAGGCCTATGAGGGCTTCGGCAAGGCAGTCAAGGCCGTACTCAAAGCGCAGGAAAGCTGGCGCAGCGGTGTGGCTGGTGCCGTGGCGGAACTCATTGATGTGCCGAAGGATTACATTACGGCGATTGAAGTGGCCTTGGGCGGCAATTTGCAAAATGTGGTCACTCAGGACACGGATACGGCTAAAGCCGCTATTGCTTATTTGAAACGGGAACGGCAGGGGCGTGTTACTTTCTTGCCCTTGTCTACTTTGGTGGTTCGCCAGCCGCAGAGCATCAAGGAAGGCCGCGCCGATGGTGTTATCGGCTGGGCTAATGGCTTGGTCAAAGTCGATAACACGTATCAAAAGGCTGTGGATTTTCTCCTGTCGCGGACGCTGGTTGTCGATAACCTCGACAATGCGTTGAAGATTGCCAAAAATCATGAACAGCGTCTGCGGATTGTCACCTTGTCCGGTGAACTCTTAAATCCGGGCGGTTCGCTGTCCGGCGGCAGCCGTCAGCATGCAGAGGCAAGCTTTTTGAACCGCAGCGGCGAAATTGATGGATTAAAGGCGAAACTGGGTAAGCTTACCGCCAAACAGCAGGAGCTGACCAGCAGCCGACAGGACAGGGAAAAGGCCGTAGCAGAGGCTGAGGCAAGGCAGCAGGAATTGCAGCACACTTTGCAGGAGGCACATATTCGCCGGGCAGAGCTAAGTACCAATCTGGAGCGTTTGGCGGAGAACCTGACCGAGCAAAACAATTTGATTGCCGATTTGGAACAGGCGATGGTGGCAATGGAAAAATCCTTTGCCAAATTGCAGGAGAAAAAAATCTTTGCCAAACGGGCAGCAGCTGCTGCGGAGGCAAAGTACAAGGAACTAGCACAGGAAGAAGAACGCATCCGCAGCGCTATGGCCGATATCGAGCAGGATGCAGATGCCTTGGCGCAGTTTATCCATGAACGGGAAGTCAAGCGGGCAACCTTGGAACAGGAGGCTATGGGCAATCGGCAGTTTTTGGAACTTCGTCAGCAGGCCAAAGCCAATAGTGAAAACGCCTTGCGGGACAATGAACGGGAAGAACGGGATTTGGACAGCAGCCTATCCGACAGCGTGGACCGGCTGAAGGTGCTGGAGGGCCAGCAGCGGGCCTGGCAGGACGTTTATGATGAGGGCCAGGTTAAGCATGGCGATATCTACAAAGAGCGCATGGATAAGCTGGAAGCCAGCCAAGCGGCGGATAAGAAAGCCCATGAGGCCGCCCAAAAGCGCAACCGCTTGCAGGAAACGATTCAAAAACATGAATTGACGGATAATAAATTGCAGATGCATTTGGAACAGCTGCAGGAGGAGATTCTGGTCGATTACGGGCTGACACCGGAGCGGGCGGCTGAAGAGGCCATGGAAGGCGAACCGGCTGAAATTCGCAGTCAGATGCAGAGTTTGGAACGCAAGTTAAAAGAACTGGGACCGGTAAACCCCAACGCTTTGGAAGAATACGAGGAACTCTCCAAACGCCACGATTTTATGGCCAAGCAGGCAGGCGATTTGACCACAGCTAAGGAGGATTTGGAGCGCATCCTGGCAGATATGGACGAAGCCATGACCAAGCAGTTCAAGGAGGCCTTTGCGCAGATTCAGGTGTACTTCGCCGATATCTTTATCCGTCTTTTTGGCGGCGGCAAGGCGGAATTGAAACTGTTGGATGAAGATGATGTCTTAAATTCTGGCGTGGATATTCTCGTGACCCTGCCGCAGAAGAAACGACAGAACCTCTCGGCGCTGTCTGGCGGTGAGCGTGCACTTACCGTTATCGCCCTGCTCTTTTCCTTCTTGCGCTATCGTCCGTCGCCGTTCTCAGTGCTGGACGAAATTGATGCGCCGCTGGATGAGGCCAATGTGGTGCGCTTCGGTTCCTTCTTGAAGGAATTTGCGGATAACACCCAGTTTATTGTGGTTACCCATCGTAAGGGCACGATGGAGGCTGTGGATACCTTATACGGCGTCACGATTGAAGATGCCGGTGTATCGAAGATATTATCTGTAAAACTAGACGAAATTGAGGAGTAGTAGAACATGGGATTTTTTGACAAATTGAAAAAGGGCCTGAACAAGACCCGCGAGAACCTGACCAATAAGATTGAAAAGCTGGTTATCGGCTATGCCGATATTGATGATGAGTTCCTCGATGAACTCGAAGAAACCTTGATTATGGCCGATGTGGGCGTGCAGACCACGGAAAAACTCATGACGGCTGTGCGCAAGGGCATTAAGAAAAAGGAAATCAACAGCCCTGAAGATTTGAAGCCCTTTTTGGAAAAGGAAATCGCCGAAATCCTTAACGCTGGTGAGGATACCACCCGCACGGCAGAAAACGGCCCAACGGTGCACCTGGTTATCGGCGTAAATGGCGCCGGCAAGACCACGACCATTGGCAAGCTGGCTGCCTATTACAAGGCACAGGGCAAAACGGTTATGCTGGCGGCGGCGGATACTTTCCGCGCGGCAGCCATTGACCAGCTCGAAGTATGGGCGCAGCGTAGCGGTGCTCAGTTTATCAAGCACGAGGAAGGCTCTGACCCTGCGGCGGTAGCTTATGATGCTGTAAAGGCAGCTGTGGCCCGCAAAATTGATATTCTGCTTATTGATACTGCCGGCCGCCTGCAGAACAAGTCCAACCTTATGCAGGAACTGGAGAAAATCAATCGTGTCATTGGTCGCGAAATCCCCGGTGCGCCCCATGAAACCCTGCTGGTGCTCGATGCCACCACGGGACAGAATGCCATCAGTCAGGCAGAACTCTTCACCAAGGCAGCACCGATTTCCGGCGTTGTGCTGACGAAATTGGACGGCACGGCCAAGGGCGGTGTGGTCATTGGCATCAAGAGCCAGCTTTCCATGCCGGTGAAATGGATTGGTGTAGGCGAAGGCATTGAAGACTTGCGTCCCTTTGTGGCGGAAGACTTTGCCAAGGCACTCTTTGCCAAGGAATAAGAATCGTTTTAATCTGGAGCGGGAATATTGTTTAAGAATATTATGCACCATAGGGCATCATCCTGTAGTGATTGTGCCAAATTGTGTTGTACAAAAATCGAAGATTTTCGTGTCAAAATTGGCAATCTGACCATTTTTGAAGATGTGAACCTGCATTTGCATTGCGGACAGCTGACGGCGCTGATTGGTCCCAACGGGGCGGGCAAGAGTACGCTTTTAAAGGCCATTTTGGGCGAGGTCGCGCACACGGGCAGTTTGCAGTATACGGCGGCTGACGGGCGGCGCAAGGGACAGCCGATTATCGGCTATGTTCCGCAGTACCTTCGCTTTGATGTCAGCGCGCCCATCAGCGTGATGGATATCTTTTTGGCCTGTCTGACTGAAAAGCCGGTATGGCTGACTTCCGGCCGGAAAATGCGGCCACGCATTCTGAAGAATCTTGCCCGGGTTCATGCTGAACATTTGATTGACCGGCGCTTGGGGGCGCTGTCGGGCGGTGAGCTGCAGCGTGTACTGCTGGCGCTGGCGTTAGACCCTCTGCCGGATTTACTGCTTTTGGATGAACCTGTATCGGGAGTTGACCAAAATGGGCTGGAGCTCTTTTATGAGATTTTGGCGGAACTGCGGGAACAGGAGGATATGTCCATCCTGCTTATCTCCCATGATTTGAACATGGTCGCGCGCCATGCAGATCAGGTGGTCCTGCTGAATAAGGCGGTAGTTACCAGTGGTACGCCGGAAGAAGTCTTTGCCGATAAGCGGACGAGGCAGATATTTGGCTTGTTGGCGGGATTCCAACAAGAAACGCAGGGAGGTAATGCCTGATGAATGAAATTTACACCCTGCTGGATATTCTGTTGCCCTTTGATTGGGCGCATTATACGTTTATGAAGCACGCCTTTTTGGCCATCCTCTGCATTACGCCGCTTTTCGGTTTGCTTAGTACGATGGTGGTTTCCAACCGCATGGCCTTTTTCTCGGATTCCTTAGGGCATGGAGCGTTTACCGGTATCGCCATTGGTGTTCTTTTGGGGGCGGTATCGCCGTTATTGTCGTTGATTGTCTTTTCGATTGCCTTTGCGGTGTTCATCACCTACATCAAGAATAAGAGTACGGCTTCGACTGATACCATTATTGGCGTGTTTTCGTCAACCGCCATTGCCCTGGGCTTGATGATTATGAGCCGGGGCGGCGGATTTAACAAGTTTTCTTCTTTCCTGATTGGTGATGTGCTCAGCATTACGGTGGAGGACTTGCAGGCACTTGTCTTTGTGGTACTGCTGGTATTAGTTGGCTGGGCGGTGCTCTTTAACCGGCTGCTCGTGCTTTCCATCAATTCGGCTTTTGCCCGCAGCCGCGGTATCAGCACGTTTTGTGTGGAGAGCATGTTTGCTGCCATGCTGGCGGTGGTGGTTTCCATCAGTATTCAGTGGGTGGGCATCCTGATTATCAATGCTCTGTTGGTGCTGCCTGCCGCTGCCGCCCGCAATGTCACCAATAATGTCAAGAGCTATCAGCTGTTGTCCGTGGCCATTGCCCTGACAGCGGGCATAGCCGGACTTTTGCTGGCCTATTATTTCAATATGGCGGCCGGGGCAACCATTGTGGTCTTGTCGGCGATTATTTTCTTTGTGACCTTGCTCTTAAAATCGCGTTTTGTTCGTTAAAGGGCATAAAAAAGGCGATGTGGCAGAGCCACATCGCTTGCAGAAGGGGAACGCTTGCGTCTTTGCTGGTCTAACTGCATAAAGGGGGAGACCAGCAAAAAACGCACGTTGATTGGTAACCTAGGATATATTATTCGCGTTGTATGCGCAAAAATCCTTTTTTATTAAAAATTTTGTTTGAGGAGGCATATTTTATGAAACTGGCAATTTTGGGAACCGGCTTTATTGTTCATGAGGGCGCCCTGCCTGCCTTGCAGAGTGTGCCGGAGATTGAAGTGACGGCGATATTTGCCCGCCCGCACAGCAAGGAAAAGGCGGATGCCTTGGCCGTAAAATATGCTATTCCTCAGGTTTATACGGACTATGATGAACTGTTGTCTAGTACAGATGTGGATTTTGTCTATGTGGGGCTGACCAACAGTGTCCACTATGAATATGCCAAAAAAGCCCTTATGGCCGGCAAGCATATCATCATGGAGAAACCGTTTGCTTCTACGGTGGCTGAGGTGGAAGAACTGCGTGATTTGGCTCTTGCCCGTCATTTGTATATGTTCGAGGCCGTAACCCTTTTGCATACGCCGAATTTCCAGGCCATCCGGGAAACTTTGCCAAAACTGGGAAACATCAAGGCCGTACAGGCAAATTATTCCCAGTATTCCAGCCGCTATGACAAGTATTTGTCCGGTGTGGTCCAGCCAGCCTTTGACCCGGAACTTTCTGGCGGGGCTTTGTATGATATCAATATCTATAATCTCAATCTGATTATTGGCTTATTTGGTGAACCAAAAGATGCGGTTTATATGCCGAATATTGGCTTTAACGGCATTGATACCTCCGGAATACTCATGCTCCAATATCCGGGATTTACCGCGACAGCTTTGGGCGCCAAGGATTCGGAAAGCCCCTGTTTTGCCACCGTGCAGGGGGAGAAGGGCTGGCTGCGCACCATAGGTGCTCCCAATGAGCTCAAAGCCTTTGAATTATCCCTGCATGGCTCCCATACGACGACCCGCTATGAATTAAACCGCTATAGCCATCGTATGGTACATGAATTCCAGGCGTTTGCCAAAATGTATCAGGAAGGGGATTATGCCGGCATGGAAAAAGGGCTTAACGTGTCCGTGGCGGTGATGAAGACCGCTGAAAAAGCGCGCAAAGCCGCAGGCATTGTGTTTGGCTGCGATAAACAGTAAGAATTGGATAGGAATTTATATATGTAGAAAGTTCATGTTCCATGTCAGCTTTTGCCAGGTCATGTTAAATACCCGCTCTGGCGGCTCCAGCAGGTGTTTTATATAGTTTTGTACCTCTGCCATCAGCGCGGGCGGCATGGAGATTACACGGACGCTGTAGGGCGTTTTGGGAGAGGTAATGGTATTGGTTTCTCGGGAGGTCGTCTTGCTGATGTTGATGGTGCCGGCGGCAAAGTCGAAATCTGCAGCCGACAGGGCGATAAGCTCCCCCGCCCGCATGCCTGAGTAAAAGAGTATGTTGAATGCCAGCTTAATCAAGGGATAATCGTCAATGGCTGCTATGAACTGCCGGAACTGTTGGACGGTCCAAAAGTTTTTCCTTGGCGTACGCTTGCCGATGGTCCCTACCGCTCGCAGAGGATTGGCCGCCAGGTCGTAATATTTTATGGCGTAGTTAAACAACGTGGAAAGCTGGGCGGTTATCGTGTGCAAGGTGCTGGAAGCATATTTCTTCCCATGGACCGTTTCAGCCTGCATAAGCTCATTTTTCCAATCACGAATGTCGGCTTTGCTGATTTCGGTAATAATCCGGTCAGCAAAGGTGGGGCGGATGTGGTTCTCGATAATCTTGCGGACAGCTATGTATGTACTGGCTTTTGCATTGATGCGCTTATCCTCCAGATAGGCATCGCAAAGGGCACCCATGGTCATTCGGTTGGACTTGCCTGCCCGTGCCCGAAAATCCTGCTCATATTTGACCGCTTCTTTCTTTGTGCGAAAACCTCGCTTGGTCGTGCGGTGTGTCCTGCCTTGGTAATCCGTATAGCGGAACTGGCAGTACCAGGTGCCGCGTTCTGTATCTTTATATGCACTCATGCGCTCACTCTCCTTTGAGGAAGAGTATAGCAGAGCAGGCGAGGCGCATTCCTGTGCCGATAAAATGGAATAATTTATAATTTACTGGACTTGACAGCTCATGCCCCATATAATCGTGAATAAGGAGGTGCTTGCATGAATAAAACAGAAAATCAGTTGAACGTTGCTGCAGAACATCATTCAAATACAGATTGGGGAGAGAAAGAGCCGTTTTGGTGTGAAAAGAATCAGGAATACCTGGCTGAGTCTATAGCTGAATTGGAGAAGGGAAAAGTGGTAGAGCACGACCTAATAGATGATTAAGATGTAGCCACCTCATAAAGATTGCCCAGTGCAAAGGGCATTATTAACAGATGGCCGTCCTTCGGGGCGGTTTATTTTTTTATGGGCGCTACATTTCCTCTGTTTTTAGAATGAGGAGGTTTAGCTTGTAATAATAAACGTTCTTGATTCTTGCTTTCACTATGTGTGCATGAGGTATGGAATCCAGTCTTTTCTGTATAGTAGCTCGTGATTTTTGAGTTATGGACATTAAATCCTGCATGTTTACACCTTGTCCATAGAAAAGTGCGGCTTGCAGAAGAACATAATAAATATTTTCCGTTAATTCGTCGCCTGAATATATTTCTGATATTTTTTTCTCGAAGCGTTCCAACTGCTCCTTTTTTCTAGCTAGAAGCCGGATGGTATCTTCAAAAGATGTCAGTAGCAATGAACAAAAGCCCTCAACAAAGGTGGTCAAATCTGCGCGATTCAATTCGCTGTCAGTATCTTCAAAGAGCGAATAATATCTTTTGCGATAGCGCTTTATGGTAACGGATAAACGTATGGCTATCAAAGGATGAAAATGTCTGGCGAGGAAATATGCTGTTATGAATCGGTCTGTGCGTCCATTTCCATCATAAAAGGGGTGAATATAGGCAAAAAGATAGTGGAATACGGAGGCGCGGACCAGGAGCGGCATGTTTTCATCATGCAATATGGACAGTGCCTGCGTTAGGGCATTAATGATGGCCGATTCGGGGTATAAGCCGCGGTGTATTGTTTTTCCTGCGGCTGAGGCTACATCAACGGAGTCATGGCGGAAAATTTTGCCGTCCAATTTGTTTTTTGGATCCTCCTTTATGACTTCCTCGTGAGCAAAGTCATCATAAAAATCGCGTATATCTTGACAGGTAAAAAATGGTATGTCATCTTTTGAAAGCAAGCCCTGATACTTATGGACAACGCTGCTCATACGGTTGCTTGTAGAGGAAACCTCGTCAATAACCATAGATATTTCCCTGCGGGTGCTCTTTACACCCTCAATATCATTGGTTGATTTTACTTCGTCAACAATGCAGGTCAGGGAGAATTGTCGCAGAACTACAGGGGGGACAGTGTTTACTATATATAAGAAATCTTCATATCTCTTGTTGATTTTTTCCTGCAGCATCATCATATTTTCGGTGTAGCACAAGAAGGCTGGGTATGCATTCCGATGATTGTACTGCTTTATATCGAGACCAAGGTGTCGCGTAAGGTCAGAGTGGAAACGCCGCTGATACACTTCTTCTTCGACATCTGGTTGTTTATAATGGATTTTCTTTAGGCTGACATACTCCATAAGGGCACCTCCTGGTTTATAAAATGTGCTGTTTTTAGAAATTGCTAATATCAACTTTTATAAAAATGAGCTTTTTTATAAAATCAAAAGGTCAATCTTTATAGAAAAGCCGTTTTTTATAAAGTATCTATCGTCCATCCTTCGGGGGTGGCTTTTTTACGGATTGCACCGCTTGCATGACACATACCCCGCGGCAATGGCATCATCACGGGTGCTGAACTCAACGAACCTTTCCGGATGCTTTATTGTGGAGCAGTTGGAGTAGTGGAACTTCATCGATTTCGGATTGCCAAGGTAGTCCGATGCCAGGGCAGGCGTAGCTATTGATACACAGATAGCTGCCAACGTGGCCAGTGCAATTTTCTTGAACATGGGAATCCTTCCTTTCGTATAGCTATCCCATTACGGGGCGGCTTATTTTTATAAGCATATTTTGCAATAAAATGGTATAATTTGCTTAGATAGATTGCAGAAAGTGAATATTCGATTTTATAGCAGTTGTTTTATCCCCCTTATCACACTGTCTTGTTGCCAATGCACCATGAGGTCAGCGTTAAGAGAAATCTTTGTAGGTACATGCATTTGTCCCCAGGGGTAAATGCCTAGAATTTTTTTATTCATCCTAATAGCTTCATTTATTTCATAATCAATCCATTCACTATATGATGCATACATACCCGCAGGGATAATGACAACACTGGCATGAGAAATTTGTTCTGTTATAGCGGCTTTCAATTGTGTTTTACTCATTCTAGGGAATTTTTTTTCAATAGAAATGCTATAATTGGAAGATGTTATATTAGATATGGTTATCCATTCATATATTTTATCGTAATGATTAGAATAATGCCAAGAATGACTGATGAAAATGTTATATCGATTTGCTATATGAAACATGATAATGTCCTTTCTTTGGAGGTGCTTGTTATGAAATTTAGGAAAAAGCCTGTTGTTATTGAAGCGTATCAAACAGATAAGACGATGTATATCGAAACATTAGAAGGGATTCATCGTGCTAACCCGGGAGATTGGATTATTACAGGTGTAAAGGGTGAGCAGTATCCATGTAAACCAGATATTTTTGAGAAAACTTATGAACCTGTATTTGAAGACTGAGCTGGTGGATTAGGTGTATCTTCAATTATATTGGTCCAGTCTTTATTCGTTTGGGAAATAATATGTTCTACACGGTTCACTAGGAGTGCAAAGCGGTCGTTTTCAGGCGATTTTTGATATGGATCGGCGTTAGTTACATAACAATTATATTCTTTTTTTAATTGTTCACTAGCTAAGCGGTATTTTTTCCAAAGCTCAAAATAATTTTCCAAGTCACTGGTAAAATGGATGTATGTCGCAATGCCACCACAAAGCAAAATTACCATTTTGTTATAGATGTCATCTGGAAGTGGAATAAATTGTAGGATTGGCATAGATAATGTCAAAGCACATTCTGCACGTCTGCGCCATTTATATGATTTTTGGCATTCACTGCTTTTAGAGCTGAACCATTGTTGTTGATTAAGTAGTCTATCGTTAATATAGTTAATATCAGTTTTATATTCTGTCAATAAAATCACCTGTTTGTATAGTTTATCTTTCTTTGGCCGTCCTTCGGGGCGGCTTATTTTTATGCCTGTTTTTCTTTGCCCGGCTTTGGCTGGTGGTTATCATCCTCTTGGACCTGGTCGGCAGTCAACTCGGCTATGCGTTTTTGCATGTGCTTTTCGGCAGCTTCTTTTGGCAGGCCCATGGTAATGTTTTTGCTGATATATGGTGTTCCGTTTTTGTATGCGAGTTCAAGCGCAAAGTTCTCTGCGATGAAATCCTGCAGCAGTTTTTCACGTTCGGAGCCTGTAGTTGTCATTGCAGGGAATAGGCGTGCATACAGCATGTTGATAGGCGTAGTATGGAAAAGCCCCTGCATGTCGGACAAATCAGCTTTACCGTTGTTTGTTGGGAAAGGATAAAGCGAAAGAACAACATAATTCCCATCAGACATACCATTGTTGTCAAGACGAGCATAGTAAAAATTAACATTGCAGTGTTCAAAGAATTTGAACACTTGTTGGTACTGGTCTTCAGGGGAGAGATTGCAGGGCTTCTTCATAGGGGGTGACTTGGATGTTGGCCATCTGTTCACGGACCTTTTGCATAAAAGGGGAGTCATCGTTGATATCCCCCAGCAGGTCCTTCTGGAAGCCTGTGCCCAGTGGCTCGTCGGTGCGGCCGAGGAGGTAGTCGGTGGTGACGTTGAAGAAGCTGGCGAGTTTCTGTAACATTTCGTTATCGGGGGATGTTCGTCCAACTTCCCAACTCCCCACAGTTTGTTGTGATACACCAATAATATCTGCAAGCGCTCGTTGCGACAAATGCTTGTCGTTGCGGGCTTTCTTTATATTTTGAGCTAACATATTTATTCCTCCTTTTACTACATTTTACAGTAATAAGCATTAACATAAAATAAAAAACAACAAAAATCAGTAAAAGGTATTGACGACTACATTTTGTAGTTGTATTATAACAGTGTAGTCGGAACTACAAAGTGTAGTTAATGGAAGGAGGGCTGAATATGGAGAAAAATCTTCTTCATCTGCTTCGTGGTGGATTGTCTCAAGAGAAGATGGCACAGAAATATGGCGTGAAACAGCAAACCTGGTATTCCTGGGAAAGCGGCAGGACGATTCCAAGTAATGAAATTATGTTACAAATGGAACATGACTTTTCAATTCCTATGGAAGTAATTTTTTTTGATTCATTTAACTACAAAATGAAGTTAAATGAAATGGCT
>CADAAS010000033.1 GCA_902785885.1 Pseudoselenomonas ruminantium
GTTTCAGATTTCCAAGGTCGCCCATGGGGCAAGGAGCCGTGAATATGTTGGCGTACCGGATTGGCTGAAGAATGCAGGTATTGTCAATATCTGTTATTGCTTGGAGTACCCTGAATTACCGTTGAAGGGAAACTATGCCCCGGACAATTATAGAATGTACTATGGAGACACGGGGCTGCTTATTGCTTCGCTGGATGATAAAGCTCAGGCTGATTTACGCCAAAACAAGAACTTTGGGGTCTACAAGGGGGCTTTATTTGAAAATATTGTGGCGCAGATGCTAGTCGCACAAGGTTATGGGCTATATTTTTTCCGCAACCGAACGGCTACGTTGGAAATGGACTTCTTTATCCGTGATGCGGAATCTTTGATTCCTGTGGAGGTTAAGGCAAAGAACGGGGCAGCCAAATCTCTGAATGCCTTGATTGATAATAATGCCTATCCAGATATTCAGCGTGGGATAAAACTGGGCGATACGAATATTGGCTATAATGACAAGTTTATAACTTTTCCCTATGCACTAACGTTTTTATTGAAGCGTTGGATTATGGAAAGAATACAGAGAGCAAATAGTTAATCGCAATTGTTTGGGTTGACTTTTTGGGGAAATAGTCACTTTTGGAACCAGTCAGGCGATGTGTATGGAGTTAGAATATAAATAGTACAAGTCAAAATGAGAAATCCTAAATAAGTTCATTACATGGTACAATATATGTACCTATCTTGAGGAGGATTTCAGAATGGCTAAACAACATGACAAACAGTTTAAACTTGACGCAATTCAATATTACGAAGATCATAAGGAGCTTGGCTTGCGTGGCTGCGCCAATAACCTAGGCATCGGTTACAGCACTTTGACCAAGTGGCGGAAAGAACTTCGTGACTCCGGTGATATCGTTGTAAGAGGGTCCGGCAACTACGAATCAGATGAGCAGAAAGAAATTGCCAGATTACGCCGTGAATTGCGGCTCGCAGCTGGATGGGGATGAGAAGTTCTGTGCTGCCTGCGGGCAGCCCGTGACAGCTCAGATGCCGCCGCAGCAAGCAACGCAGCCAAGGATGTATCAACAGCAGTGGCAATATCCACACGCACTGTATCAGCAAGGGATGGTACAGCAACCTTATCTGTGGTCACGGCCACAAGAAAAAGGTACACTGGCTTCTTTCATCGACAATGTCAACCGTATGACCGGAGGAACGGAACACGTTGAACTCAAGATGAAGGATTTGGTGGAAAGCGTATTTCGCCAGCACACGAAGCAGGAGGCGGAGGAAATATTCATCTATGGCACGGCTGCAACAAACCGACGGTGCTTGTCGAGTAAGAGCATAGAAACAACAAAAGCCACGGCAGCTGCCGTGGCCTTTTCGATTGTGGGAAAGCAGGGGATACGCTAAGATATAAGAAATAGATGTAAATTTGAGGTGATTGCATTGGTAAAACTGACAGGTTACTACCAGCTGCCGGGCGCACTGCCGCAGCCGGTAGATTTTGAGGATTTGTTCGACAAATCATTTATGCGCTAGTATACAAACTATCGTACTTTCGAGAAATTCCTGCAAGGCGGTAAGTTCCATATCACATTCCAGCAGGACTTCGAGGAACTGCCCGAAGAACAGATGGATAGACACGTGGTGAAGGCTACACAGTTTGGCAGCTGGAAGGACATGATTGATTTTGCGACAGATATCTATGCGCGGAAACAGATATTTTCGTCAAGGCCATAACACTTTCCTATCTTCGGGGATATAAAGAACAGCTGGGGAGCGTGGTGGGAGGTGGCCAATATGAAACCATGCTGGATGCAGCGATTCTTGGTGACTTAGGGCTAATTGCTGGCGGTTATTTTAGAAGAACCAATCACGATGATGTGCGTGACGCAATAAAGTATCTCGGTTATAAGTATGAAATGAACGACAGGAAATTGGGTGATTTCAACAAATATTACGATAAGAATGGTAATCGCGTCTTGAAACGTGTAGATTTCTGGCGGGGGGTTGCCGCAGACCATCCTGAGCTGATGAAGGGCAAGAGCATGGAACAACTCCTGAAAGGTAGAAGCTAGTAAGTTATATAGAGTAGGGCAGACGGATGCACTACTCCTCATTCAGCAGCCGTTTAACTGCAAACCAACAGGGGCCTGACTATTATAGGTCAGGCTCCTCTTATTATTTTAGCAAGCCAGGCAGGATTATAGTCAAAAAAAGAAGAATTATTTCAGCAGATAAGAATACGCAGAGAAACAGGTGACAGACAGGGAGGTGCAACATGGAAAAATCATTTTCGATTCCGATTTCTCGCCGGGCCTTTATGAAGCTGGTGGGAATGGGAACTGTGGGGGTGCTCGCGGAAACAGCTATGCCGAGCGGCAAAGCTGCAGCAGCTTCGGCAGGAGTGCATGGCGAGGGCCTGCCCATTCTGCTGACCGCTGATGTCTGTGTGGTTGGTGGCGGTGCGGCAGGGACGGCGGCGGCCATCTGTGCTGCACGCGCAGGCGCAAAGGTTGTGCTGGTCGAGCGGGGGATTTCCCTTGGCGGCCTGGCAACCCAGGGGTGTGTTTTCCCTTGTATGCCTACTTATGCATTTGACAGCGATACTCCTTATATAAAAGAACTTAACAAACGCATAGAGACTAAGGCTGGCTTTGCGCCTGTGCCCAATCTCCCAGAAACGGACACACATTATGGGGAGGGGATGGGAGCTTATGTACCGGAATTGCTGACAGAAGTCTATGATGAATGGTGTGAGGAAACGGGAGCGACGATTTTATATGATGCTGCTCTTGTGGGAGCGGTTGTAGATGCCGGAACCATCACTGCTTGTGTGGTGCAGACCGTAGAGGGCCTGGGGAAAATCCAAGCCAAGACGTTTATTGATGCCACAGGCGATGCCCTGCTGTCGCGATTTGCGGGGGTTCCCACGGAAAAAGGTTCGGAAAAAAACGGGCGAAACCAGCCTATGAGTCTGCGGTTTGAAATGGGAGGCATAGATGTACCGAAAGTTTATCATTTCTTTCATGATAAACTGAAGGACACTTGGTTACCGGAAGAATGTTCTAAAAAATTTAAGGAAGATGTGAAAAAAGGCCGCGATCCGTTTTGGGAATTTGCCAAATGGAAGAAAACCGAGAATTTCTTTTTGGAAGGCGTTAAGAAAGGCGAGCTCACGGAAGATGATGTTCTGTATATCCAGGCCTTTTCCGTACCAGGCAAGCCACATACCATGTCCATGAACTGCCCGGAAATGCCTCCGCTGATGTTTTCGGCCACAGATGCTGTTTCACGCAGCAAGGCAGTATCTTTGGGGCGGAAGATGATGCGCCGTTTGGCAGCTTATTTCAAGGGCAATATTCCCGGTTTCGAAAAAGCCTATATCAGCCGTGAAGCCAGTATGGTAGGCGTGCGCGAGTCTTGGCGGATTCGTGGGAAGTACTATATGGAAGCCGATGATTATCTGAAAGCACGCCATTTCCCCGATGCAGTCTGCCGAACGGCATACCCCATTGATATTCATGATGTGAAGCTGGATTTATTTGAAAAGCTGAAAAAAGGGCAGTATTACGAAATCCCCTATCGCGCGCTGGTGACCAATGAGCTGTCCAACCTGTTGGTGTCAGGACGCTGTGCCAGCGGCAGTTTCGCTGCGCAGGCTTCCTTCCGTATACAGCCCACCTGTATGAGCATGGGCGAGGCCGCCGGCCTTGCGGCAGCTTGGGGACTATCGCGGAACATTCCTGTAAATGAAGTTAAATGGGAGGATATACCTGCTGAAAAACGCAGTTATGTAAGCCGATAAATGTAAAAAGGCGATAGGAAATGATGAAATAGAATATTGTTATAACGAGACGTTAAAGGCAAGGGGGATATTTGCATGCGTAAGAAGATTGTGACGGCGGCAGCTTTGGCAGCTTTTGGTTTTAGTTTTGGCTTCGGTGGTATGGCGCAGGCAGCGGTTAGTCAGGCGCCGCAGACAGCTGTGCAAAAAGCGGTACCCGGTCAGGATTCGAGCGAAGATAAGAAGCTGGCCTCGCAGCGTTTTGTCAGCTCAGAACTCATTCAGTCAAAACTTGACTATCAGATTTGCCTGCCACGCTGGTATGATTCCGGCAAAAGCTATCCGCTGATTATTGTCATCAATGATGTGAATGGGGAAACAGATGGCAAGGCTTTACTGAAACAGCCGGATGGTGTCAGCGCCTGGGTGGATGAACTGGAAAGGAAGCAGCAGTATGCTATCGTTCTGACGGTTCAATCAACGAAAGACTTTGAGGCGCGTGTCGGTCGTCTTTCCAATACTGAGGGCATGAATATTCTGCGCTCATTGCTGCAGGATATGCGTCAGAACTATGCGGTCAATAAGGATGCCATTTACGGCATTGGCGAGAATAGAGGTGCCTGGGTAATACAGCTTATTAGCGAAGAACTGCCCGGCTATTTTAAGGCAACCTATCTCGATGAGAAGACCGCCGATGGGAAGGCAGATAACAAGGCTATTCATGATTGGCTGATGAAGGAAATGGCTGCACAGGCTAAATAAGCAAACAAGCCGCTGAATTAACGGGCTGTATGCCCGGTTCAGCGGCTTTTCTATGTCCTTGTGAACCTTTTGGTTGGGGTTCACAAAAGCAGATATTAAGTTTTATTTGCGAACAAACACATTGCGGCAAATAGCCGGGAACATAATCTTTCAGGCTGTAGGTATCCTGGAAGTTTTCGGCATAAGGATTTTGCAGGGCAACGGTATCTTTGGACGGCTGTCCCTGTGGATAGCCATCCTGCGTAGCGCGCCATGGAACTTTTTCATTCCATACTCCAGATGCGTCTTTTTTCTGATAGACTGCGCCGAGTTTCTTAAATTCCTTCTGGCTGAAATTATTGGGCAGATAATCCGCTTTTATATCCAGCTGTTTTAAGATATGGTTCTTTTGATACTGGTCAAATCGTTCGCCTGTAACTTTTTCGATGATGGTTCCTAAAAGGCCATAATTGAGATTACTGTAGGCAACACGAACAATTTTTCAGTTCACAAAAGGACTTGTCAAATATTTGTCGAAATAATCAAGAAATTGATTAATTTGATGTTTCAACGTACTTGGTAATGGCAATGGAGAGGGGATGAATATGCTGCAGGAGAGCTGGTTATCCTGCTGGCGGTAAGATAATAACAGCGTGATGACTATGAGAAAGATGACGAAAAAACAAAAATAACTTGCAAAAGGAGCGGATATTATGGAGATTATCCAACTAATCATTGCTTCAATAATTCTAGGGATTCTTTACAAGAAAATGCTCAACTGGGGCACTTCTGAAAAAATAGCGAGAAAGCAAGCGTTTATTCTAATTATATTTGGTGTTATTGCTACTTTTTTGACGTTATTCTTTGCTTTGGGAATAGGTTATTCCATCAGTAAAATGGGATATACACTTGCAGATATTCAAAATTTGACTATACGTGCATTTGCATCTGCTTTTCTATTAGCAGGATTAACGGAAGAAGTTTCGAAACTGCTCATGATTTTGCTAGCCATAAAACTTTTTCATCCCCAAAATGTATATGAGTATTCATTAATCGGTGCAGGCATAGGTATGGGCTTTACATTGCATGAAGAGTTACTATATGGTGGTAGTATTGTTGGATTTTCACGCTTTTTAACACTAACTTTTCATATGGTATTAGGCATAGTTATGGGGAAATATATTGGTATGGGAATATATAATAAAAATAAAGTCATGCCATATATGCATAAATATGTTATTGCTCTTATTGCTCCTATAACTATCCATACAATCTATGATGCTTTTACTGTTCACAATCCTGCTGTAACAGTTGAAGGGTTAAATGATGAGGTAATAGTCGTGTGGGTGGTAGCAGCTTTAGTATGTATAACAGGTGCAACAGTAAGTCAGTTTATTTTTTTTAAGAAATTAAAAAAGCAAGCTGAACTATATGCATCCTATAACATATTATGAGAACCATCTTGTGGTGACCTTTGCCGATGTGTCCGACAAAGGCGTGACGGCGGTGAGATTCCTGAGAAAACAGGGACATTGTGACAAGATTTCTAATGACAACTTCTGCATAGAGTAGATATTTTTTTGAGGGCTAAACACTTTCCCTACTTTTGGAGTATAAAGAACAACGGCTCAATATTAAGGGCAGGATTTTAGCTGATTTTATAGAATAGTTAAATGCATATCGACAAAAGATGCGACGCTTAACATGAGTGTGTTTGCCGGTATCATCAGTGGTAACGATGAAATCAAGGGGGAAATAAAACATGAAAGGTCTTTTGTCAGCAAGGAAAAATTTGGCCTGGCTCGGTCTATTTATCTGCCTGCTCTTGAATCTTTTGTGTTTGTCCTCGGCTCAAGGGGCAGAAATCCTTAGGGAAACCATCCCTTTGGAAAGAAATGAAGTGCCGCTGCATTTGGAGCGTTATATAGAGCAGGACGGCAAGACAAAGCGTCCCCTCTTGTTTGTGCACGGCGTGACCTTTTCTTCCCATGAATTTGATGTTGATTACAAGGATTACAGTTTGGCGCGATATTTTGCCAAGCACGGATTTGAGGTTTGGCTGCTGGATATTGCAGGCTTTGGAAATTCTGGCAGCGTCAAGGATGGCTTTATGCCGGATTCGGATTATGCTTCGGAAGATATCGCATCTGCTGTGAGGCTCATATTGGAACGAAATAATCTTGCGTCCCTGGATATTTTGGGTTGGAGCTGGGGAACTGTGACCAGTGGTCGCTTTGCCGCCAAGCATCCGGAGATGGTGCATCGCCTTGTGCTTTATGCGCCTATAGTAGCCGGGCTTGGTGAGCAAGAGGTGAAGGAGCCTTTTAATAAAAATACCTGGGAAGGTGCAGCCTCGGATTTTCAGAGGAAAGCTGACGGAAGCATAGATTTTGACATCGTGGAAAAGCCTGTGGCAAGCACCTATATTGATAATGCCTGGCACTACGATAAGGATACAAGTCCCAATGGTGGCAGACGGGATTTGCTTGTCGGTAGGAGTGCGCGACTTATTCCGACAGAGAGCATAAAAGCTCCTGTGCTGATAATAGCCGGGTCCAAAGATCAGTATGTGTCGCCTGACTTGTGCGATGAAGCGTATAGGACACTTCCCAATAAAAAAGATTCGAAGCTTTTGATTGTGGACGGAGCCGCTCACGCAATGTTGATGGAGCGTCCGTATTACAAGCTGTTTCGGGAAAGGGTATTAAGTTTTTTGAATAAAGGCTGATGTGCGATATGAAAGCAAATGTCAGAAAGCAACAGAATAAGGAGCATGCCTGGCCATGTACCACACTTCAAAGCCTGAAAAGAAGAAGTGGGTGGGTGGTCTGCTGCTGTCTGCAGGGCTTACTTCTTTCCTGACAGGCATTACTGAGCCTATCGAGTTCTCTTTCCTGTTTGTTGCTCCCTGGCTCTATGTGCTACATGCCTTTTTTGATGGCTGCGCCTTCATGCTGGCCCATATGCTGGAGATTACTGTGGGACAGACCTTTTCCGGTGGCTGCATCGACCTCATCCTGAAATTCAACTTCAAAACCCTGGGACGCGAAGATGACGAAGATGTGCCGGAAGCATCTGGCACGAGGGCAGTTGTGGGAAGTGCCGATGCCAAGCGTTCCGGCCTCATTATCGAGGGCTTGGGCGGCAGGGCCAATATAGTTGAGCTTGACTGCTGAATGCAGCCAAAGGTGTTGCTATTGCACTGGTGGTGGCAGCACATTCAATTGGTGGGGAATGGTCATATGTCTTGTCTCCCATAAGGATGCCTATCTTCTTTGTGGCAGCAGGCTTTACATTAAATCTTGCCAAGATGATCCTGCAGATTTGAAAAGGGAATTCGCCCATATTTATCGAAATATTATAATTATACATTATATCGTAACAACAATGGCTTATTGATTGGCAAGGGATAAAAAAGATGAAAAAGAAAAATTTTAAAGCTGAGAGAAAACTGACGCAAGGTATTCTGGCTGCGCTGCTTACATCAGTATATTTGGGGGTAAATGCGCCAGCTTATGCGGCAGATTTGCCCAGCTTTTTTGACTGGCGGCTGACGAATCCCACCGACAGGAATTCAGGAAAGGACAGCCTCAGCATTGTACCGGCGGTGAAAAACCAAGGCGCTGTTAGCACCTGCTGGGCGTTTTCTTCAATGGATTCTTACGAGTCAAGCTGGATGACGCAGCTGAAAGCGGCCAAGGCCACCGGGGAAAATGTGACTGTGGCGATGCCGGATTTTTCCGAGCGGTATCTGGCGTGGATGTCCTTTTATCCGGCTATCAGTGAAAAGGATACGGATACTGTGCCTCGTTTTGAGGTGCTGCCTGTAAGTGGTTCTGGCTACGATAACGGGGGGCGCCCCTGGCAGGCAACGTTTGCCATACTAAACAAAGGCGTAGTGTCAGAATCATTTTCTCAAAGGCGTGATGTTTTACGCCTCCACCAGCAATATGAAGTATGACATCACCGTAAGAAGCGGCAGCACGCCGGGGGAGGGCAGTGTCCTCTACACGCAGTCGGGAACCTTTGGCGCTGATGGTACGGATGCTTATGCCGGTTATCGTACTTTGCTCATCAACGGGAAAATAGCCGGTGATGTTCAGTGGCAAAAGGGGGCGCATGACAAGGATTTAAGCGCCAGCATGATGCTTCGCCGTGTTTGGTAATGTAGTGGGGAGTAATTTTTTGGAAAATAGGAGGTAAGTAATTATGTTCAAGAAGGTTTTTGTTTCACTGACAGCCGCTTCACTGCTTGCGGCAAATGTCTGCTTTGCCATGGACAATGGGGAAAAGCAGGAACTCCATGAGGAGCTTGCCCAAATGATTGGCGATACCGGTACAAAGGTACCAGGCATGGGGGTAATTGTCTACAAGGACGGCAAGGAAGTGTTCAGCGATTTTTTGGGAACGGCGATTGTGGACAGTGAAAATCCGCAGAATAATCGTCCCTTCACCAGGGAAAGCCGTTTCCGGGTGGCATCCGTATCCAAGATGTTTACGGTATTCACGCTTATGCAGCTACAGGAGCAGGGCAAGCTGGATTTGGATGCAGATGTAAGTCAGTATCTGGGTTTCAAACTCAGAAATCCTCAATATCCGGAGCAGCCGATTACGGCGAGAATGCTGGCATCCCATACTTCATCCCTGCGTGATGGCAAGGTCTACAGCATACCGCCGCAGGTAAGCGTACAGGAGTTCTTTAAGCCCGAAGGGAAATTTTACGAAAATGGTGCTCATTTTGCACCGCAGGGCGAGGAACCGGGCAAGTATTTTGCTTATTGCAATTTAAATTACGGTATTCTGGGCACAATCATCGAGAAAGTAACCGGGGAGCGGTTCGATAAATACCAGAAGAATCATATCTTGCGTCAGCTGGATATCCAGGCAGACTATTTGCCCGGTAATTTCAGCAAGAAGGAATTTGCCAAACTGGGTGCGGTTTACCAGAAAAAGGATACTGCCGGGAAATGGAACGAGCATGGCCCGTGGCGTGCAACACAGGACGGCTATCCGGATGGCCAGCCGCAAAAAGATACCGTGGCCTTGCAGAACCCCTATAAGGAAGATTATCAGGACACTTACAGCTTAAAAGGATATGTTCCCGGCACCAACGCAACCGTGTTCTCCCCTGCAGGAGGGCTCAGAATCTCCTGTGATGAGCTTTCCCATGCCCTTTCCATGCTGGCCGATAATGGCACCTACCGGGGCAAGCAGGTCTTGTCTCCCGCGTCCGTTCAGGCCATGATGAGCAGACAATGGATCTATGACGCAGCGGCCAAGAACGGCAAGACTTACGGCGGAACCATCCTTTCCTACGGTCTGGGAATCTATCAGATGGACGGAGACAGCACCGCTCGTTTTTGCAAGGATGCGGAAATCGACCTTGTGGGTCACACCGGTGAAGCCTTTGGTTTGTTGTCCATGCTTTGCTTGCGCCCCAACACCAAAGACGGGTACATCTACATTATGAACGGTGAAGCCGTGGAGGAAGACGAGGATGAACGGAGTGCGGGCAAATTCAGCAATAACTATATCTGGGAAGAACGGTTGGGCGATGCCATTTGCCGTCATGCGTTCAGCAAATAATCGTCAGTTCACGAAGATAATGGGGAGAGAATGGAGATGAATCTTGCGGGGATTTTCCTTTTGTGGGGTTTTGCGATGTTTGCCATCTTGATGGTAAAGCGCTTGATGCCCACGTTATTGGCACTTCCTTTGATGGCGGCGTGGATTGCCTTTATTTACGATGTGCCCTTTTTGACTGGCTGGGCAATATCGTGGTGAAAGGGTTATTTCGCCTGAGTGCGCCTATCGTGCTCGTGGTCTTTGGTGCCATGTGGCAGGAAGATGTATGGCATTTCAAGGAGCAGCAGCGTCCTGGGTTATCCAGCTCATCAACGAAGAACTGCCTGGCTATTTCAAGTCAACTTATCTGGACGAAAATACGGCAGATGGGCAGATTAATAACAAAGCCATTCATAGTAGAAAGCGTAGTAATATTGATAGGATAAAGACGATTGTCGCATTATTACTGCTGCTTTGTGTTTTTTTACCATTGCCTGCAATGGCAGCAGAAAAGGAGCAGAGAGAAATGAAGATTGGGATTATCGGAGCCATGAAGCCGGAAGTGGATACTTTGCAGGAAAATATGCAGGTCACGCGCCGGGAGACCAAGGCCGGAATGGAATTCTGTGAGGGAAATATCGGCACCATGAAAGCAGTGGTGGTGCAAAGTGGCATGGGGAAAGTTCATGCGGCCATCTGTGCCCAGATTTTGGTGGATGACTTTGCTGTTACCCATATCATTAATACAGGAGTAGCAGGCTCTCTGAATCGAAAACTGGACATTGGGGATATTGTGGTCTCGGTGGATGCTGTACAGCATGACTTCACGGTGGAGGCCATTGGTTTCAAGAAGGGAGAAATTCCCTACACGGGACAGGTGGCATTTGCCGCTGATGAAGAGCTGCGGCAGAAGGCTGTACAAGGGGTAAAGAAAGTTCTGCCCCAAGTCAGTGCAGTGGAAGGGCGGATTTGCTCTGGAGACCAATTTATTTCTTCGCAGGATGCAAAGGACAGGATTGTCTCAGCGTTTCATGGGGATTGTGCTGAGATGGAAGGTGCAGCTATAGCTCAGGTATGTTATGTAAATAAGATTCCCTTTGTCATACTGCGAGCCATTTCTGACAAAGCAGACGATAGTTCGCCTATCAGTTTTGAGGAATTTGCAAAGCAAGCAGCAAAAAATTCCGCCAGTCTGGTACAGTTCATGCTGGAGCATTGGTGAAATGGTTACGGTGGGGCAAGATGCAAAACATCCATTTGGATGCTATGAGGAGGGAATATGCTCCTGCCGCAGGAAGTCATAGTAGACAAAGAAAAAGGTATTATCGAGGCCGCACAGGATTATATAGACAAACATGAAGAAGATGTGCCCATACTGGCGGAACTTCTGGATATCAAAGCCATTGGAACTGTGACATGCTATCTGGTCGATAGGTCGCTGGCAAGTAAGTCAGGCATGGTATTCGTGGAAAATGACAGCGAAGAAATAGAAAGCCTTGTGGTCGACCTACACGAAGCTGACCAAAGCATTCGCACCTTTGAAGATGTATTGACCTGCCTAGAAGCTGATTGCCAGAAGTTCCCTGCCTTACGTGATAGTGTAGAATACCACAGACTTGATGAATACAGCAACGTTGGAGAACCACTAATTCATTGCTATACAAGCATTGCATGGGTATTTTCTTACACTCCAGCTTAACATTAGAATTTTTAAAGAAAAAGTCGTCTAAGACGGCTTTTTTTTATAAAGCAATATCCATAGAGAAAACGGAAAGAGATTGAGTACTCGATTTTATAAAATAATAAATAATGTTTTATAGTGGTTCTAAATGGGAATTTATAAAATGAAATATAAATGTAAAAAAATAAAAAAATTATGATATAAGCAGGAAATTATCTTCATTATGTCGTAAAAACAGTATTGATGGAATATAATGTTTTGGACATGGAGATAGTAAATCATGAGCAGAACATACAGTATATACATGGATGAATTATATATGTTAGGAGTAATCGTATTTGGCGGAGGTGCATTGCTCGACAGTACCATAGGGGATTTTGTGTCCATTTTTGACTTCAGCGAGAAATTTTTATCTTGCTAGAGTTAAGAATGGATTTTTTTTATATAATACGGTTTTATGTAGAAAGGAGGAAAGTTTAGAACGGTAAATATTTATCCAAGAATAAAGATAAATATTATTTATTAAATTAAAGGAGTGGTATTTATGGTAAAGAAAATTTTAGTGACACTGCTACTTGCTCTTTCTTTTACAGTCATTGGTGGACAAAACAATCAAGCTGAAGCTTACTGGGGAATGGTCGTAAATTGTCGAGAATGGATAACTTTGCGTAGTTATCCATCAACAGAAGCGGCTTCTTTAGATAGGATTCCTCTAGGGGAATGGGTTTGGATTCACCGTGGTTATTATCATGATGGATTTCTTTCCGCTGAATATAATGGACAACGTGGATATGTTTTAGATGCTTATATAAAATATGTAAAAGAGTAAAAATAATATTGCAAGATAATTTTATAATTGTAGCTATTCACCAGAGATATCTTTAAAAGCACTGTTTGTGATATTGTCATAAATTTCAAACAATAATCACACTCTATAGTATTGCTTCAATGCACTGAAAAGACTAATCTGGTGAATAGCTGTATCTGCTATCGGTGGTAGGCATATGAAAATAGGACTTTTGGGATTGTCAATCATGTGTTTTTTAATCAGTATTCTTGGCTGTAGTGGAACAGTGTTTTCGCATAGTGTGATGTCAATGGGTGAATCACCATCTAATAAGAAAATATCAAATACTCAATTTACCTCAGTGTCGCAACAAGATTATTTTATTAATACAGTGCCAGAAAAATATACTTATGAAAATTTACTTGCAGATATAAAAAAAATTGAAGAAGACAATCCAGATAAGGTTCAGTGTATAAAACTGTGTGATACTGCCGACGACCGAGGTGTATATGATATTATCGTAGGAGATCCTAATAATGAAAAGCAGATATTAATTTTTGGGGCTATGCATGCCAGAGAATACATAACGACACAACTTGTTATGCGCCAATTATGTGATGTTATTGATGTTCTTAATGGTGTTAGTAAAGAAACTACATATCGTGACATAAGTAAGAAGAATTTATTGGAGAACGTTACAATACATTTTATCCCTATGAACAATCCGGACGGAGTATCCATTAGTCAATTTGGATTATCAGGTATAAGAAATATAACCTTATAACAAAAAGTTTCCGAAATGTATTCAGGTGATTATTCGCAATGGAAGGCAAATGCTGTAGGTGTTGATTTAAATCGGAATTTTGATGCTGACTGGCAGGATTTTGTTGGTTCAAGATATCCTGCTGCTGAGCGTTATAAAGGAGCCTATCCAGGTAGTGAACCTGAAGTGGCTTCTTTAATTGATTTAACTAAGCAGTATCATATTCGACGAGCCATAAGTTATCATACTTGTGGAGCATTGATTTATTGGTATTACAAACAACAAGGAGATGTATTATCTGAATCGCGGCGTTTTGCAGAATTGATAAATGCCGAAACTGGTTATCCATTGGACGATGACTACACTGCTGTAGATGCTGCTGGCTACAAAGACTGGGCTGTTTATCAAATGGGTGTTCCTGCTATAACCATAGAAACGGGGGCTGAAAATGGGCATAGTATCGTTAATCCCGTGCCAATAAGTCGTTTCAATAATATATGGGAAAGAAATAAGAATGTCGTTTACGCTACTGCGTATGATTTACTTCGATAAGGAGAATATTAAGGTGAATGGTATGAAGAAAATAGTATGTAAAATAATGATTGTCTTTTCGTCGTTATTAGTGGCTATGCCATTGGTTTCAGCTCAAGATGTATGGGTATACTCTGCACAAGATGGAACTAACTACTATGTTATGGATGAAACAGGAACATGATTTTACAGGCGTTATAAATGAATCGAAAAGGTCAAATGTCTAGCACAATTTATATGAAAGGAGTTGTTCCAAATGAAAAAGTTAGCGTTCATTTTATTGATTAGTTTGCTGCTTCCACTAGCTATGCAAAAATGTGAAGCTGCTGATGTATGGGTGGCACATTGGGAGAGTGACAACGTAGATATTTATGTGGTCGATGATACACTGATTAGTCATCGTGATTCCACTGGCAAGTCCTTTAAGGTTACAACCAAAAGTGTAAGGAATGGCAAACTCATAAGATTAATTAAGTGGGATTATTTTCAAGATTACTCTGATATGTGGCGTTATGAAAGCAGCTTAATGGATGGTAGTCATTCCACAGCAGCTCATCCTACAGATGCTGTTTTTGAATTTTGCATGCATAAACTTGGCTGGGGATATCGTGTGCAAGAATTTTGGTACTACTAAGATAATAACATTATACTTCCAATATAATTGAGTGAATGATGGTTAAATAAAAACCGTGGCTTAGGATAGAATTTGTAAGGAGATAATACGATGAAAAAGTTATTAAAAGTATTGATGATTTTAGCTATAGGCATTCAGTTTGTTATTTTCGATTGTAATCTAGCAGAGGCTCGTCAGGATTATTATTGTGGATATGATGAAGAATACGGATGTGATTTATATATCGATATAGACTCTGTGAGAGCAACTGGATACGTTAATGGCGGGCGAAAATCGGAAGCTCACATGTATTGGACTAACGGTGCTAGTAATCCTTATGGATGTGTAGTTTATTCCAATGAATACGGGATATATAATTTCTCTGGTGGAGCTGGTGGTTATTATATCCCCAAAGGGGCAAGATATAATTTTTTGTGTAATTTGTGATAAGGTTGCTTATGAATAATGGATAGATTGGAGCTGATAATATGAAGAAAATTTTTATTATGTTGCTGTTGTTGGCCTTTGTAGTGATTCCGAAAGTTGAAGCAGCAGTGGAAGAAGTAGATGGTGTTTGGTGCGTGAACGGAGATTTAAATTTACCTGTATGGGACCAAGGATCTGGTGGCGCTAGTTTTTTTGATGTCTCATCTTCCTATGTTTACGATGATAACAACGAATATTTAATAATAAAAGTTAATGAAGGATGGTATTCCCGAAAAGGAACAATTGAAATGAAAAAAGATAATCCGATGACACTTATGCAAAATAAAAGAACAAACGAATTGTTTATATCTGGGATAAAAGTAAGCACAAAGCAATTTAATGATGCTTTTTATTTAGTAAAAAACCATGCTATTTCTTAAAAAACTGAAAATGAACCCCCAGTTTATACGAAATAACGAATGACTAACATAAGTATGAAAATTCCATACTTGGTATAGAGCGTGTTGAAAAACTTTTAGATAGTAATACACATTGTGCCTTTCGATACATTTCTATAAGAACTAAATTAGTATGATTAACGTTTCAACATACTTTATGTTTTGTAAAAAAAGTATATATAAAAAAGAGGTGCCTATAGTATGAAATATCTATATTCCTTGCTATTTAACACACTGTTAACATTATTGGTATTCTCATCAGTATCGTCGGCTACTGTTTCGCCAAACCAATTATCTTTAGGTGGAATTCATCTTGGTGATTCTATTGATTATGTCTATTCTATTTACGGAAGGCCACACGCAGCAAGACTGTACAAAGATAATCCTGCATATTATGAATATGATTATCAAAACGGATTATTAATAAAATTTTGGAATGAATCTACCCCTAAAAATGTCGTTGACATCCAAGTTACAGAACGAAACGGTTTCGCAACTCCTGCTGGAGTAGAAGTTGGTATGAACTCGGATGTATTATTGAATCTATATGGCAAACCTGACAATCACCGTGCTCGCAATGTTATTCACTATTGGACATATTATAATCGTGAAGACTCATACCAATACCTCCGATTTACAATAATTTCAGATAAGATAACTGAAATTAAATTACATTGGTCTGAATAATAGCTCAAATAATAAATTATGTATATGTAACTAATTAGCCGGTTCGAGTTATTCTTCGCCGAGAACTTTGAGGATGCTACATGGAAATACAATAATGTAATCATTGATGAGGCACAGGATTTCCCCAGTGATGTGCTGGCGCATATACATCGACTGTTTTTAGCCCGTGGCGGAATCTTCTACGTTTTCTATGACCGGGAACAGTCGATAAATCCAACCGTAAAGGTGTACATTTACAATCTAATTGTCATCGCGTTCGTATATTGTCAATTTTTGAATTTACTGGACGTTCAAAAATATATTAACCTTTACGGAA
>CADAAS010000034.1 GCA_902785885.1 Pseudoselenomonas ruminantium
TCCTTTGGTTATGCAATGTCGGCTCTTGCAGCAGGTTTTCTCTTTACGATTAATCCGTATCTGGTATTCTGGACTGGATCTGCGGTGTCGGCTGTTCTGCTGGCTGTGCTTCTGCTTATGAAGCCGGAAAACAAGGAAGCAAATGTTATCGCGTATGAGAACAGCGAAGAACGCGATAAAGCGGTCAAATCTCCCTCGATTAAGGAAATTATCCGGGTCTTTGGCATCTTTGATGTTTGGAAAATCATCATCTTTGTTATTCTTAGCTGGACTTTTTACACGGTTTTTGACCAGCAGATGTTCCCGGAATTTTTCACGCGTTTCTTTGCTACCCCGGAGGAGGGACAGCAGGCTTATGGTATCTTGAACTCTGTGCAGGTATTTTTGGAATTCCTGATGATGGGCTTGGTGCCGGTGCTCATGAAAAAAATCGGCGTGCGCCATGCGCTGCTGCTGGGCTGCTTCATTATGATCTGCCGTATCGGCGGTTGTGGCCTGGCCTCGACTCCGCTGGGCATTGGCCTCATTAAACTCTTGCATGCTCCGGAAACAGCGCTCTTTGTTCTGGCAATCTTCCGCTATTTCACTCTGCATTTTGATACGCGTGTATCGGCTACTTTGTATATGGTTGGTTTCCAGATTGCGGCGTCTGTCGGCGGTATTATCTTCTCTGTGCCGCTGGGGAGTCTGCGCGACAGCATCGGTTATCAGAGCACGTTCCTGACGATTGCCGGGATTGTCCTAGTGGCAACCGTATATGCCTTCTGCATCCTGAAAAAGGATGACCGCGATGTAGAAGGCCAGCCGTTGGAAGCGTAAACAATTGGTGATACAGGAAGCGTTGTTGAAATATGGAAAACCAGCGGCGCTTCCTTTTGGGAGGAAAAGCATAATGAAGAAAAAACTACTGATGGGCGGCCTGCTGCCGGCACTGGTAATGAGCACATGCGGTGTGGCTGGGGCACAGCCTGCAGCCATGGATACGCTGACGGCTATGGAACAGAATCCGGACGCTGGAAGTCAAATTAAAACTTCAACGGAACCGGTAACACAGGAATCCTTGCAGGAGATGCGCAGGCAGCTGGAGGAGCAGCTGAAGCAGGCGCAGGAACTGCAGAACAGGCTGAATGCCCAGCTGGGCAGCTTGGAAAAGCGCATGAAAAAGGTGGAGAAAAGAAGCTGGGAGCCGCCCGTGGAAATCCATGGCTATACGCGACTGCGCTGGGACAAGCAGAATTTTGATCACTTCAGCAATTACAAAGCTGCGGATGAGAAAACCATTTGGCTCAATCTCTTTACCAAATACCGTATCAATGACACTTGGTCTATCCACAGCGAGCATGAATTTTTGAACAACCTTTCGACTAACCATGGTGCCTATGAAGGGGATGGTGGCTACGACAAGCCGGGTGGCAAGAAATATTCCCGCCCTGTGTTGCAGCTCTATACCGAGGGACGTATAGGCGGGCTTAATGTGAAGCTGGGACGTTATTATCTGCAGTCTCCCTATAAATTCACCTTTGATGAAAAGATTGATGGTTGGCAGGCAAGCTATGGCATTCCCACAAAATGGGGGCGCAAGGCAAACTTTACAGTAAATGCCGGCAAGACCTACAGCAAGAATATGTATGGCGATACGGAAAATAAGGCCAACACGTGGGATAGCAGCGGTGGGTCTACGGATATGAGAGTCTTGTCCTTGATTAGTGAAATACCCGTGGCCAAGAATACAAATCTCACCTCACACTTTGGTCGCATGAGCCGGCAAGGGCTGGATGATAACTGGCAGCGCAAGACTTGGTCTTTTGGCTTTGACACTAAGCTGAACCGGGATTTGAAGCTGACAGCAGCCATTGCCAAATCCGATTCCAAAACCCTGAATAAGTCTCACTTTATCCAATTGCAGTACAAGGAAGCCCGTCCGGATATTCCCGGTTCCTTTGACATCTATGTCAAGAAATACCTGCAGCGCGGTCACACCGGTATGACGAATTGGTTTAATGATGATATTGCCTGTGTTACAGATGGAGACTTTGTGGATGATGTCAACGCCAATAATCCGGGAGATAACGCATGGGAGCATCGGTACGGTGAATTCAACGGCCTGCGCGTAGGTGCTGATTTCGTGCCGGTACGTAATACCAAGCTGCTTCTCCACTACACCTTCGGCAAGATGGGGTTGTTTGACCCGGGAACCGGTCTTACTAACGGCAAACGTGATGATTACAGTTTCTTCCGCGCGCAGTGGGAAATGTATTTCTAAGCGGCATATTATATGATGAAAGAAGGCAGACATAAAATGAAAAAACAAATTTTGGCCGCCTTGCTGGCCGCTTCAAGCCTTTGCATGGGCAGTTCCCAGGTTTTTGCTCATCAGGCACTTTTCCCGAATACCGGTTACAGCTGGGTAGGCGATACCATGCCGTTCTATGATGGACAGCAGTTCCGTATCTTTTATTTGGAAGATATGCGTGACGGCGATGTGGGCTTCCATCCTTGGAGCCTTTGGACGACGAAGGACTTTACGGATTATCACCATGACAGCTGGGTAATTCCCTATGATACAACGAATGAGTTTGCCAAGGATTCAGCATTGGGAACCGGTTCTGTGGTGCAGGACAAGGATGGGCTTTACCATGCATTCTACACGGGATTCAACTGGCGCAGCATGCCGAAGGAAACAATCATGCATGCCGTTAGCCGGGACTTGGTAAGCTGGCAGAAAATGCCTGAGGATTCATTCCGTGGCAGCAAGCCCTATATCTATGATGACACGTTCCGCGACCCCAATGTATTCTACAACCCGGACTATGATGAATATTGGATGCTGATTACGACTCGCAGCCAAAAGGCCCGCGGCGTGATTGCCCGCTATACGTCAAAGGATCTCAAGCATTGGGAAAATCAAGGCATTTTCTTTGAGAACGATATGGGCAGCGATGCCAATATGGAATGCCCGACCCTCGTGAAATACGGCGACTACTGGTACCTGACCTTCTCCGACCAGTGGCCATCCCGTGTCGTGCATTACCGTGTGGCCAAGGATTCCAAAGGTCCCTTTGAGAAACCGGCACAGGATTATTTCGATGCCAGCGGATTCTATGCGGCAAAGCTGGCCAAGGATGACAAAGACCTCTACCTGGTGGGTTGGACGCCAACCAAGTGGGACAGCATGGATAAACGTCCGACCGACTGGGCCGGCAATATGGTAACGCATCAGCTCAAGCAGCGTGCAGATGGCAGCCTTTATCCGGTACCGGTTGCCAAGGCAACGGAGCGCTTGAATAAGGCCGAGGCCTTGACGCCTGTCACGCAGAGTGGTGATGTAACGGCAGCAGGCCAGGAATATCGCTTTGGTGGCAAGGGCTATGCCGATGTCGTTTTGCCCAGGCTCAGCGGCATCCGGAAAATCACCGGGCATTTTACACCTGCCAGCCAGCAGGGAAAATTCGGCCTGATGTTTAATGTCGGCCCCAATCAGACAGGTTCGCTGAATCTGGTTTTTGACCAGGAAAAGCAGCAGGTGGCTTTCTATAACACCGATACCGGCAGCATCAACAAGGCAAAACCGGAACTTTCCGTACCGGTCAGCCTCCAGCCGGGCGAAAGTTATGATTTTACCCTGCTCATCGATGGCACTGTAGCTGTGCTTTACATCAACGATCAAATGGCGCTCAGCACGCGCATGTATGCCCTGCCCGAGCATCAATGGGGGATTTTCTCCAGCGATAGTGAGGTTTCCCTGACCAATCTGCAAAGCAATACCCTTTAATGGAAAAACACCTGAAGTCACCTTTTGCCCATGACTTCAGGTGTTTTTATTGTTTTGCCTGCAGGGCAGCAATCTTATGCCGCAGCTCGATTTCATTTAAGGCCATCAAGAATTCGATGCCGTAGATAATGAAACTGACGATAAACTTGAACCACACAAACAGGGCGAACAGGCCAAAGAGCGAGCCATAGGCAATGCCCATGCCGGGAATCAGGGTCATGCACCAACTGTAAATTCCGGTGGCAGCAAGCCATAAAAAGGTGACCAAAAGGGCTGTAATAAAGGCCTGCCGAAAAGGCGGGGTGTAAGAATGGGGAGCGAAAATGTAGAAAAAAGTGAGCCAGACAACCAGTACCACAAAGGGAAGGAATACGCGCAGGAAAATCCACAACCCCAGGAAGAAGTCCGGAAAATGGAGACTTTCATTTAAGTAGTAAACTAAGGAATTGCCGAAGACTGGCAGCCCCAGGGAGAGGAAGATAACAATCATAAGGCCGAAGGTAAAGACAATGCCCTTGGCGTATACCAGGATATTATGGTGGTTGTCTCGGGCCATGGCTTCGGTATGGGCATAGTCCAGGCTGTCCGTAGCCCTGGTCAGGATAACGAGCCCCTGGACGAAGCTGTACAGGGAGAACAGGCCGGTCACCCACATCCACAAGGTACTGCGGCTGCCCATAATGCGCGTGATATCCCCCATCAAGGGTCCTGCCATGCGTTCTGGCAGGTAGTGGGCTGCCATGCCGTAAAGGGCATCCACCTGCGGGGCCATGACGAAAAGCATCAGGTTTACGGTAAATACCAAAAAAGGCAAAAATCCCAAAAGAAAATAATAAGTAGTGCCTGAGGCCATGTCAAACCAGCTGGCAATGCGATGATAGTCAGTGAACCTCTGGTAGAAGAAATAAATGGTCTCCCAAAGGGGCGTAAGCCTTTTCAGGAGGCTCTGGACCAGTTTATCCATAAATGCTCACCTGCCCATTTTTACCAATAATATTACGTTAAGTATACCATAGAAAGCAGCCTGTTTTGGGCCGGGCTGCAATTTTTTTTATCGGATTGCAAATAATAGGAAATCCTGGCAGGAAAAACATGTTTTTTGTAGAAGACTCATTTAATTAAAGAAATATGAGAAAAAATGTACAAAAAGGAGGGCGCTTATGTCTGAGCCTAAGCAAGCAGGTTTTTCCTTGATTGGTATTTTGGTGGCCTTGGCCATTATAGGGCTTATGGCCGCTGTAGCGGTGCCGAGGTTTACGTCAACCATCATGACAGCCAACACGGCAAAGGTGCAAAGCGACTTGACTACTTTGGATGCGGCAATAGCAGTCTATGAGCTGGAAAAAGGATATGCTCCGGCGAAGATCGAGGACTTGGCGGAATATGTCAACGATTTGAATAGCCTGAAACCGCCCAAGGGAAAATGCCGGCTAAAGGAAGGGAAGACGATCACGTTAAAGGATACGGATGCGTATAGCCTGCGCAAGAGTACGGCAGGTGGAATTGAAGGTGTGCGGGCCATTTGTGCTGAACATACGGCAGGTGAGTTTGGCCATGAATAGTAAAGGACAGGATTTTCCCCAGGCCTTTGACTGGTCAATGTGGAAGGATGTACGGGGAAATTGGTGCGCGTTTATGGTGCCGATGGCACTTTTGGCATGGGAGCTGCCCTTGACGGAATTTTGCTTGTTCATGGTTATGGCAGCTGTGCTCGTGCTTATTGCGATTTATGATATGCGGTATGGCCTGATTTATGATCGACTGGTGTTGCTGCTGTTGTTGCTCAGCATGATTCCCTTGCTTTTGGGGCATACGGCATGGGAAGCATCATTTGCAGGAGCGCTGCTGGGTATCGGCTTGTTGGAAGGGTTGCGTGTCCTGTCCGGGGGCGGCCTGGGGCTGGGGGATGTGAAGCTATCTGCCCCCTTGGGAATGTGGCTGGGCTGGGAAGATTTGCTGTTGTGCCTGCTGTTGGCCTCTGTGGCGGGGTTGCTTTACGGAGCCTGGCTGTTTGCTGGCCGACGGATGAACAGGCAGACACCGTTGCCGTTTGGGCCGTTTTTGGCATTGGGGGCATTGGCCGCCTTTGGCTGGGGCTGCGAGATACGGGAATATGTTGAGGTTTTGCTATGCAGCTAAGGGGACATCAGTCTGGGGCCTTGCTTTTGGAGGTCTTATTGGCGCTGGCCTTGCTGATGATTCTGGGCATGCATGCCGTTCCGCAGGCTGCGAAGTTTTACCGGCAGGCGGCCGTGGAATACGAGGCGGAACAGCTGCTGTCCTCCATCCGTTATTGCCAGGACATGGGCAGGAACACAGGGGAAAGTGCCTGGGGATATGGGGCACAGGAACCTACGGTGCGCCATATCTATTTGCAGCTGTTCACCAATGGCAATCAGCTGCTGGCGGGAAAGGGGGACATTATTGCCCAGCATCGTTATCTGCCTGGCGTAAAAGTGGCCAAGGTCTATCAGGAGCAGGGAAAAAAATATTATGATGATTCGATAAGATTGTATTTTAATGCCAATGGCAGGCCAGGGCTTACCGGAATGATGACCCTGTGCATTTACTGCCAGGGCTATCCGGACGAGGCAAGGAAAATTATGATTAGCGAGGGCGGCAGGATTCGGATGGAGCGTGGTAAGGGTGCAGGCAAATAAACAGGCAGGCTTTTTCCTTTGGGAAGCCATTTTATTGAGTATTGTCCTGTTGGGCATGGCTGCGGCAGCAGGGATGTATATGCGGGCTGCACAGCTGCAGTCGGTATCGGCTGCAGAAGGGCGTGCAGATTATTTGGCACGGGCACAGATATCCTATGCGCAGGCGGTGCTGGATAAGGAAGGGCGCCTGCCGCAGCGGATGGGCTATTTGGGCGATAGGCAGGATTTGGAGCAAGATGGCATAATGTATAACTTAAGCGGGGAGGCTGCAGCCGATGATGATGGACTTTGGGAATTGCAGGTTGAGGTTTCCTGGGAAGCAAATGGCAGGGAGGGCAAGCAGGAATACAGGCGCTGCCTGGCAGTGCACAAATGAAGCGGGCTTTATTCTTGGGGAAGCCTTGGTTGCCATGCCGGTGCTCGTGATGCTGTTGCTTTCGTTGACGAGTATTTTTATGTTTTGCATGCGCACTTATTTTTATCAGCTGGCTGACGGGGAACTGGTACAGGAAGTGCAGGGCTCGTTTTCGTTGGTCGTTGAGGATTTGCTGGCAGGACAGTACATCGAAGAAGGCGCAGGCAGCAACAAGGGCTTTTTTATTGTTGGCAGGCAAAATCCCTTGTACGGTGACAGCAAGCCGGGAGGAATGAAAAAAGAAAGTTACTGGCTGCACAATATGGCTGGGTTAGTCAAGCTGGCGCGTGGATCAATATATGCTCCGCTAACCGGGGACCATGCGTTGGCACAGGTTACCGTGGTCGAGTTTTCCTGGGCAAGGGATGAGGCTTATCCAGATGTCTATAAATTGCGTTTGACGGGCAAAAGCGAGATGACCAATCATGAGTATACATTGCGTACAGCAATCTACTTGCCGCGATAAAAAATACAGCCAGCGGGGGTTCATGTCGATGGTGGCCATGATACTGCTTGTGGTGATGATTTTTATGGGGCGGGGGCTGCTGGCCTTTTTGCAGCAGGGCGCAGAGAATAGCTATTCCCTGCGGCAAAAAATGAGGATGCGCCTGGTGGCAGAAAGCATGGCTGAAAAACAATGGCACTTAGCCCGAACGGACGAGGGCAGGCTGCAGAATTTGCGGGAAAATTCCATGATTCCCTTGGACAAGGGGAATGATGAAGGGCTGGATTATACGGTTTTTGCCCGCAGCTGGGGCGGTGAAGTCTATATCATAGCGACCGCTTTTTGCCGGGAAACGGCCCGGGATAAGCTGCTGGAGCCGCATGTGATGGTAAAGGGAGTGCTGGGAAAGGAGGACGGACATTATGTATGGCGTGGCTGGGCGCCTTAAGGCTTATTTTTACCGGACAGATGATGCGTTTGTGGCGGTGTCAGCAGAAGATGAGGGGGGCAGGCTGGGAAAATATGCTTGCCGGGAAAATTTGTGGCAGCTGGAAGAAGAAAGCGTGCTGTCTCCTGCAGGTGCACTTTATGAACAGGCAGGACATGCTGCAGCAAGCCTGCGGGAAATCGCTGAGCAGGCAACCATGGAAATCAACCGGAAAGGCTGGCAGGATATGCCACTTTTGTATATTGTGCCGGAAACGGAACAGATGCGTTATGCGCTGAACCTGCCGCCGGGGCTGAATGCTGTAGAACAGCAGGAGGCAGCCTACTGGGAACTGGACGACAAGCTGCTGGAACAGGGCCTTAGTGCCGAAAATTTTGCCTGTGCTTGCCGCTTGAGTGATGAGGGCGGGAACAGGTGCACAATCACGGGCGTGAGCAGGGGCTATTTGCAGGAAGTGGAAGAATCCTTTGCCCAGGCAGACTTGAACTTGGCAGATATCGTTCCGGCTGGCGGCGTAATGGATTATCTCCGCAGCCAGCGGCGGGAAATGGAAGGCTTTAAGAAACGGCAGGGCGCAGGGTTGGCCGTCAAGCGCATTTTGGGCGCCTGGGTTGTCGCTTGGCTGACAGCTGGCTTGGCATTGCTTGCGGTCGATTTCATGGATTATCGGCAGGCTTGTGCATTGGCAGGACAGCAGCAACGGGAACTGGCCATGCTGGCGCCCGCAGCACAGGAAATGCATGCTTTAACGGAACAAGCAGCCAACATTGCCGACCGGGAGAAAAGAATACAGGCATTCAGCAGGCAGGGCATGCCCTGGCATAGCTTGTTGGTGCATTTAGGAACAAATACGGTCCAAGGGGTATCCCTTGCCGGCTTAAATGTAAGTGCAGATGGGCACAAGCTCTATCTGGAAGGACAGGCCGTAAGTTATGATTGCCTGGCTGAGTTCATGGGGCGCCTTGAGGACGACAAGCTGTTTTTCAGGCAGGGGATAACGCTGGAAAATTCAGAGGTGGCCAAAGGCCGGGGCAATGAGCCGGATAAGGTACAATTTTCGGTATCGGTAGAATGGGAGCCCGATCATGAGGGACAAAATGATGATGAAGTTCAAGGCAGCCAGCCAAAATAATCTACAGATGATGATTATGGTGGTGGCCGGTACGCTGCTCGGAGGATTGTTGTTTTATTTTATCCTGCATAGGCCATTGGCTGCAGCTGCAGGGGACTATGCCCGCCAGGCGACAGGGCATGCACAGGAAATTACGGACGTCACTAACTTTCAGAATGCCCATTTGCACATGAAGGAATACCGGGCAGAACTAAACAAGCGGGAACAGCGCGTTTGGCAATATCTTCCGGAGCATATGGGGCAGGGAGAGTTTATGCTGTATTTGGAGCGGCTGGCCCTGCATAATCAAATGGAGCTGCAGATGGTCAGCCCGCAAAAAAATATTTCTGCTGGGGATAGCCAATGCCTGCCCATCCAAGTCAGGATTGTTGGTCGTTACTTTGGCTTGCTGAGATTCCTGCAAGGGCTGCAGGATGGCGAGCGCCTGGCTGTGGTAAAAAATTTGTCCATCGTATCCAAGGGGGATACCCTGGAAAGCGATATGCTGATTTATATCTATGCTGTGCCTGCTAAATAGACAAAAATCCGATATAGAAAGCTTGCTTTATACACAATGATACATTAAACTATAATAAATGTGAAAAATTGCTACGATGAGGTGTATAGTATGAGCGAGTTGCGTTTTATGACGGCGGGCGAGTCCCATGGCCCGAGGCTGACAGCGATCTTGGAGGGCCTGCCGGCCGGGCTGGAGCTGCATAAGGAGGATATTGACCGGGAACTTGCCCGCCGTCAGCAGGGCTATGGCCGTGGCGGGCGCATGAAGATTGAGACGGACAAGGTGGAAGTCCTCTCGGGCATGCGGTTTAATGAGACATTGGGCGGCCCGCTGACCCTGCAGGTGATCAACAAGGATTTTGCCAACTGGAATGGCCGCATGGCAGCCTTTGGCGAGCCGGAAGGGGAAAAGGTCACGGCAGCCCGCCCTGGTCATGCGGATTTGACGGGTATTTTGAAATATGCCCGTGAAGATGTACGGGATATCCTGGAGCGTTCGAGTGCCCGCGAAACCACCATGCGGGTGGCGGTTGGTGCTGTCTGCAAGGCATTTTTGCGCGAATTGGGCATCAAGGTCGTTTCCCATGTGACGAATATCGGCGGTGTGGCCGTTGACCCGTCAAAAATTGACCGGCCAGCGATTGGCACAGAAAATGGTTCCGAACTCAACTGCTATGATAAAGAAGCAGAGGCCAAGATGAAAGCCCGCATTGACGAAGCCAAGGCCGCAGGCGATACCCTGGGGGGCATCTTTGAAGTCATTGTACAGGGGGCGCCCGTGGGGCTGGGCAGTCATATTCAGTGGGACAGGCGATTGGATGCCCGCTTGTCCGGCGCCATGATGTCCATTCAGGCCATCAAGGGCGTGGAGATTGGCGCAGGGTTCGAGTGCGCCGTTCTTCCCGGCAGCCAGATTCATGATGAAATCTATCTTGAAGACGGTAAAATCCAGCGCAGAACCAATCGCGCGGGCGGACTTGAAGGTGGCATGACCAATGGCGAAGATATCGTCGTGCGGGCGGCCATGAAGCCGATTCCGACCCTGATGACGCCGCTGAAGTCCATCGATATTGAGAGCCGCGAAGCGGTGCTGGCCTGCAAGGAGCGCAGCGATACTTGTGCGGTATCGGCAGCGTCAGTCGTGGGCGAGGCCATGGTTGCCTTTGTTATCGCGCAGGCCGTTTGTGAGAAATTCGGCAGCGATGCAATGGTGGACTTGAAAGCCGCCATCGCCGCCTATAATCAGCGCATTGGAAAGGATTGGTGCGCGCATGCGTAATGTGATTTTAATCGGCTTTATGGGGACGGGCAAATCCAGCACAGGGAAAATGCTGGCCCAGCGATTGGGGTGTGCCTTTATCGATATGGATAATAAAATCGAGGAAGAAGCTGGGCTGAGCATTCCCGAAATCTTTGCTCAGTTTGGGGAAGACCATTTCCGCCAGCTCGAGCATGAGCTGGCGACAAGGCTTTCGAAGCGGCGCAATGCGGTAATTTCCACCGGTGGCGGCACGGTGAAGAATCCGGCCAATGTGGAGGCCTTAAAATCCAGTGGTGTGATGGTCTGCCTAAAGGCCAATGTTGATACGGTGCTCGAACGCACAAAGAGCCGCGGCACCCGCCCAGTGCTCGACCGGGCAGATGATGGCGACCGCCGCCAGGCTGTGGAAAAGCTGCTACAGGAGCGGGAAACGCTTTATCAGCAGGCTGATTTTTCTGTCGATACGAGTGAATTATCGCCCCTGCAGGTGGTGGAAATCATCACCAAGACATTAAAGACAAGAGGTGTGCTGCATGCGTAAGGTACGGGTGGATTTAGGCGAAAAGAGTTACGATATCGTTATCGGTTACGATATCAGCCAGGAGATTGTGGATTTTGTCAAGGGTGCAGGCTACAGTAAAAAGGCACTGCTCGTTACCGATACCCATGTAGGCCCACTATATGGAAAACAGGTTCAGCAGCTGCTGGCCGAAGCCGGCCTGGAAGCTGCACTCATGCAGATACCGGCAGGGGAAAGCTCCAAGAACCTAAGCGTTGCCAATGACCTCTTTACCCGTGCCATCGAGCTTGGGCTTGACCGCAAGTCGCCGGTCTTTGCCCTGGGCGGCGGCGTAGTGGGGGACTTGGCGGGCTTTGTCGCCGCGACCTATATGCGGGGCGTGCCCTTTGTGCAGGTTCCCACCAGCCTGCTGGCGCAGGTGGATTCCAGCGTCGGCGGCAAGGTTGCGGTCAACCATGAGCTGGGCAAGAACCTTATTGGTGCATTCTACCAGCCGCAGGCTGTCTTTATGGAACTCAATTATATGAAGTCCCTGCCGCAGCGGGAAATCTACACTGGGCTTGGCGAAATCATTAAATACGGCATTATCTATGATGCCGAGTTCTTTGCTTTCCTGGAAAAGAACCGGGAGCAGGTGCTCGCCTTGGAGCCGGAGACCCTTGTGCATATGATTGCCCGCTCCTGTGAGATAAAGGCCGCCGTGGTCAGCGAGGACGAAAAGGAAGCTGGCCTGCGCCGAATCCTGAACTTCGGCCATACCATTGCCCATGCCATTGAGAAGGAAACGGGCTATGTGCGCTATAATCATGGCGAGGCCGTGGCAACCGGCATGGTGGGCGCAGCACATGTCAGCCGGGAACTTGGGCTGATTGACGAAACGGAATACAACCGCGTGCGGGAGATGATTGCGCGCTATAATCTGCCCCTGCAGGCAGCAGGCGTGACCGTAGATGCCATGTATGGTGATATCTTCCATGACAAGAAGACCGTGGGCGGCAAAGTGACCTGGGTACTCATGGAAAAAATCGGCCAGGTTATCTGCCGCAATGATGTGCCGGCAGATGTGGTCAAAAAGGCCATGGAGGCTGTGCGTGCCTGAAAACTGGCAGAGCGTGTAAAGTTTAGCGCATTACGTGCGAAGAATGGCAATCGCCGTTGACTTTCCGCGGGTTTAATGTGATAATTAGAAGCAGTAAGATGAATGTGAATGGAACTAGTATATTTACATGGGAGGCTTTTTCATGAAAAAACCGATTTTTCGTGGCGCAGGCGTAGCCATCATTACGCCGTATACGGAAGATGGCATTAACTTTGACGAGCTGGGACGGATTATTGATGACCAGATAAAGAATCATACGGATGCCATCATCATCACCGGTACTACGGGTGAATCCGCAACGATGAGCGATGCAGAACATCGTGCAGCCATCAAATTTGCGGTCGATCATGTAAAGGGGCGCGTGCCCGTAATCGCCGGTACCGGCTCCAACGAAACCAGCTATGCAGTGGAACTTTCCCAGTATGCGGAAAGCGTGGGCGCGGATGCCCTGCTGGTGGTAACGCCGTACTACAATAAATGCACGCAGAAAGGCCTTATCGCCCATTACACGGCGATTGCCGATGCGGTGAATATCCCGATTATCCTCTATGATGTGCCTTCCCGCACGGGCGTGGCAATTGCGACTTCCACCTATGTGGAACTGGCCAAGCATCCCAATATCGTGGCCGTAAAGGAAGCAAATGGCGACCTGTCCAAGATCCTGCGCCTGCGCGCGGCTGTCGGCGATGATTTGGTAATCTATTCCGGCAATGACGACCAGATTGTGCCGATTCTTTCCTTGGGCGGCCAGGGCGTAATCTCTGTGCTTTCCAACGTGGCACCGCAGCAGACCCACGATATGTGCCAGGCATTCTTTGATGGCGATACGAAAAAAGCCGAAAAAATGCAGGTGGAATATGCTGACCTCATTGATGCGCTGTTCTGCGAGGTCAACCCTATCCCTGTCAAGGTTGCCATGCGCAAGCTCGGCTATGCCGCAGGTCCCCTGCGCATGCCGCTGTCGGAGATGGAACCCCAGCACGAAAAGCAGCTGGAGGACGCTCTGCGCAACCACGGCTTGATCAAGTAAGAAAATTTGCACCGCCTTCCCCAAGGGGGAAGGCTTTTTTTCGTAAAGGAAAGGGATATTATGCACGGAGTTTTTGATATTGTCGGGCCAGTGATGATTGGCCCGTCCAGTTCCCATACAGCAGGTGCTGTGCGCTTGGGGCTGATGGCGCGGAAAATTTTGGGCGAAGAAGCGGTGCGGGCGGAAATCAATCTGCATGGCTCCTTTGCCCGTACTTATCGCGGACATGGCACGGACAAGGCCTTGATTGCCGGCATCTTAGGCTTTGCCCCGGAGGACGAGCGCATTCGCGAGGCATTGCAGATTGCCCGTGACCATGGTTTGGAATTCAGCTTCCAGACGGTGAATCTCGAAGAAGCTCACCCCAATACGGCCGTTATTTACCTTGTGGGGCGTTCCGGCCGCACGGCCAGGGTCCGTGGTGCCTCGGTGGGCGGCGGCAATATCATGATTTCGAATATTGATGGTTACCAGGTGGAACTGACCGGGCAATATCCTGCCCTCATCACCATCCACCATGACTGCCCTGGCGTAATCACCCGCGTTACGCAGATACTGGCTCATGCGGCGGTCAATATCGCCTTTATGCGGGTGTCCCGTCAGAACCGTGGCGAAACGGCCATGATGATCATGGAGCTGGACGAGGAACCGGCAGCTGCGGTCATTGAGGAATGCCAACAGGCGGATAACGTGGAATACGCCTTTGCCATTCCCGCCATTTGAGTTGAGGAGCAATATCTATGATTAACTTTAACAATATCGAAGAACTGATTGTCCTGGCCGAGGAGGCGGGTACCCCCCTGCATGAAATCGTCATCAAGCGGGAAATGCAGGACAGCCAAAAAACGCGGGCGGAAATCATGCTCTCCATGCAGGTGAATTGGCAGGTCATGCAGGCATCCATCGAACGGGGCATAAAGAACACGGAAAAATCCCTGAGCGGCCTTACGGGTGGTGATGCCAAGAAACTCTATGCCTACCGGCAGCGAGGCTATATGGGGCAGGAGGTCTTAAGTGCCGCCGCCTATGCGGTGGGCATCAGCGAGGTCAATGCGGTCATGGGCCGTATCGTCGCCTGCCCGACTGCCGGCTCCTGCGGCATTGTGCCGGCAGCGCTCTATGCAGCGAAGATGGAACGCAATGTAAGCGACGAAGCGATTGTAAACGCCCTCTTTACCGCCGCTGGCATTGGCATGGTCATTGACCAGAATGCCTCCATTGCCGGAGCGGCAGGCGGCTGCCAGGCTGAATGCGGCACAGCGGCAGGCATGGCGGCTGCGGCATTGGTGGAACTGGCCGGTGGCAGCCCGCGGCAAATCGGCAACGCGGTGGCACTGTCCATCAAAAACTTGCTGGGCTTGGTCTGCGACCCCGTAGCCGGTCTGGTGGAAGTCCCCTGCGTCAAGCGCAATGGCTTTGCCGCAATCGAGGCCATGCTGGCGGCCGATATGAGCATGGCAGGGATTGATTCGGTCATTCCCGTGGATGAAGTCATTGACGCCATGAACCGCATCGGCAAGGCGCTGCCCAAGAGCCTGAGGGAAACGAGCGAAGGCGGGCTGGCCACCACGGCTACAGCACAGGCAATTGAAAAACGCATTTACAAATAAAATAAGAATATCATTTTAAGCGCAAGATGTATTGTTGCTAATACAGCAATACACCTTGCGCTTATTTTTGTGCAAAAAAACACGAGAACAATGTGATATGTGGATAAAAAGTAAATTTTTTTGCAGAATGTCTTGTGGGGGGGGGGCATATGTGCTAATATAATGGAGTATATAAATAACACGCGAATGAAAGGAAGAATCAATCCCATGTTTCAAGTCAAGCAGACGGAAGAAATGATCAATAAAACCTTTCGGCTTCCCTCCAGTTTACTTGATGAGCTGGCAAAAGTTGCCGAGCATGAAAAGGTGTCTGTGAACAATCTGGTACGGCAGTGCTGTGAATATGCACTAAATAATATGAAAACGGAGAAATAATACATGGAAAATAATGTACAGAAAGAAGAATCAATCGACTTAGGAAAGCTAATGCAAATCATGTATAATCGCCGCAAGACAGTAGGCACTATCGTGGGCGGCTGCACGGCACTGGCGCTTATCGTGTCGCTTACCTTGCCCAAGACATATGAATCCACCACATTGGTGCAAACACGCAGTAGCAAGGATATCGGCGGTGCTGCTGCAATGGCTGCAGCTATGGGAATAAGCGGAGGTGGCAGTTCGGATACCAGGAACTACATTGAACTGATGAAATCCCGCAAAGTGCTGGAACCGATTATTGATCAGCTGGAATGGCCAGATGAAAAGCATAAGCCGGATGCCAAGGCTTTTGCCAAGGGAAAACTTAAGATTGAAAACACCAAGCAGACGAACCTTATCACGGTCACGGCAACAGGCAAGACTCCTGAGGAAGCACAGATGATCAGCCAGGGGGTTGTGGATAACTTCCTTGCACTGCAGACGGACAAGGGCAAGCAGACCCAGAGCACACTTATCCAGTTCCTTAACGAACGCATA
>CADAAS010000035.1 GCA_902785885.1 Pseudoselenomonas ruminantium
TACCTTGATAATCATTTCGGCATCAGCAAATAACTGTTTTTTATCCGCTGTGATAGACGCTCCCACGGAAACATAATCCTCATCGGTAAAGCCGCTGCCCAGACCGCCGCCTTGTTCCACGAAAACCGTATGGCCTGCCTTTACCAGTGCTTCTGCGCCAGCAGGGGTAAGTCCTACACGATTCTCATTATTCTTAATCTCCTTAGGTACACCAATCCGCATGATATCGCCTCCATAACATGATAACACTAAATCGATATTGATTTTCCTAAGTAGTTCTTCACTAAAGCCATATTTTCCTTCAAGCAGTTTTTGGTTTCTACAAAAAAGCGGCCCGCAGGCACTTTCGAGCCTGCGGGCTGTTTGGGGTTGCTGAAGCAGTTGTTTTCCTGCTCCGTTTTGCCGTCAGTTTTTAGATTGCAGAGTTGTCCACAACATCTGCGAACTGAGGGAAGTGACGGCATGTTGTCCAAACGCTTCCTGCATTTTTTGTCCTAGGCCGATTGTGTCCAGGAGTACTGCGTCCGTGGCTTCTTTCAGGAGGAGAATTTGTTCCTCCAACGTAGAAAAGTTAATGCCAGGTTCCAAAACGTCCGAACCTCCTATGGAATTATATTTTGGTCATAAGACCTTGTATTATTATACTAAATGAAAATATCGCTTGGCAATGGGAACAGGAATATTTTGACAAGGCCAGGAGCGAAAGGTATAATATTTGCATTGCGTATTAAAGCTGTTAGAGAAAGTGAGGCTTTTATGATAACCAAGGAATTAATTGCCCGGATAAATGAATTATCCCGCAAGCAGCGTTCTGTGGGCTTGAATGATGAAGAAAAGCAGGAGCAGAAGAACCTGCGGGAAATCTATTTGGAAGGAATTCGCGGCCAAATGCGGCAGATGCTGGATAATATCGAAATCGTGGACGGCCCGGTAGAAGCTCCGGTAAATAAAATGGCGCAGAATCCGAAGATTACCCACATCAATGAGGTAGCCATCAATCTGCGCCCGTATTTGCATTAATTTATTGGCAAATGCGTGAAAAGGGACTGCCACCCATGGATAGCAATCCCTTTTCAAAGAAGGGGTCCAAACTGCCGCTGCCTTAAATGCCCAAAACCTGCGATCAGCAGGTGGGTGCCCTAAGTTTAGCTTCCGCAAGACGCCGAGGCGAACTTCCACTAAAATCAAATCAGGCTCCCTGTAAAAAATGTAGGTTGGACATTTCAAAAGCCCGCGCACACCCCAGGCTTATCCTTCTTTGTAAGTATAGTAGCACAAAAAAAATACAAGTGCAAGACTTGACAAATGCAAACTTTTGAAAATATTTACTTAATTTGGTTACTTTGTTTAAAAATTTGTAAAAGGGGGCTGAATCATATATAATTAAGGTCAGGTATTGAAGTCAAAAAAGGAGAAATTGCCATGGAAAATAAATTCAGCGTAGCCATAAGCTTTGGTCATGATTTGGGTTGGATAGATTATGATGGAGAAAGCAAGACGGCAACCGTTAATATTAAAAACGAAGAGGCCAAGAGCCTGACGGAAAAATATCTGGCAGAAAAGCACAGCATCAATGTGCCCCATGAAACCCTCATGGACTTTACGCCGGAAGAAATCGACCCGCTGGCTGATGTGAAAAGCTTCAAGCTGGCGCTGACCCGCCTGTGGAACAACACGAAGGTGCATGTGGATTGGAGCAGGCCGGTGGATTACGTAAAGCAGCATCCCAGCTACTAAGAAATTGCATAAATCGTGACCGGCTCACTTTACGGTGGGGCGGTCTTTTGTTATGTTTAGGACAGAAATTTTTGTCGAAGGAGTTTGTGGCTTATGGGGAAAGTGGTAATCATCGGCTCCGGGCCGGCAGGGGTGTCGGCAGCGCTTTATGCCCGGCGGGGGGGAGCCGATGTGACGGTGTTAAGCAAGGGGCTTGCCCTTAGCGGACTGGCGAAAGCAGAGAAGATTGAAAACTATTATGGGCTCGCTGAGCCGATTTCGGGAGCAGAACTTCATGCACGGGGAATTGACGGAGCGAAGAAGATTGGCGTGGAGTTTGTGGAAGATGAGCTGTTAAGCTTGATGTTTAATGAGAGTTTTACGGGCTTTAAGGTAACTGGTAAAAAACATGAACTGGAAGCAGACAGTGTGATTGTCGCGACTGGGGCGGCCCGACAATCTTTGCCCATACCAGGCGTGAAAGAATTTGAGGGTAAGGGCATAAGCTACTGTGCAACCTGTGATGCATTCTTTTACCGCGGCAAGACCGTGGCTGTGGTTGGCGCTGGCGTTTATGCGCTGCATGAGGCACAGGCGCTGCTGCCCCATGCAGCGCAAGTTGTACTGCTGACCAATGGTGCAGGCCTTGCCGCAGAAGTTCCAACGGAAATCCGCATCTGCACGGCAAAAATCGCCGTCATTGACGGCGATAAGCGGGTGGAAAAGGTTGTTTTTGCTGATGGGTCTGCGTTAAGCCTGGACGGCGTATTTATTGCCCTGGGGACGGTGGGCAGCACGGCCATTGCGAGAAAAATTGGTGCCCAGCTTGATGGGAACAATATCAAAATTGATGCCCATGGAGCCACCAATGTGCCGGGGCTTTTTGCAGCCGGGGACTGTACAGGCGGGCTGCTGCAGATTGCCAAGGCCGTATATCAGGGGGCGGAGGCAGGACTGGCGGCAGTTCGGTACTTGCGGGCTAAATAGCCCAGCCGTGATGCAGCGGACCTGCGCCATGCCCCAGATTGAGGCCGGCCTGCAGGGCACCGGTGATATAGGCTTTTGCGTTCTTTACAGCAGTTGTTAATTCTTCTCCTTTTGCCAGATTGCTGGCAATGGCGGAAGACAGGGTACAGCCGGTGCCGTGTGTATTGGGATTGTCGATATGTTCACCTTTCAGCCACAGGGGGCCATCTGCGGTATAGAGCAGGTCGTCGGCGTCTTGCAGGCGGTGGCCGCCTTTGCAGAGCACATTGCAGCCGTAAGTTTCGTAAAGTTTTTGGGCGGCTTGTATCATATCTTCGTGGCTCCTGATTTCCATACCGGCCAAAACCTCGGCTTCCATGAGATTGGGGGTAATGACTGTGGCCAGCGGCAGAAGTTGTTCTTTCAAAGCTGAGATGGCATCTTCATTCAGCAGCCTTGCTCCGCTGGTGGCCACCATTACGGGGTCAACCACGATGTTTTTCGCGTGATACGCTTTGAGCTTAGCGGTGATAACCGCAATCAGTTCGCTGTCAAAGACCATGCCGGTTTTGACGGCATCCGGGAAAATATCGGTAAAGACGCTGTCCAGTTGTGCGGCAAGCATTTCCGGGGCTGTCCTTGCCACGACGGTTACGCCTGTGGTATTTTGCGCGGTCAGGGCGGTGATGGCGCTCATGCCGTAGACACCATTCGCAAGCATGGTCTTGAGGTCAGCCTGAATGCCTGCCCCGCCGCTGGAGTCACTGCCGGCAATGGTCAGGACGGTTTTGAGTTCGCATTTTTTTTCCATAATCAAAGCTCCTTTGCAATAAGCTGTCGCAGGTTTGCGGCGGCTTTTTTTATGTCCTCTTGGGCAAAGATGGCCGATACCACGGCGGCGCCGGCAATGCCGGTACCGGAAAGCTGGGCGATATTATCTGCGCCAATGCCGCCGATGGCCACTACGGGAATATCCACAGATGCCGTGATGGCTTTTAGCGTATCAAGAGGAACTTCGACGGCATCGGTCTTTGTGCCGGTGGGAAAGACGGCGCCTACGCCTAAATAGTCAGCGCCGTCTTGGCAGGCGGCAACGGCCTGCCGGGTGGTTTGGGCCGATACGCCGAGAATTTTATCCGGTCCTAAAAGCTGACGGGCCTGGGCGGCGGGCATATCGTTCTGGCCGATATGGAGACCGTCGGCATCACAGGCTAGCGCAATGTCCAGATTATCGTCCACGATAAAGGGGATATGATAGCTTTGGCAGAGGGTCCTTATTTCCTTGGCGGTGCGCAGAAATTCATCAAAGGGCAGGTGCTTTTCTCGCAGCTGCACACAGGTTATGCCGCCGGCCAGGGCTTTTTCTACCGCTGCGGCAAGGGGGGCGCCATTCAGCCAGCGGCTGTCGGTGACGGCGTAGAGCTGTAAAGCGGCAGCGGTAATATTAGCGGATTTCATATTTTGCCCCCTTGTTCAGTTCTGCAGCCGTCAGGTGGTAAATGGCGTCGATTATGCGGTTGCGGTAGGTGGCATTGCCTTCATGGGGGAGAAGGTGCTTATGGGCAAGTTCGCCTGCCAGTCCCATGGCCATTACGGCAATGGCGGCAGCTTCCAAAGGCTTGGCGGGACTGGCGGCAATGCAGGCGGCAACGAGAGCGGAGCACTGGCAGCCGGTGCCCGTGATACGGCTCATTTCCGGATGGCCGTTGCGGATGATATAGCAGTTTTTCGTGTCGGCAACCAAATCAATGGCGCCGGTAATGGCCACAATGGTGTTTAACTGCTGGGCGGCCTGCTTGGCAAATGCACAGGAACTTGCGAGGTTTTCCTCGGTTACGCTGTCCACGGCGGCGGCATCTACGCCCTTAGTGTTGCCTGTGCCATGAATCAGGGTCTTGATTTCCGAGATATTGCCCCGCACGCAGGTGATGCTGCCGGCCTGCAAAATGTCGAGCGCGGTTTGCGTCCGCAGCTTAGTGGCGCCGGCCCCTACCGGGTCGAGGACAACCGGATGGTTTAATTCCTTTGCTTTGCGGGCGGCGCTCAGCATGGTCGGGATGGTACGCCCGTTGAGCGTGCCGATATTCAGGCAGAGCCCTGTGGCTAGCTGCGTGATTTCCGCCGCTTCGGCTGCATCATCCGCCATAACGGGGCTGGCCCCGCAGGCTAAAGTGATATTGGCCACATCATTTACCGTCACATAGTTGGTGATGTGATGAATCAGTGGCGCATTCTTGCGAATGTTTTCCCAGGTGTTAAACAAGTTGATTCCTCCTTCAGCTGGAGGGAAAAGGGCAAACGAAAAGGACTATCCAATTTTTGGATAGTCCCGAATGACGTTATTCCTAATTCCCTACGTTGGCATTATCCAAATCAGGTGCGGTCGAAGTGCATAACTTCCTCTCAGCCCGTCTGCGAGCTCCCGTGTATGTGATTGTTACTCTTTTACTTTAGCCGTTAAGTGTGGCTTTGTCAATGGGAGTATATTTTTTGAGAGGGATTTGCTGTGTATGCGTTTGTAGTTATAACGTTGCTGCTTGTTGTGGAGGAGTTTTGCTGTTACAATGATTAACAGAAATGTTATTGGCAGGTGGAGAAATGGCCAGGATAAAGGATGTGGCCAAAGAGGCTGGTGTGGCAGCAAGTACGGTCTCTTTGGTGATGAATAAAAAAGGTTATGTATCGGAGAAAACCCGCCAAAAGGTAGAGGCGGCCATGCAGAAATTGCACTATGTGCCCAGCGGTGTGGCGCGAAGTTTGTCGTTGAATCGAACCAATACCATTGGTGTAATCATGCCTTCGGCAGCTCATCCCTTTTTTGGTGAGCTTATTGGTGAATTGGAAACCGCGCTGTATAATGCCGGCTATAAGATGGTGCTTTGTTGTACGCATGCCAAAGAGAACGCTGAACGGAATTTTGTGGAAATGCTGAAACGGCGTAATATGGACGGGATTATCATGGGCGCACATTCCTTGGATGAAGGGCTGTATGATAATCTGGAGCGGCCGGTGATTGCCTTTGACCGTTACTTGAATGACCGCATTCCTATTGTGCATTGCGACCATCGTCAGGGCGGAAAGCTGGCGGCGGAGGTTTTTTTGCGGCATAATTGTCGGCATGTGGTGGAAATCGTGGGCAGCAGCATAATGAAAATACCTGCGGATGACTATCATCGGGTGACGGCGGAAATCCTTGCTGGTCAGGGCGTGAAGGTAGATCGGATTGAAAGGCCGTGGAATGAACCATCTTATGAAAGTTTTATGCAGGTAGCCCGGAAACTGTTTGCGGCGTATCCTGATGTGGATGGAATCCTGGGGGCAGACCTTTCCGTATCGGCCTGTCTTTATGTGGCGCAGGAACGAGGGTTACGGGTGCCGGAGGATGTGAAACTGCTGGCCTATGATGGTACGCTAATCACGCAGATGGGGACAAAGCCCCTGACGGCTATTCGGCAGCCAATCAAGGAGTTGGCAGAGCTAACCGTGCGCAAGCTTATTGCGATGATAAATGGTGAGCAGGACTTACAACCATGGACGATTGCGCCAATTTTTCAGCCGGGCAGCACCTGCTAAGGCCGCTGGCTAAAATAAAAATTATTGACAAAAGCATAAGTGATGCTATAATAATATTTATCGAACCGGTTCGATAAATAGATGACCGGTTGTTCTCGACAGCTTTATCTTTTACAGGTAAGGCGCTCAAATCCCCTTGAAATAAGTGCTGATTGTAAATAGTTTTAGCGATAAACGGTAAATCCCCATAATCCGGATACAGCTTCCCCAGCTGACATATAAATCAACTAAACTATCGGTCAATACAATAAGAGCTTTATTTCAATTTAAAACAGGCTGGCTATAAGTACTTGCTTATAGTCAGCCTGCTTTTTTTTAGAAGAACAAAATCAGCGTCACGGCGATATTCACCACGGTAGCCACAGCCACGGGGATAAAGGTGCGCTTGGCCAAATCCATCGGGGAAAGGCCGGCGGCACCAGCCACGACAATCATGACGGCGGCGATTGGGGAGAGGGAACGCGCCAGGTTAGACACGAAGTTCATGGGCAGGACCAAAAGCACCGGAGCAATGCCGGACAGGGCGGCCACTTTTGGTGCCAGCGGCACAAAGGCGAAGAACGTGGCATTGCCGCTGCCCGTGATGAGGGTGGCGGCGATGATGATGGCGACGAAGACGAACATCATGCCGATACCGCCAAGGCCGGCGTTTTGGGCACTGGTAATCAAGGTGTCAATGGCACCCAGGGAGATAAGGCCCTTGGAGAAGGTTTCCGCGGCAACAACGAGGGTGACAACCGTGGCCATCTGCAGGCCCATGCCGTTCCAGAAAGCGCCGATATCCTTGCAGGCTTTGAGCCCGTCGCGATGGCGCAGGAATTCAATGAGCATGGTCAGGAAAATACTGATTAACGTAGCCAGGCTGATATCCATCTTGATGCCCGTGTGTTCGTTAAGGCCGAAGAACAGCACCAACAGCAGCGGCAGCATGGGCAGCAGGGCGTAGAAGGATGGCACAGCGGGCGTTTCCTGCGCTTTTGCCTGTTCGGCAGTTACGGCAGCGGATACGTCCTTGCCTGCCATTTCATCCGGATTTTTGACGTCAAGATGTTTCTGGACGAAGAAGTGGGCAATGGCGAGCGCGCCGATGGTGCAGAGGCCAACCGGTACCTGATACTGCATGAAGTAGGGCACGATTTCCATGCCGATGAGTTCGGCGGCAAAGATGTTGTCAGCGCCAGCCGGGCCCCAGCCAGGCGCGGAAGTGGTGGCGATAACGGCGCAGGCAGCGATACGGCTGACGCCTAAGCGCACCAGTACCGGATACATGGTCACCATGAGCAAGAGCCCGAAGCCGGAGGCGGAGCTGATGAACATGGCGAGGAAGTTGCCCAGTACAGAAGTCAGGGCCAGTACTACATAGGGATGGCCGAGCTTTTTCAAGGGCTTGATGGCGATGCGCACCAAGGCGGTGCTGGCGCCAATGCTGTCCATATACTTGGAAAAACCGCCAATCAGCATGATGATCATGCCGAGCTTGGCCGCGCGGCTGCTAAAGGCTAAGCTGATGGACTGAATGATATCCAGCCAGGGTGAGCCGGTGGACTGTTTGGCCGGGAGAATTTCGCCCAGACCAAAGACGAGTGTCAGCACCATCATCACGATGCCGGCGGTAAAGAGTACAGGCTGCGCCGGGTACTTTTTGAGCACGAAGCGGGCAACCCAGGCCACCACAACGATGGCAATGAGAAGACCTAACATAAAAAATAATACCTCCGTAATTAGCAATGTTACATTCTTATCCACAACAATGTGCATTGCTGATGTAATATTGTATTATTATAAGTTATCGTGGGATAACATCAAATAATACATAATTATCATATATTAACTTATCGTTGACTGCAAGGGGCGATTTTCCCTGTTGTGTATTTCTACAAAAATGAATCAAATTCATTTTTTTCTTTTCAGCAGCGTTTTTTTTCGATATAATAGAAAACAGAATGAAATACATATGAACGGGGCGATGCGATTATGGAAGAAAAAATGGGCCGCCGGGAGCGGAAGAAGATGTTATCCCGGCAGGCGATACTGGATGCGGCGGTAGTGGTATTCAGCAAAAAGGGTTTTCGCGAAGCGTCCATTGCGGATATTATGAACGGTGCGGATTTGGGCACGGGAACGTTTTACAATTACTTTCAGTCCAAGGAAGAGTTGCTGGTGCATCTATTAGGCCGTTTTGTTGCCGAAGTGAATACCGCGATTGAGGATTTGCGGGGAGAAGGCCGGCCTGCTTGTGAGCTTCTGTCCGTTGCCTGTATGATGACGGCGAAGTTTTTGGATGAAAATCGCTATGTTTTGCCGTTGTTCCTGGCGGCGGCTGACCATTCGGGGCTGCCGGAAGATGCCGAGGAACGCAAAAAAGTGCCCACGCCGGGCTTTAAGCCGCTGTATGAGCGGATTTTGCGTGAAGGGCAGGAAGCAGGCGAGGTGCGTGATGATGTGCCCGCTGAACTCATCACGGAGATGTTTCATTCCATTTATCAGGCGACGGCGTTCAGCAAGCTTTCGATTTCCTTTCAGGAAAACGTGGCGATGAAGATGCGGCTGCTCTTGGATGGGATTAAGAAGCAGCCGAAATAATGTGTATGATATTTTAGGAGAAGGATTAGATGATTAGTGTAACGAAGCTGTTATTCGCGCGAGAATATTATGGGGATAATCTGCGCTATACGAAAAATGCCCACACGATGCGAAATGGGGCGGCCGAAGGCATGGGGCCGGTGGTGGTCTGGAATTCCACGAAAACCTGCAATCTCAAGTGCATGCACTGCTATATGCAGTCGGATGCGCAGAAATACAAAGATGAGCTGACGACGGAGGAGGCCAAAAAGTTTATTGATGATTTGGCTGATTTCCATGTGCCGGTGCTCTTGTTCTCCGGTGGGGAGCCGCTGATTCGTCCGGACTTCTTTGAGCTGGCGGAATATGCACAGAAAAAGGGCGTAAGACCGACCCTTTCCACGAATGGCACCTTGATTACGCGCGAAGTGGCCCAGCGCATCAAGGATATCGGCGTGGGCTATGTGGGCATTTCTTTGGACGGACTTAAGGATGTCAACGATAAGTTCCGCGGCGTGGAAGGCGCTTATGAAAAGGCCATGCAGGGCATTGAAAACTGCGTGGCTGTGGGCCAGCGTGTGGGCCTGCGCTTTACCATCAACCACCACAATATTGAGGAACTCGACAACATCTTCGATTTTATCGAGGAAAAGGGCATTAACCGCGTATGCTTCTACCATCTTGTGTACTCCGGCCGCGGGGAAAAGATGGTCAATCAGGACGTAACGCCGGAACAGTCCCGCAAGGCGATGGATACGATTATCCGCCGTACCCGTGATTTTGAGGAACGGGGACTCGAAAAGGAAATCCTCACGGTGGACAATCACTGTGATGGCGTTTATATGTATCTGAAGGCTTTGGCTGAAGGCCGTGATGAAACGGCAGAGCAGATTAAGAAGTACATTTCCATGAACGGTGGCAACCGCTCCGGCATTGCCTTTGGCGAGGTTGACCCGTTAGGCTATGTGCACCCGGACCAGTTCACCCAGCACCATACCTTTGGCAATGTGCGGGAGAGAAAGTTCGGCGACATCTGGACGGATGTTTCGGCAAGCCCGATTCTGGCTGGTTTGAAGGATAGAAAGCCCCTGCTCAAAGGTCGCTGCGCCAAGTGCAAGTTCCTTGACAACTGCAACGGCAATTTCCGTACGCGTGCTGAAGCGGTGACGGGGGACTTCTGGGAATCGGACCCTTCCTGCTATCTGACCGATGAAGAAATCGGCATCAAGTGAGGAGGGCGCAAAATGAAAATTGTATCCTGGAATACGACCAACAACTGCAATATGTACTGTGCCCATTGCTACCGTGATGCAGGCTGCAAGGCAGAGGACGAACTCTCCACGGAAGAGGCGAAAAAGCTCCTGCGGGAAATTGCCAAGGCCGGTTTCAAAATCATGATTTTCTCCGGCGGCGAACCATTGACCCGTCCGGATATTGTGGAGCTTGTGAAATATGCGTCCGATTTAGGGCTGTTCCCGGTGTTTGGCACCAACGGCACGCTGATTACGCTCGAAATGGCCAAAGCCTTGAAAGAGGCCGGGGCGCGTGGTATGGGCATTTCGCTGGATTCGCTGGACAAGGAAAAGCACGACAAATTCCGCGCCTTCCCCGGTGGCTGGGATGGCGCGGTGCAGGGCATGAAGAACTGCCGCGAAGTGGGCCTGCCCTTCCAGATTCACACGACGGTGATGGACTGGAACCAGCAGGAACTCGAAGCCATGACGGATTTTGCCGTGGAAATCGGCGCTAAGGCCCACCATTTCTTCTTTTTGGTGCCGACCGGCAGAGCGGCGACCATCGAGGAAGAATCCTTGCGGGCGGAGCAGTATGAAGATGTGCTGACCCGCATTATGAAGAAACAGCAGGAAGTGGATATTGAATTAAAGCCGACCTGTGCACCGCAGTTCTTGCGCATTGCCGACCAGCTGGGCATAAAGACGCGATTCCACCGTGGCTGCCTGGCAGGCCTTAGCTATTGCATCATCAGCCCGCGGGGCAAGGTACAGCCCTGTGCTTACCTCAATATGGAATTGGGCGATGTGCATGATACCCCCTTTGATGAAATTTGGAATAACAGCGAAGTGCTGAAGAAACTGCGGACGCTCGAATATAGCGGTGGGTGCGGCAGCTGCAACTATAAAGGTGCCTGCGGCGGATGCCGGGCCAGGGCTGCTTACTACCATGGTGGGGACTATATGGCGGAGGAGCCTTGGTGTCTTTATCATGGACGCAGAGGCGAATAATTGATTACCACCGTGGGTTCGTGGTAGTCGGGCGGGGCCGTCAGCATTGCCGCGATTCCGCTTAGCCCCTTTGCTAAAATATTTTTTTGCCTTTTATATAACGGGAAACGTCTAAACTCACTGCGTTCAAACAAAGACGTTTCCCGTTATTTTTAGTGGTATGGGCAAAAAAATATTTCTTAACGCCAAGGGGCAAACGCTCCACTGCGGCAATGCTGACGACCCCGCCCTAAGTTACTTACGCATCGGTGCCCTCGCGCCGGTTGACATCGGCGTGGTGGGGCGTGCCTGTTATGAAAGTGTTGGCAATCGAAGAAAAGGTCGTTAAGCTGCAGCATTGAGACTGAGGGCGTGAACCAAAATCAACAGAGCAGCAGGCACTAAGGCGGAGCGGCCGGGAACTGGCCACAGCGAAGCGTATGGCCGCTGGCGTAAAGAAAATCATTTTTGCCCACCACAAGAAAAAACGCATAGCATCTACTGTTTGAACGCAGTGAGTTTAGATGCTATGCGTTTTATAAGAGGCAAAAATGATTTTTAGCCGGCGGTCTTAGCGTAGTCGTGGCCAGTTCCCGGCCGCTCCGCCGCCTTCGTAGGTACCACGTTACTTATTTATTCATAATCGCATCAACGGACTTAATGCACGCATTGCGCAATCCGTATTCTTCGAGTGCCGTAACCCCGCGAATGGTAGTCCCTGCCGGACTGCAGACATTATCTTTGAGTACGCCGGGATGAGTACCAGTCGCGAGCTGAAGTTTTGCCGAGCCGAGCACCATTTGGGAAATCAGCTTGTAGGCATCTTCGCGTTTTAAGCCGTATTTTACCGCTGCATCGCCATAAGCCTCGATAAAGAGGTCCACAAAGGCCGGGCCGCAGCCGGTGACGGTGCCGCCAATACCCATGAGATTGCTGGGAAGTTCCTGCACTAAGCCTACAGCGGCGAAGAGTTTTTTGACTTCTGCGTGTTCCTCTGCCGTAAGGGTATTTTTTTCCTCAAAGAGCAGCACCCCCTCGCCGACCATTGCCGGCGTGTTGGGCATGATGAATTGCAGGCGGACACCTGCGGGCAGGTCCTTTTCATAGCGGGCAAAGTCCCAGCCGGCGGCGATGGAGATTAGGGCTTTGCCCTTTAATTTATCGCCAAGCTCTGCCAGGACGCTTTCAATCTGGTAGGGCTTGCAGGCCATTACCAATGTATCGCAGGTATCTGCCAGTTCCTGTACGGTCTTTACCGGTGTAAAGCCGATAGCGGCGGCGTTTTTGGCCAGTTTTTCCTGATTGGGGGCAAAGGCGTAGACGTTTTCCCTGGTAATGGCGCCGGCGTTGATAAAACCTGCGGCGAGTGCCTGTGCCATATTTCCCATGCCGATAAATCCGAGTTTTTCCATTGTGTACCTCCTGCAATATATATTGAAATTTTTGCATAAATCACTGCCCCTATTGTAACATAAAATCAGAACGGACAACGCACCTGCAGAAAAATTTTCTGGCAGGTGTTGTTTATTTTGGGCGGTGCGTTATAATAAGATAGCATTTTGACTTTGACGTAAGTATATTGAGGTGAATAGAATGTTAAACACAAGGGACATGGATATGCTTCATGGCTCTTTTTGGGATAAGCTGATTATTTTTGCGATTCCGTTGGCTCTTACCGGCGTATTGCAGCAGCTTTTTAATGCGGCAGATGTGGCAGTCCTGGGGCAGTTTGTGGGCAAGAATGCCATGGCGGCGGTGGGGAATAATATTTCCGTTATCGGTATCTTGGTCAATCTGTTTATGGGGCTTTCCTTAGGCTCGAATGTGGTGATTGCCCGCTTTATCGGGGCGAAGAAGCCGGAAAAGGTTGGCACAGCGGTGCAGACTTCCTTTGCCCTGGCGGTGGCGACAGGCTTTGCCCTGCTCGTATTTGGTGAGCTGATGGCCACGCCGATTATCAACTGGCTGGATGTGCCGGCCGAAGTTGAGGAGATGGCCGAAACCTATCTGCGGGTGTATCTTTTGGGCCTGCCCTTTATCGGCATGTATAACTTTGAGGCGGCAATCCTGCGTGCCCGCGGGGATACGCGCACGCCCCTCCTGGCGCTGGCTGTGGCCAGTGTGGTCAATATCGCGCTGGATTTGCTCTTTGTCCTTTGGGGCTGGGGCGTTATGGGCGTGGCGCTCGCTACGGTTGTGGCAACTGGCGTCAGTGCCTTTATCCTGTTCTGGTTCCTGACGCATTCGCAGGATATTTTGCGACTGCATTTTGACGGCTTTGCGTTGGATGGCCATTTGCTGCGGGATATTGTCGCCATTGGCCTGCCGGCAGGCATTCAGGGCATGGTCTTTTCGTTCTCCAACATTTTGATTCAGGCGGCGGTGAACAGTTTGGGACCGGATGCGATGGCGGCTTCGGCGGCGGCTTTTGCCATTGAGGTCAATGTCTACTGCGTGCTCAACGCCTTTGCCCAGGCAACGACCACTTTTGTGAGCCAGAACTATGGTGCGGGCAATTTGCCTCGTTGTTTCCAGATTACCAAAGTGGGCATGGGGCTGGATATTGCCTTTACCGTGGCGATGGGCGTTATCGTGATTGGCTTTGCGCGGGAGTTCCTCTCCCTGTTCAATGCCGATGAAACGGTGGTGGAGCTGGGCATTATCCGTTTTTGGTACATCGTGGCGCCGCAGTTTTTGCAGGTCTTTATTGATGTGCTGTCCGGTGCCCTGCGTGGCTATGGCTTTTCCCTGCCGCCGGCACTGCTGGCGCTTGTAGGTATCTGCGGCGTGCGCATTACCTGGCTTTATACGCTTTTCCCTGCCAGCCCTGACTACGGCACCTTGATGGCCTGCTATCCCGTAAGCTGGCTGATTACGGGCATTTTTATCGGTATTCTCTACCGCTATTGCCGTGGGCACATTAAGCTGATTCGGGTGTAAACAGGATAAAACACGAAAATTAATTATCATGAATATGGGGATTGTGCTATACTAATGGTTAGAGAGCTTTTGGAAGCGAAAGGAAGATGACCATTATGATAGAATACAATCCCCATTCTTTGCGTGCCGAAGAATTTATCAACGATACAGAAATCCGCGAGACGCTGGCCTATGCGGAAGCCAACAAGGATAATTTTGCCCTGATTGATGAAATATTGGAAAAAGCCCGGCCGGTCAAGACGGGGACGGGCTATACCTGCAAGGGGCTAAGTCATCGGGAGGCCTCGGTACTGCTGGCCTGTGAAGACCCGGAACGAGTTGCCCGCATGTACAAGATTGCTGAGGAAATCAAGCAGGCATTTTACGGCAACCGTATTGTGCTATTTGCGCCGCTGTATTTGTCCAATTACTGTGTAAATGGCTGTGTCTACTGTCCTTATCATGGGCAGAACAAGCATATTCCCCGCAAGAAACTCACGCAGGAGGAAGTGCGGGCAGAAGTTATGGCCTTGCAGGATATGGGGCATAAGCGTTTAGCCATTGAAGCTGGCGAAGACCCCTTTAATAATCCCTTGGAATATATCTTGGAATGTATTCATACGATTTATAGCATCAAGCATAAAAATGGTGCCATCCGCCGCGTGAACGTGAATATTGCGGCTACGACGGTGGAAAATTACCGCAAGCTCAAAGAAGCGGGCATTGGCACCTATATTCTCTTTCAGGAAACCTACCATAAGGAAAGCTATGAGCGGCTTCATCCCACGGGGCCGAAGCACGATTATGCTTACCATACCGAAGCCATGGACAGGGCCATGGAAGGCGGCATAGATGATGTGGGCCTTGGTGTCCTCTTTGGTCTGGAAGGCTATAAGTATGAGTTTGCTGGCCTGCTCATGCACGCAGAGCATCTTGAGGCTGTGCATGGTGTCGGCCCGCATACCATTTCCGTACCGCGCGTGAAAAAGGCCGACGATATTGACCCAGAAGCCTTTGACAATTCCATCAGCGATGAAATCTTCACGAAAATCGCCGCCTGCATTCGTTTGGCTGTACCGTATACCGGCATGATTATTTCCACCCGCGAATCCGAGCAGGTGCGTGAAACGATGCTGCAGGTGGGGATTAGCCAGGTCAGCGGTGCCAGCCGTACCAGCGTGGGCGGCTACACGGAAAAGGAACGGCCCACGGATACGGAACAGTTCAATGTGTCCGACCAGCGTACCTTGGATGAAGTCATCAAGTGGCTGATGGAAACGGGACATATTCCTTCCTTCTGCACGGCCTGCTATCGGGAAGGGCGTACGGGTGACCGCTTTATGAGTTTGTGCAAGAGCGGACAGATTGTCAACTGCTGTCATCCAAATGCCCTGATGACCTTAACGGAGTACCTGACGGACTATGCCAGCGAGGAAACCAGGGAACTGGGCTATAAACTCGTGGAGGAAGAACTCAAGAAAATCCCCAAGGAAAAAGTCCGTCAGATTGCCGCCGAGCATATCGAAGCCATCAAACATTCGGATAAGCGGGACTTCCGCTTCTAAGACTTATCTAACTTGCAGTTTGTCGGGGAGTTCGGTTCGTGATAAAGGTATACAGTTCATACGCAGTTAGGGGCAAACGGGGAGTGCTTTTTCTGTTTCCCGCTAAACGCC
>CADAAS010000036.1 GCA_902785885.1 Pseudoselenomonas ruminantium
AACTAAGGCATTAGGCATATAATCAAACAAAGCAGGCAATGTTTCTTCATAAAACAACGGCAGCCAATTTTCCATACCTATATATTTTCGTCCTTGCGAAATTGCTTCATACATTTCATCTTTCATACCGCCGGCGCCAAACAATTCACGATAATTTTCTCTGAAATGACGGATAGTATCGGCATCAAGCACAACTTCGCCCGCCACCTGAAATGTATATTCTTGCCGCTCGCCGATTGTGCGCTGCGAAACTGCGTCAAAAATGCGTATGCGCTCAATTTCATCATCGTCTAAATGCTGAAAGAGCTTCGCTGAATATTCCGGGCCTAAGGCAATAAACAAAACGGCCGCTTTCTCTGTATTGGTGAGTTCTTCCTCACCATCGCCATACATATCTTCAAGTGCCATAGGTCATTCCTCCGCCAGCCAAGTTTTAACAAGCATAGCCACCTCTGCCGGCCGCTGGTCAATAAGCTGCTGCAAGGTTTGCTTTTCGGTAAGGTGCTGCTGTTCTTCTTCGGTAAGTTCTTCAGTATCCAATGCACCAGCGGCAAGGAGTGCTGCACGTTCTTCTTCTTCCAACTTCTTCCTTGCTTCCTCCTCCTGCCGGATTCTCTCCTGTTCGGCTGCGATAGCTTCCAGCTTCTTCTTGCGGCGATAGTAGAAGTAGCCGCCAATAGCTGCCAGGACCAGCAATATAGCTGCAATCGTGCCATAGAGAATCATATCTTCGCGGTCTTTGGCAGCTTTTTCCTCAGCTGCCCGCCGGTCACGGAGTTCCGTGCTGAACGGCAGGGGTTCAACCGAAACGGTATCCCCCCGATTAGTATTGATGCCGGCTGCACTGCTCACCGTCCGCATAATGCTGTCCTGCTGCTGCGGTGTTACGGTATCATCTACCAGTACCGCTACAGTCAGGCGGCGGATGGAGCCTGGGGCTGCCACCGTCTTGGACTTTTCTTCATTTATTTCATAATTTTTTGTGGATTCCTTTTTCTCATATTCGGCATTGGCATTGCCATTCTGTGCCACATAACCTGGAACATTGGACTGTACTCCTGCTGCACCGCCCGGCTGAGTCGAGGTTCCATTATAGGACTCACTCAAATCCTGTTGGCTGCGGATGATACCAGAATCATCGACCACAGGCGTAAAGGTCTGCTTGTCAGTAGTCCGGTCATCAAAATCCAGTTCCACGCTGACCCGGGCAAATGCCTTGCCCTCGCCCATGGAATCATCAAGCATCGACTGAATGTTCTTCTGGATATTGTCCTGAACCTTCTTGGTCATATCCAGCTGGGTCATGGTCTTGGCGCCGACTGCCTGTTCCTCATTTTCATCAGGGTCGTTAAGGATTTTACCGGTATCATTCACAATCGTGATATTTTCCGGCTTCAGCCCCTGAACGCTATTTGCCGCCAAATTGACAATGCCCTTGATTTCCTTTTTGGACAATTCCATATTGGGGCGCAGATGCAACATAATGGAGGCCGTAGCCGGCTTCTCATTCTTTTTGTACAGGCTGTCCTCCGGCAAAACGATATGTACCCGTGCTTTTTCCACAGCAGCAATCTGTTCAATCGTACGCGTAAGTTCGCCCTGCAATGCCTGCAGATAGTTTACCTTGTTCTGGAATTCCGTAACACCAAGCTTGCTGTCATCAAAGATTTCAAAGCCCTTGTTTCCCCGTGGAAGACCCTGCGTTGACAAATCAAGCCGTGCATTGTGCACATCCCGTGACGGAACCATGATGGTAGTGCCTTGCCGCGTTTCCTGTACTTCGTATTCGATTTTTGCTTCTTTCAATTTTGCAGCTACTTCGCCAGCATCCTTGGTTTCCATGTTGGTAAACAGGGGAACCATATCCGGCTTATTGCCATACCACGCACTTACACCAATTATGGCAATGAGAATAGCCAAAGCGGAGCCCAGCATAATATAGCGCTGGCGCTTACTGAATCTCTCCAGCAGCTCCTTATACCGCTCTTTCCAATCTCCCATGATCTCAATCCCTTCACGTAGAATCACACTATTTTAGTTGTTATACCTGCATGCGCATAATTTCCTGATAGGCCGACATTGCCCTATTTCGCATCTGAAGGGTTAATTGCAAGGCGATATCAGCCTTTTGCGCAGCAATAACGACCTGCGAAACATCCTCTATGCGACCGGCAGCAAGCAACGCATTTTCTCTGTCGGATTCCAGCTGCAAGGCATTTGTCTTCTTCAGGGCATCCGTCAGGTACTGCCCAAACTTCTTCACTTCTTTTGGTTCCTGTGTCTCGCCCAAATGGCTGTCCGCATGCATGGACACAGGGGTCATCGCCAATGGTGCAATTTCCATATCTCTATCCTCTCAAATCATAATTGCCCTAAGCTTACTTGCCCATATCCAAGGCCTTAGTTACCATGGCCTTGGCAGCATTGATCGTTGTGGTATTGGCCTCATAAGCACGGGACGCCGTAATCATGTCCACCATTTCCGCCACCACATTGACATTGGGGCGTTCCACATAGCCATCTGCATTGGCATCCGGGTGTCCCGGATCGTATACGAGCGGTCCCTGCGTATTGTCGCTCTCAATATGGGTAGCGCGTACGCCATCCCCAGCCTCCAGCTTATTTGCTGCTTTTTTCAAAAAACTCTGAAACGGCCCGTCGTTTTTAACTCGTGGCTCAAAGACAACATACCGCCGATGATATGCCCCGCCCTGTTCCGTACGGGTAGTATTGGCATTGGCAATATTGTTGGATATGACATCCATGCGCAGCCGCTCCGCCGTAAGGCCTGACGCTGCTGCATCAATCCCTAAGAACATACTCATGGTTATTCCCTTTGCACTTTCTATTGCCAGCAGCCATCAGCTTTGGCCGCTGGTAATAACATTCTTCATTCTGGTCATAAAGCCCCCAAGTTCCGTGGTCATCGCATTGTAATAGAGCTGATTCTTGGCCAGGCCTGCCATTTCAATGTCAATATCGACATTATTATCATCCACGCGCATAGTAGTGGTATCGTCCTCCTCTATGACCGCATGGACCTTGCCATGAATAGGAATAGGCAGATGCCGGTCATGTGTACGCACGACATCCAAACGATTTCCCTCATCATCCAAATGCAGTTCCCTTGCCAGCAAATCTTCAAAGTTCACCGCGCTGCGCTTAAAATGCGGCGTGTTCACGTTGGCGATATTATTGCTGATCACCTCATGTCGCAAATTGGCAGCCTCCAGTCCCCGGGATAGGTAATCAAAATTAGATGAATTCATTATCTGTTCCAGCATACCCCTAATCACATCCCCTCTGCCTGCCATCGTCCAATTGATTGTTTATTCTCGAATTCATACAGTTGCCTTTTATTTATTTTCTACATAAGCCCTCTAACTCCTTCCCACTTTATCATTTTTTTCATCTTAAAACAAGTAGTCAATAGTATTCGCTAAAAAAAAAGGCCGGCACCCATGTGCCGACCTTGAGGCAAATCAAATATTCACATCCAGTTTCCGAACTTCTTCCATCAGATGTTCATTGAGAATTTTTATGCGCGTGCCCTTCATACCTAATGAAGTCGATTCAATCACACCAGCAGACTCAAACTTCCGCAAGGCGTTAACAATAACCGAACGCGTAATCTGCACCTTGTCCGCAATCTTGGAAGCCACCAGGATCCCCTCGGTATCATCCGGCAAAGCTTCCAAAATAGCTTTTGCAGCGCGTTTTTCCGAAAAAGACAGCGTTTCGATGGCAATCTGCACAGTAGCCTTCTTGCGCGCCTCAATTTCGATTTTTTCAGCGTGGTCGCGAAGCATTTCCATGCCCACTACCGTAGCACCATACTCACAGAGCAGCAAATCATCATCATTGAATTCTTCATCATACTTGGCTACAACTAGAGTACCAATACGCTCTCCCACGCCATAGATAGGAACAATAGTCGTGTTCTTGCCATTGAAGAGACACTTCGTATTCTCCTCATACGCGCACATCCCCGTCTTGGAATGCAGGTTCGCATTGGTTTCGTCCATACGCATGAGCCAGTTTACATAAGTCTTGGGGAATTCGCCCTGATTGATTACCTTGTCCACCATCAGGTCGCATTCAAAATCATCCACAAAGGCATAGCCGAAAATTTTGCCTTTCTGGTTGGTGATATAGACATTCGCATTAAGAACGTTGCTAAGCACCCGGGAAATTCCATCGTATTCCACATTTTCCGAACGCTGCAGGAGGCGGTTGATTTTTCTGGTCTTTTCTAATAATGATGCCATGTAGCTTTCTCCTTTACAAAATATTTTGACAGTCCTCCCCACTCATGAACAGGACTGCTCATACACATCTATGGATATTTTATCACATTTTTCAAAATAATCATAGATGTATAATAATATTTTTAATTAAATTTTCATATTATTTTCTCTTAGAGAATAAACTGTGACAAATCACGGTTCACTACAATATCCGCTAATTGCTTGTCCACATAGTCGGCATCAATAACAACCTTTTTCTCCGTAAGTTCCGGCGCGGTAAAGCTCACTTCTTCCAACAGCTTCTCCAAAAGGGTGTGCAGGCGGCGGGCACCGATATCTTCGGCCTGCTCATTTACATCGCAGGCCAGCTGGGCAAGACGGGCAATGGCTTCGTCCTTAAATTCCAGTTCTACATCTTCCGTTGCCAGCATAGCCTGATACTGCTTGAGCAACGCATTCTGCGGCTCGGTGAGGATTTTCTGGAAATCTTCCTTGCGCAGGGATTTAAGTTCCACGCGGATGGGGAAACGCCCTTGAAGTTCCGGAATCAAATCAGACGGTTTGGCCATATGGAAAGCACCAGCAGCAATAAAGAGCACATGATCGGTCTTTAAGGGACCGTATTTCGTCATAACCGTGGAACCTTCCACGATGGGCAGGATATCGCGCTGCACGCCTTCGCGGCTCACATCCGCACCAGAGCTGTTGCCCTTGACGGCAACCTTGTCGATTTCGTCCAGGAATACGATGCCGCTGTATTCGGCCACCTTCACGGCTTCATCAGCAACGGCTTCCATATCAATCAGCTTGTCGGCTTCTTCCTGCGTGAAAATCTTGCGTGCCTGTTCGACTGTAACCTTGCGCTTGCGATGGCGCTTCGGCATCAAGTTGCCAATCATGTCCTGAATGTTGTCGCCCATGCTCTCCAGGCTGGAACCGGCAAACATGCCGACCATCGGCTTGCCGGAGTCTTCCACATCAATCTCGATGGTTTCCTGCTCGAGCTCGCCCTTCTGCAGGCGCTTGCGCACCCATTCACGACCAGCCTGGTACTTGGGTTCTGCCGGCTGTTCCTGCTGCTCGGTATCTTCATCATTGCCACCAAAAAGCCTGCCCAACGGATTAGTATTCTTTTTGGGTTCAGGAACGAACACATCCAAAATGCGTTCCTCTGCCATTTCCTTGGCCTTGTCCTGTACGGATTCAATGCGCTGCTGGCGTACCATGCGCACAGACGTTTCCGCGAGGTCACGGATGATGGATTCCACATCACGACCCACATAGCCCACTTCGGTAAACTTAGTCGCCTCTACTTTGATAAAGGGCGCCTTGACCAGTTTGGCCAAACGGCGGGCAATTTCGGTCTTGCCGACACCCGTGGAACCAATCATCAGGATGTTCTTGGGCACTACATCTTCCTGCATTTCCTTGGAAAGCTTGCGGCTGCGCCAGCGGTTGCGCAGGGCAATGGCCACGGATTTTTTCGCTTCGTCCTGGCCCACGATATATTTATTGAGTTCCTCCACAATCTGGCGTGGAGTCTGTTCGTTTGTTCCAAAAAGTTCTTCCATTTAGCCTAACTCCTCAACCTTGATATTATGATTGGTAAATACACAGATATCTGCGGCAATCGACAGTGCCTCCTTGGCAATTTCCCCGGCGCTCATCTCCGTATGCTTCGCCATCGCCCTGCCGGCGGACAGGGCATAGAAACCGCCGGAGCCAATCGCAGCTACATCGCCATCCGGCTCGATGACTTCACCATTGCCGGAAAGCATCAGCATGGTATCCTTATCGGCTACCAAAAGCAAGGCTTCCAGCTTGCGCAGGATCTTGTCCGTGCGCCATTCCTTTGCCAGCTCCACAGCCGCCCGCTGCAGATTGCCGTTATAGGATTCCAGTTTCGCCTCAAACTTTTCAAACAGGGTAAAGGCATCGGCCACAGAACCGGCAAAGCCTGCCAGCACTTGATTGTGGTAAAGGCGGCGCACCTTGCGGGCATTGGCCTTCATAATCGTATGCTCGCCAAAAGTCACCTGGCCGTCACCGGCGATAGCCGTTTTGCCATTCTTGCGCACAGCGCAGATTGTCGTTGCATGAAATTGTGTTTCCATGATATCTAATCAACCTCCAATAGCCGGCTTAAAGTCATCAATCGCCTTTAATGCCCGCTCAGCAAGCTTCATTTTCTTTGCTTTTTTATCCTTGATGATTTTACCGTTTTCATTGCGCATGACAATGGAAGGCAAAATGCCAAAATTCACATTCATGGGCTGGAAATGCTTGGCCTCACTCGTGGTAATGTAATGCGCCAACGCTCCATGGCAGGTTTCCTCCGGAAATACCAAAGGTTCCTTGCCCATGGCCATGCGCGCGGCATTAACACCTGCCACCAATCCAGAAGCTGCCGATTCCACATAGCCTTCCACGCCCGTCATCTGTCCGGCAAAGAACAAATTGTCGATCCCCTTGAACTGGAAGGTCGGGCGCATATGTGTCGGCGAATTCAGGAACGTATTGCGGTGCATTACCCCATAGCGCAGGAACTCGGCATTCTCCAGCCCCGGAATCATGCCAAAGACACGGCGCTGTTCCGGCCATTTGAGATGGGTTTGGAAGCCTACAATATTATAGAGAGTTGCTGAAGCATTATCCTGGCGCAGCTGCACCACCGCATAGGGACGCACGCCGGTTTCCGGATGCTCCAGCCCTACCGGCTTTAACGGGCCAAACAGCAGGGTATCTTCCCCGCGGCTGGCCATGACTTCCACCGGCATGCAGCCTTCAAAGAATTTTTCCTTTTCAAAGTCCTTGGTCGGTGCTTTCTCGGCATTGACCAGCTCCGTCCAGAACGCCTGATATTCTTCCTTGGTCATCGGACAGTTGATATAAGCCGCCTCGCCCTTGCCATAGCGGGAAGCACGGTAGGCCTTGGTCATGTCCACGGATTCGAGGCTCACAATCGGAGCCGCTGCATCATAGAAATACAGGGAATCATTGCCCGTGAGCTTGGCGATTTCCTCGGCCAGCTTGCCTTCCGTCAACGGACCACTGGCCACAATGGCAATGGCGTCATCCCGCAGGGGGATGGTTTCGATTTCCTCGTGAATAATGGTGATATTGGGGTGACTGCTCACCTTGTCGGTAATATACTGGCTGAACCCATGACGGTCAACTGCCAGCGCCCCGCCTGCCGGTACTTTCGTCGCATCGGCAGCTTCCATAATGATGGAACCCAGGCGGCGCATTTCCTCTTTGAGCACGCCCACGGCATTTTCCATACCAGCGCCCCGCAGGGAGTTGCTGCAGACCAGCTCGGCAAATTCTGCTGTCTTATGGGCAGGCGTAGACTTAACCGGACGCATTTCGTAAAGGGTCACCTTTGCGCCCATATTGGCGGCCTGCCATGCTGCTTCTGCACCGGAAAGCCCCGCCCCAATGATGATGATATCTTTCATTATTTCTTTTTCCCTTTTTTCGTCTTGCTTTCTTGTTCTGCCGCCTCAGCCTGCGCAGCTACTTCCGCTTCCTTGGCCTTCTTGGCTTCCGCCCGCTGACGCATCTTTTCCAGTTCCTTGTTGATGGGATGGTCGATACGCGTCTCGCAGGCTTCATTGCTGCAATAGGTCAGGCCGCGGCCATTCTTATAATGATGCTTGAGCATGAACGCACCGCATTTCGGGCATTTTTCCTGTAGCGGCTGGTCCCAGGTCGTGTAATCGCATTCCGGATAATTCTTGCAGCCGTAGAACTTTCTGCCCCTATGCGACTTGCGCTCGACAATCGCCCCGCCACATTTCGGGCACTGCACACCGGTATCCACGAGCAATGGCTTGGTATTACGGCAGTCCGGGAAGCCTGGGCAAGCCAGGAACTTGCCGAAACGGCCCTGCTTGACCACCATCATGCGACCGCATTTGTCACAGGGAATATCGGTTTCTTCCTCCGGCAGTTCCACATGGCCGATGGCTTCATCGGCTTTTTCCAGCGTAACGGCAAACGGGTCATAAAATTCCTTGAGCAGGTGATTCTTTTCCACCTTGCCCTCGGCAATTTCATCCAGCTCATTTTCGAGGTCTGCCGTAAACTTCACATCGACAATGTCCTTGAAGTATTCTTCCAGCATATCCACTACGACAAAGCCTAATTCCGTAGGCTGGAAATGCTTGTCGATGCGCTGGACATAGCCGCGGGCCTGAATCGTCTCAATAATCGGCGCATAAGTGCTCGGACGGCCGATTTCCTTTTCCTCCAGCGTCTTAACCAGCGAAGCATCGTTGTAGCGTGGCGGCGGTTCCGTGAAGTGCTGCTGCGGCAGCATCTTGGCAATGTTTAATTCATCGCCCTCGGCTAAGTCCGGCAGCAGTACATCCTTTTCCTTCTTGCTGCTCTCTGCTCCTGCATATACCGCCGTGAAGCCGGGGAACTTGAGCTTGGAGCCTGCGGCCTTGGCCGTGTAGCGCTCGCCTGCCTTAATCTGAATGCTCAGCGTGTCATAGACAGCCGGCACCATCTGGCTGGCCGTAAAGCGCTGCCAAATGAGATTATAGAGCTTGAACTGGTCTTTATTTAAGTGCTTCTCGACACTTTCCGGCGTAAAATTCACATCCGTCGGGCGGATGGCTTCATGGGCATCCTGCGCCTTTTTCCCCGTCACATAGACATTGGCCTTGGGCGGCAGATAGTCTTCACCAAACTGCTCACCGATAAAGGCCCGGGCATCATTGAGGGCCATATCCGACAAGCGCGTGGAGTCGGTTCGCATATAGGTAATCAGGCCTGTGGCACCATGACGCCCCAATTCAATGCCTTCATAGAGCTGCTGCGCGAGCATCATGGTCTTGCGGGAAGTAAAGCCCAGCTTGCGGGCCGCATCCTGCTGCAGGGAACTCGTGGTAAAGGGCGCTGCGGGCTTTCTCTTGCGCTCGCTCTTTTTCACCTTGTCCACCAAAAGTTTCTGCTGCTGGAAATCGGCAACCAAAGCTTCGGTTGCCTTCTCATCATGGAGGTCAAGCTTTTCCCCATCCACATGGGTAAGCTCGGCTTCAAACATCGCGGACTTGTCCTTCCTCAGCTTCATGCCCACCGTCCAGTATTCCACGGACTCAAAGGCCTGAATTTCCTTTTCCCGGTCGCAGATAAGCTTGACCGTTACAGACTGCACACGACCTGCCGAAAGCCCCTTGCGCACCTTGCGCCAAAGCAGCGGCGACAGCTTATAGCCCACAATGCGGTCGAGCATGCGGCGGGCCTGCTGGGCATCCACCTGGTCAATATTGATGCTGCGCGGATGCTTTACTGCATCCTGAATGGCCGGTTTCGTGATTTCATTGAAGACAATGCGGCAGTCCTCCTCCGGGTTTAAGCCCAGAATAAAGGACAGATGCCAGGCAATGGCCTCACCTTCACGGTCAGGGTCGCTTGCCAGGTAGACTTTATCCGCATTTTTGGCGTCTTTTTTTAGTGCCTTGATTAAATCGCCCTTGCCCCGAATATTGATATACTTGGGGGCAAAGTCATTTTCCACATCAATGCCGAACTGGCTTTTGGGCAGGTCGCGCAAATGCCCCATCGAGGCCCGCACCATATATTTTTTTCCCAAATATTTTTCAATGGTCTTCGCTTTTGCCGGCGACTCCACAATAACCAAGGTCTTTTTTACCTTGCTCGCCTTGGCGCGCGTTTTGGCCTTGGCTTTTGCTTTTTCTGCAGCCAAACTTTCACTCCCTCTCGGCACGCCGGAAAGCGTGCAGCTCATTTTCTATCACAATCCCCTTTAGCTCCATTTGCAGAAGCAGATAGGATAAATTTGCTATTTCGCCATCAGGCAGGCTGTTCATGATTTCATCCATACTCAATGCATGGTCAAAGGACAATACCTGATAAATCGCTTGTTCCTCCGCCGTAAGCTTTATAGCTGGTTTAGCCGGCTTTTTCAGCGGGACAAGCTGAAATTCCTCCAAAACGTCCTCCGGCTTGACAACCAATTTCGCCCCTTGCTGGATGAGGTGGTTGCAGCCAGCACATCCTGGTGCATAAATACTGCCCGGAACAGCATAGACATCACGCCCGGCAGCCAGTGCCATCTCGGCGGTGATCAGTGACCCGGAGCGGGCAGCAGCCTCCACCACCAGCGTTCCTTCCGCAAGGCCGCTGATGATGCGGTTGCGGGCTGGAAAATACGCCGGCAAAGGCCGGGTTCCCGGTTCATATTCCGAAAGGACCGCCCCGCCGGAATCGGCAATATCGTAAAGCAGTTTCCGATTCTCGGACGGATAGGCGATATCCACGCCGCAGCCCAAAACCGCAACCGTACGCCCAGCTTTGAGCGCGCCCTGATGGGAAAAGGTATCAATGCCTCTGGCCGCACCACTGACCACCGTCAGCCCCGCTGCGGCCAATTTTTCGCCAAAGTCCAAAGCCGTCGCCTGTCCATAGCCGGAGAACTTCCGCGCTCCCACCATAGCAACCCGACGGGCATCCGCTTCGAGCGTTCCCGTATAGTAAAGCATCACGGGTGCCGCATAGATTTCCCGCAGCACTTCCGGATAGTTTTCTTCCATTATAGATACGGTGGAAATCAACTTCTTGTCACAGACCTTCTTAATCTCCTCCGGCACAGCCTCATGCTGGCGGCAAAAATTTGCCAGCCGCTCGGAGAGCTGCAACGATAAAATCCTCGTCGCCGTCAAAACATCCCTATCCGCCTGCCAAACAGCCTCAGCACTTCCCAGAACTTCCAACAACTGCCGCAAATAACGACAACCAATCCCCGGACACCGCAGCATCGCCGCCAGATAAAAATTTTCTTCCCGACTTTCAGCCATATTATCGCCACCTAGTCTATACGTTATACAACCATAACAAAAATTTAGAAATTATGCAACACTTTACAGCTTTTATTCATAAATATTTTCCACCATTAATTACATTTTCCTTCTATTCCATTAGAAAAATTCGAATCAAAAAGACGGAGGGGAGGGGCGGCCTTGTTTATCTAATGCAGAAGATAGCAATATTTTTCACCACATTTGTCCCCTGCCTAAACAATGCTCCCTCTCATTTTAAGCTGTGTACTAAGCGCGGGTGCTGATGATGTTTTTCCGCAGCTTTTGACAAGCCTGTCTATGGCGAAGGAAAAATATCATCAACACCCGCGCGCCTTAGTATATCGATGTAATGTACGCAATAAGCCGCTGGGGCAGATGATGTTTTCCCGTCGCGTTTGGCAAGCCTGCCTAAGCAAAGGGAAAATATTATCTGCCCCCTCGGCGCCTCAGCACAACGATGTAATCTCCAGGTAATGTACAACCTAAGCCCGGTGGGGCTGGTGATGTTAATGCACGCAATAAGCCCGGCGGCTGATAATGCTTTTCCGCAGCTTTTGACAAGCCTGTCTATGGCGAAGGAAAAGTATTATCAGCCGCCGGGCGTCTTAGCACATCGATGTAAACCGAACTCCGAACCCGGACTTATTTCATTCTCTTAATGGTGAACCGTCCCGTCTCTACCTCTTTGCGGTGGCAATGCGGGCACTCATTCTCAATCAGCCCCGTATACCCGCAAACCGGGTCACGGTCCACCGGATGATTGATGGAGAAATACCCCATATCCGCATCATGCATAGCCCGCACCAGGCGCTCAAATGCCTTCACATTCTTCGTCGGGTCGCCATCCATTTCAATGTAGGCGATATGCCCTGCATTTTCGAGTGCGTGGTACGGTGCCTCAATGCGAATCTTGTCGATGGCCTTAATCGGATAGTACACCGGCACATGGGAACTGTTGGTCATGTAATCCCTGTCCGTAACGCCCTCAATCACGCCGTAAGCCTTGCGGTTGGAGCGCTGGAACTGGCCAGCAGTGGATTCTGCCGGCGTAGCAAAGCAGGACCAGTTCATATGTTCCTCTTCGGTGTATTTATCCATGCGCTCACGCAGGTGACCGACAATCTTCAGGCCCAGTTCCTGCGCCTCGGCACTCTCGCCATGGTGCTTGCCAATAAGCGCCTTGAGGCATTCCGCCAGGCCGCAAAAGCCTACAGAATACGAAGCATGTTTCAGCACATCCTTGATGCTGTCATCCGGGCGCAGCTTTTCGCTGTCCATCCAGACCCCCTGCCCCATAAGGAACGGGTAATTGTAGACATGTTTTTCCGCAATCACGGATAGCCTTGCCTGAATATAGTCATGGCTGATTTCAATATATTTATCGTAAAGCTGCCAGAATTTGTCCATGTCGCCCTTGGCTTCCAATGCCAGCTTGGGCAGGTTGATGGTCGTAAAGGCAAAATTGCCGCGGCTGCCGGATTCTTCTGGGCCGTTGATATTGCTCATCACGCGGGTGCGGCAGCCCATCGTCGCCACCGTGGAATTGTAATCCCCTGGCTTATAGTATTGCAGGTTATAGGGGGCATCGATGTTCACAAAGTTCGGGAACAAGCGCTTGGCACTGACCTTGCAAGCCTGCTGGAACAAATCGTAATTGGGGTCTTCGGGATTGTAGTTGACCCCGGACTTTAACTGGAATACCGAAATCGGGAAAATCGGCGTTTCCCCATTGCCCAGCCCGGCCCAAATGGCATTCAAGACCTCGCGAGTAGCCAAGCGGCCCTCAGGACTGATATCCATGCCGTAGTTCAGCGAGCTAAACGGCACCTGCGCACCTGCACGGCTGTGCAGGGTATTGAAGTTATGAATCATCGCCTCCATGGCCTGATGGGTTTCCTCCACCACATCAGCGCAAGCCAGGCGATAAACATTGCGTGCCAGGCGGGCAGCTTCGTCCACAGGCAGATGATAATGTTCTGCCATTACCGTTTCCAGCGCCTTTTTAATAGCCTGTTCAGACTCGGCTGCCCGCAGGTCTTCCTTCTTTTCGGTATAGCTGCAGGCACTAAAATCCATGGCCGGCTTAAACACAGCCTTAAATTCTGTTTCCGTGCCAAAGTCATGGTCATCAAACTGATACATCAGGGCCTTATGCGCCTCACTGATAACCGCCTTGCGGAAGGACTTGCGCACGCCATCGGCCATGGCATAGTCAAAGGCATTGATGGCCTGGCCGCCAAACATGTCATTCTGGTTCGACTGGATGGCAATTGCAGCCAGCGACGCATAAGAACGAATGGAATTCGGCTCACGCAGGAAACCATGCCCTGTGGAGAATCCCCCCCTAAAGAGCTTCAGCAGGTCGATCTGGCAGCAATTAAAGGTAATCAGCGAGAAGTCCTTATCGTGAATATGAATCCAGTTTTCCTTGTCCGCTTCGCGGAACTCATCGGTAAGCACATAGTTATCCACGAAATGCTTGGCCCCCTCAGCGCCCAGCTTCAGCATAATGCCCATGGAGGCATCCGTATTGATATTGGCATTGTCGCGCTTGGAATCCACATCCACAGCATCGGCAAAGAAAATATCCTTATAGGAGGACATGAGGTGTTTCTGCGCAATACGGCGTTCCGCATGCTTCTGGCGGTAGGTAATATACTTCTTGGCGATATCGTAAAAATCATACTTCATGAGTTCCTGTTCTACAATATCCTGAATTTCCTCAACGCTGACGTTTTCCCGGTCCTGAATATCCCATTCAACCTGGCTGGTAACTTCGTCCACGTCTTTTTCTGTCATCTTCTTGCCAGCATCCTTATTGGCGCCCAAAATCGCATTGTAGATTTTTTCCCGGTTATAGGGCACCGTATGCCCAGAACGCTTCGTAACTGTTTTTAAATTCATATTCCATGGATACCGCTATCTTGCGGTAGTCCCTCACGCCCCCTCTACATCTTGTGGTTGTTTATTGTCGTAACGGTATATATTGTAGCAAATAACGAACCTTTACGCAACGACAAAAATCGACAGCCAACGATATTCTTGCACAAAAATACGGCAGAATCCAGCGATTCTGCCGCTATGCAGGCTTATTAATTTTTTGCATCCAGCTGACTGTTGCAGACTTCCAAAAGCCCAATCAGCTTGTACAGCAGACGATAAAGCTCCTGTGCATCTTCCATGGGGAAATCGGTGATTTCCTTTGACATGGCCTGAGGAACCTTGGCAGCTGCCCGCTTCAGCTTACGACCTTCCTCCGTAATGCAAGCAATAACTACCCGTTCATCCACCGTGGAACGTTCCCGCTTCAAATATCCCTTGCTTTCCAGCTTTTTCAGAAGCGGCGTGAGTGTCCCCGAATCAAGATGAAGTTTCCTGCCCAAATCCCGTACACTGACTTTGCCCTCTTCCCAAAGGACCATCATGGTAATGTACTGAGTGTAGGTAAGGCCTAACACATCGAGGTGAGGACGGTATGCCTTAACGACTTCCCGGGCGCAGGCATACAAGGGGAAACAAAGCTGATTCTCCAAACGCAATGAATCTTTTTTGTCCATAAGAACTCCCTCATTTCTAAATTTTTACAACTACAATATTAATACATTCCTGTCAAAAAGTCAAGCATAAAACTATTTCGTAATACAGAAATTTAATGATTTTTTTCTTTATATCATTATTTTTCGGACACATGTCCTTTTTCTATAAATTGACTATGCCGTTAAATTCGTGTAAAATTGTCGTTGGATTTTCATTACATATAAAGGAAGAATGTTTATGACCATAACCAGCAATCAGCAGGATGCCTTTATCCGCCGCCTTGCCGCTGCGGCCAGCTATTTCTGCTGTCTTGTCGCCTTTTACATCGATATCGGCCAGGATATGGGCGCAAAATACTTTATGCCCATTCTTTTGCCGGTTATCGCCGCCTTGGTGCTGACACAGTACGCCACAAGGGTATCCATCTTCAGCCGGGCAGCTTTGCCCAATCTCCTGACCAGCCTGGGCTGGAGCATGACATTCCCGCTGCTCTATGCCTGGACCTACAATACCGGCTGGTATCAGTCAAAAATCTGTTTCGACTTCGTTGTGGGAACCGCTGCTTTTGTGCTCATGATGAGCATTGAAAGCGTTCTTTCCCGGCTCGGCCATGTAAAGATAAGTTCCCTATTCATGGCGCTTTTGAACTTTGCCGGCCTTGCGATTCCCTTTATCCAGTGGGTCTACTACTGCCTGTTCTGGCACTGCCTGACACCAGCCTCGCTGATGGCCCTGTACCTGACCAACTACAATGAGAGCATTGACTTTATCCAGTCCAATCTGGGGCTTTTGCCCACGCTGCTCATCATCGCGGGCTTTTCGCTCTTTATCTACCTTGCCTATCGGGCACATCTGCATTTTGCCCGGCTCACTGAGGACTATGAATCCAGCGCCCTGCGCCTTTCCACGCTGGGCGTGCTGACCTTTCTCTCCCTTTGGGCACACAGCTTCTACCTGCCGCAGACCTCCTTT
>CADAAS010000037.1 GCA_902785885.1 Pseudoselenomonas ruminantium
TCCACTTGTTCACGATTGCGGGAGGATTTGCGCGGTACGGATTTGCTGCTGTTTTTGCCGCCTTTGTCCGGCAGCGGCACAGGTGCTGCTGCACCGTCAATATCCGCAAAGCTTAGCGCACCTTTTTTCCCATCCTTGCGCGCCATGATTTTGCGAATGCCGAACCAGACCACCACACTCATCAATACGAGTACCGCCCCCCAAAAAACGGCACCATGAGAGGCAAATTGTTCCCAGCCATTATGGGGGCTTTCAGCCTGCGTCTGCGATTGGGTCTGCGCCTTGGCATCTTCCATGGCCTGCTGGCGGGGATTTTCTTCATTCAGACCATTCTGAGCAGGGATAACCTGTACGGAACTTGCCTGATTTTCCTGTGACGCACCGCCGCTGGCATCCACAGGCTTATTCGTCTTTGCCGGTTTCTCCGGCTTAGCCTGGGTGGTTTTGGATAAAGCTCCATCCCCACGCGCTACGGCCTGCCGCGCCTGCGCTTCTGCCTGCTCGTCGCCGGTCTGCTGCTTATCCTTGGGAATATTTGTTTCCTGCGTGGTGCCACCATCCTTCAAGGTTACACCCGGTACGCTGGGCGGCGTAGGGGGTGTGGGGGCGGTGGGGGCCTTTATCGCCATTGGTCATCCCTCCCTTCTAAAAATATAGCCAAATATACTCGAATATACATATCTAAGCACATTTGAGCCAATAAATCTTATTAAATCTCCACAAAAGCCTTGTCTTCAGAGCATTAACCCGTTTGCAATGCTTTGTGGATGATTGGAAGTTTAACTGATTTTTGTCAGGATACATCGCTGTGACATAACCCGTATGAGTTTCGCCATTGCGATAAGTGTAGGTCACATAATCCCGATGACGGAAACCGCAAACCTCATCAACGCCAGCCTTGCTTTTTCGACGCATAGGCTTAATGCTCCATTCCCCAACGCCTATATTTTCAGGCTTCAAATCGGTTATACAAACTGCGTCATTGGCATGATTCTTGGAAATATTCCAATCTTCACGTTTATTGGCGGTGTCACCACCAGTTGTCAAAACCAACGAACCTCGTAACTGCAACTGTCCCCTGAACCAATGCTTGCCCTGCATAACACGCTGGGCGTCATCAAGCCCTTCGACATGACCTGCGGAACCAATCAAAGCGTAGTACCTATCTGCAAACTGTGATTCCCTGCTAAATGTTCTAGCATGACAGTTGGGGCAAAGTGTTATCAGATTGCTAATGGTATCTGTACCGCCAGCCTCTCGCGGAGTAATGTGATGTACCTCAAAACGAGTTTTGACCTTGCCGCATTCCATGCACTTGCAGCCGTCACGATAGATGGCTGCAAGACGCAGATTGTTGTCCAGACGGTTTGACCTCTGATACTGCCAACGGTAAGGCTTGTATCCGTCCGTCAAAGCCCGAATGTCAATTTTCACATCTTCCAACCAGTAGCCGTCAATGCGAATCCATTGCCGGAGCCTGTCGATTACGCGAAGCATCGCTTGTTTTCGCTGAATTATCGACGGCATCAATCTGCCGCTTCTTCGTGAAGACGCACGATTGAAGAACCTTGCAGGGCGGTACTGCTTATGGTATCTATGATACCTGCGGTAGCCACGGCGAACGGTCAGCAAATGCTTGACGTCCTTGCGTTGCTCGATAGTTCCCTTAAAGACAACCTTGTTTTTGGTCAAACACTTTTGAACCAACGCAAGTCCAACATGATTCGCACCATCGTCAATGCCACAGCGTATTTCATCGTTATTTGGGTTGTCCACGACTTTATTTAGTTGAATTACCATCGGGAACTTCGATACCAGCCGAGCTTTATGCTGACGGATAAGCCGCCAGGCATTCTGCTCGATAGTTGGGTCAAGTCGTTTCCCTTCTGCGTCCAGAACGAACGCATATTTCTTAATTGTGGGCATCTCTGCCACCTTCCTTTACAGGAGAATTTTCCTTCTTGCCCATGTCGTCAGGAAGCTCATGTGTTTCCCTGTTATCACCGCAGGACATTAGCGGTGTTTCTTGGTTGGCACTCTCAGAGCAGCGGACTGATGGTTTACATCCGCAGGTGAGTCTTTAACTTATCCCGATAACTTAGTTCATCCCGCAAAAAGCTTTCGCTGAACACGGTCACTGGGGCTTGAAACAGCCCATTAAGCATATGTATCTAAGACTTTTGTCCACTTATATACATATTTATCAATATTTTTGACTACTTAACGGTTCGTCCCTTCGATTAGTTACTGTCTCTATTATAGCTTATTTCCCTGTTGGTTTACATCGTTATTTTATTGAATGGCTAGTCTTGGCGGAACGGCTGGGGGAGTTGCACCCTCGCTTATGCGCTGTTCTTCCCTCTAGCCATTCCACCTTCACTTATGCAGCTTTTCGCCCCATCTGCACTACCGCACGCCAATGCGAAGCGAGGCGTAAACATCATTATCCTGCGCACCACAGAGCACCAACCGTCCAGATTGCCACAGATGCGAGGTGCGGGCAGAGCACTGTTCTAAGCGATGCGTTTGACCGCTGGCGTAAAAAAAGACTTTATTTGCGGCGGCTGAAAAATCTACTGTCTGAGCGAAGCGAGTTTAGATTTTTCAGCCGCGAATAGCAAATAAAGTCTTTTTAGCCAGAGGTCTAAGCAGCGCGTGAACAGTGCTCTGCCCGCACCGCCTTGCGCCACGAACCCATGGTGGTAATTAAAGCAGGTGTGCCCGCAGTTCCTCACCGGACTTAGCCGACAGATAGCTCGGCGCAATATCGAGCACCGTCTTGCAGCCCGTCACGCCTTCTTTGGCCAGGCGATAAGCAGCGCGTGCATAGCAAACGAGCACGCTGGTCGTAAATTCCGGATTGGAATCGAGGTCGAGCTTGAACTCAATCACATGCTTGTTTTCCCCATCATTTCCCGTAATACCGGAACGGATTACGCTGCCGCCGTGGGGCAGTCCCTTGTGATTCTTGTCCAGTTCTTCCTGGCTGATGAAATGCACCGTCGTGTCGTATTCAGCAAAGTAGTTGGGCATGGTCTTGATTTCCTGCTCAACCTTAGCCGCATCAGCACCTTCTTCAAGTACCACATAGCACTCACGGGTATGTTTTTCGCGCGTCGTGAGTTCCGGATTTTCACCTGCACGGACGGATGCCAGTGCCTTTTCTACCGGCACCGTGTACTGACGGGCATCGGCTACGCCTTCAATGCGGCGAATGGCATCGGAATGTCCCTGCGATACGCCACGGCCCCAGAAGGTGTAATCCTTGCCGTTCGGCAGGATGGCGTTGCTGTATACGCGGGCAAGCGAGAACAGGCCCGGGTCCCAGCCTACGGAAATGATGCCTACATGGCCGTTTTCCTTGGCAGCCTTATCCACATTAGCAAAATGCTCAGGAATCCGTGCATGGGTATCGAAGCTGTCCACCACGTTAAAGAGTTTCGCATAGTGCGGCGTCTGCACCGGCAGGTCAGTAGCACTGCCGCCGCAGAGAATCATGACATCGATTTTATCTTCCCATTCTTCCACATCGCTGACATTGACCACGGGAACACCGGGCGTCTTGATGGTCAGCAGGGCCGGGTCACGGCGGGTAAATACCGCCACCAGTTCCAAATCATCATTGGCCTTTACTGCGCATTCCACGCCGCGGCCCAAATTACCATAACCTAAAATACCGATACGGATACTCATAAGCAGCCTTCTTTCTATCTATAACAGAAAAGTAATAGTAACTTCCCTTACTATACCACACCTACGCATAATTGAAAACGATTTTCGTAAATATTTTCCCACAAAAAGCACATAAAAAGCGGCCGCTATTTCCCCGTAGCGGCCGCTGTAAGTTCTTATTCTTCCATCTTAGCTGTCTGCTTAACGCCCATTTCTTCATAAAGCTTGTTGAAACGGTTGGTAATCTCAGCCTGCGTGTCTTTGGTAATCTGGGGCATTTCGTCCTGTCCCATAGCATCCTTCCAAACAAGACCTGCCTGCTTGAACCCTTCTTCGACAGCTGCCTGCATCTGCTGGAGCTTTTCCGGGTCACCGCCCGCAATAGCCGTTGCCATGTCCATGATGCGGGTAGCTACGCTGTCAACGGAATACGCTCCGCCTTCGCCAATGGCTTCAGCAGCTTCTTCCGGCGTGGTTCCGACTGGTGGCAGGGCAAATTTGTCCGTGCCGAACAGGATTCCATCAAAATTGAGCTGGCCAATGCCTTCATCGAGATAGCCCTGCAACTTCGCATTCTGCTCCGTGAGGGTCTTAATCATCAGCTGATAGCTCTTGTTAATGCCATCCTGCAGGGCATCTACCTGCTCACTGGTGAGTTTGCCCAGCGCCGTGGATGCTTTCTTGGCTTCAGCGGAAATATCCACCGAAAAAGCCTCGGTACTGGTGGTTGTACTTTCCTTCGTCGCTTCATTGGTCGTCGTGGTCGTACTCTTGGTATAGTTCGCCTTCACTGCGGCCGAAGTCTGCGACAAAGAAGAAATCATATTGACATCCATGTTCATCTTCCTCCTTTATCTCTGAACCGCTAAACAGTCCAAACAGATATTTCTCCTAATTACATTATGGGCTAACCCTTCGGAAAAAGCAAGTAATTTTTTGACGATTTTGATTGTTTTCGGATTATATTTTCTGTGCACTCAGGCAAGAATCTGTTTAATCAGTTTCGCAAGTGCCCGCTGGTCATTGACATGCATGAGCTCCCGCGCGGAGTGCATGGCCAGCAGTGGTACGCCAATATCCATGGTACGCAAAGGGACAAGCGCCGAGGCAATGGAGCCTAAGGTCGAGCCGCCCCGGCTGTCGCTGCGGTTGACAAAATGCTGCCAGGGAATATCGTAAGCTTCGCAAACGCCCCGCACGATGGCCACCGCTTCCGTATCGCCGGCATAAGACTGACTTGCCGCCTGCTTTAACACAACACCGTCGCCCAGCACCGTCTTGTTGGTGGGGTCACTCTTATTCATGAAGTTCGGATGCAAAGCATGGGCTACATCCACGGAGAGCATAAAGCCTGCGGCAATATCCGCCGGCAATTCTTCACGGGACTTGCCCAAGGCGAGATAAATTCGCTCCAACACCTGCAGCAATACCGCCGAACCTGCCCCCTGCTTGGTCTGGCTGCCCACTTCCTCATTATCAAAGAGCGCCACCAACCGCAAACCGGTCATTTTCGCCGTGTCCACAGCCATAATCCCCTGCAGGCAGGCCAGTACCGAAGTCAGATTGTCGAGTCTTGGGGAGGAAACGAAATCCTCATATACCCCGCACAGACTCCCTTCCTCATAAGGATAAACCGACAACTCATAGGAAAGAATATCCTCCTGTTCCACATTCAGCTCCGCAGCCAGCCAGTCACGGAAAAAATCTTCCGTAAGTTCATCCTCACCTACTGCTGCCAACGGCAGCATATCACTCTGCACATTCAGCTTCCCCTCAGTATTTACCTCCCTGTCCATATGAATAGCGAGCGAGGGAATCGTGAACAACGGACGGTTGAAATCAACCAATCGCACCTGCGGCGCAAAGGGGTCAGCACTGCGTAAAGCAACCTTGCCTGCCAGTGCCAAAGGTCGGTCCAGCCAGGTACGCAGCATCATACCACCGTATTTTTCCACATTGAGAACACCATAACCATCTTCCAAGATTTCCGGCTGCGGTTTCAGACGGAAACACGGAAAATCTGTATGCGCTGTCGCGATTCTAAGCGGGCCACCTTCCGTTCCCAAGGCAAAAGCCAGCAACGTGGAATCAAAAACCTTGACAAAATACCGCCCACCGGGCTGCAGCTGCCAATGTTCACTGAGCTTTAATTCCCTAAAACCGGCTTCCTCCAGCCGTTTAGCCGATGCCGCCACGGTATGATAAGGCGTAGGCGCCTCCTTGATAAAAGTCAGCAGTTCCTTGATATCCTTCTTCATGCGTCCTCGTTCCCTTCCTCAACAAACTTGCCCAGCACATAGAAATTCCCATGCGCCTTGGCAAAAATCTTGCCATCCTCGCTTTTGAGTTCACTTTCACAGGTCATGGTATGCCGCCCGTCATGCAGAACCTTCGCCGTCGTGACTACCTTGGCCGTCAATGGCACCGCATGCAAAAAGTCCGTAGTCAAACTGATGGTGACCACCTTTTTATTGCAGGCCAGACATGCCGCACCCATAGCTGTGTCGGCCATCGTCATGAGCACACCACCATGGGCAATGCCGTACAAATTGGTATGCACCTCGTCAATGGGCAGTTCCAGCCGCACTTCCCCCGTGGGCAAAGGCTGTACCTGAATATGAAGATATTCCACAAAGGGATTATGATGATAAAAGCGCACAATCTGCTGCTGTAATTCCGTAAGTTCCTGACTCATAAAGCACCTCATCTATTTTCTTAACAACTGAATTTTCGATACTAAATCAACATTATATGCTATAATGTTTTTGTTGCTCTGCCCCCTCTAGGGATCTCCCACAACGGGAAGGAGGGTTGTACTGATGCAATTTCGCGATTTTGTGATAGCGGTTATGGGTAGCGTACTCGCCAATTACGTTACCAAGTGCCTAGACCTGCTTATCACGTTAATTTTGGGCAACTAGGCCCGGTCTGGCATAGCCGTTAATTATGCAAGAAGCCCCCGACGGCTAGTTTAGCAGCTCCGTCGGGGGCTTCCTTTTTTTGTACCAATGCTTTCGCGATATAGATTGAACACCTCTCGCCAAGGTGTCTAGCTATGATTTTAGTATAGCACAGTATATTATTCATCGCAAGCAAATCAGATGTTTTTCAACGGCATTTTTACTGATCGGATTGCAACGAACTAAGCCCACGGAGGCTGGTGATGTTTTCCGCAGCTTTTGACAAATTTGTCTATGGCGAAGGAAAATATTACCAGCAGCCGCGGGCGCCTTTTCAACGATTTTTAACATAATGCAAATCCCGACAAGGTTTTTCCCATCTTCATAACGAATATAAATATGTGTTGTTTTATAGAAAGAAGGTTTTACGATGCAAACGTATAAAATTGCCGTAATTGCCGGCGACGGCATTGGCCCAGACGTCATCAACGAGGGCAAAAAAGTCCTCACGGGTATTGCCCAAATGGACGGCAGTTTTCAGGTGGAATTTACCGATTTTCCCTGGGGCTGTGAATATTACCTTAAAGAAGGCAAAATGATGCCCGAAGACGGCCTCTCCATGCTCAAGGATTTTGACGCCATTTACTTAGGTGCTGTCGGCTATCCCGGCGTGCCCGATGATGTTTCCCTGCAAGGTCTGCTCTTAAAAATCCGCAAGGGCTTTGACGAATACATCAACCTGCGCCCGGTAAAACTTCTCAAAGGTGCGCCCTGCCCCCTCAAAGATGTCAAGGAAGAAGATATCGACATGATTGTCGTACGCGAGAACAGTGAAGGAGAATACGCCAACGTCGGCAGCCGCCTTTATCCCGGCACGGAGCAGGAAATCGCCCTGCAGACCGGCGTTTTCTCGCGCAAAGGCTGTGAGCGCGTTATCCGTTATGCCTACGAGCTGGCCAAAAAAGAAGGCAAGACCTTGACCAATGTCAGCAAGGCCAACGCCCTTGGTTACTCCATGGTCTTTTGGAATGAAATCTTTGCCGAGGTCGGCAAGGAATATCCCGAAGTCGAAACCTCCAGCCTCATGGTCGATGCCGCCAGCATGTTCTTCGTCAAGAATCCCGCCCGCTTCCAGATTGTCGTGACCAGCAATCTCTTTGGCGATATCCTCACGGATTTAGGCGCCGCCATTGCTGGCGGCATGGGCCTTGCTGCCGGCGCCAACCTCAATCCGGAACGCCAATTCCCCAGCATGTTTGAGCCCATCCACGGCAGTGCCCCGGATATCGCGGGCAAAGGGTTAGCCAATCCCCTCGCCGCCATCTGGAGCGTCAGCCAGATGCTCGACTTCTTCGGCCAGGAAGAATGGGGCACGAAGGTCATCGACGCCATTGAAACGCTGCTGCAGGAGAAAAAGACGCTCACACCCGACTTGGGCGGCACAGCCAAAACCGACGAAATCGGCGAAGCAATTCTTGCCATCCTTCGCCGATAAAAACATAATCAAGCAAGACTAAGCCCGCGGGGCTGGTGATGTTTTTCCGTAGCTTTTGACAAGCCTGTCTATGGCGAAGGAAAAATATTACCTGCCCCGCGGGCGCCTTATCACATCTGTGTAACATACACACAATTACACCATCCTGACCTTCCCGGCGTGGCCATGATGCTTTGCCAAAGCGGAGCGTTTGACCGTAAGCGTTAAGAAACTAATTTTGACCATACCAAAAAATAGCTCTAAAAGCCATTTGTCTGAGCACAGCGAGTTTATGGCTTTTAGAGCTATTTTATTAAAAGGTCAAAATTTGTTTTAGCTTACGGTCTAAGCGCAGACTGGCAAAGCATCGCGGTCACGCCGGGCACGCTTATCTGTCAGAGAACTTAGTAATTCTCCGCATGAACCTCGAAGTAACTCTGCGGATGTGCGCATGCCGGGCAAATCTGCGGTGCCTTGGTGCCCACCACGATATGTCCGCAGTTGCGGCATTCCCAAACTTTTACTTCGCTCTTTTGGAACACTTCCTGCGCTTCCACATTTTTCAGCAGGGCACGATAGCGTTCCTCATGATGCTTTTCAATGTCGGCCACCAGACGGAACTTCGCCGCCAATTCCTTAAAGCCTTCTTCTTCGGCAGTCTTGGCAAAGCCTGCGTACATATCCGTCCATTCGTAGTTTTCCCCATCGGCAGCGTCCTTAAGATTCGTTGCCGTATCAGGTACAGCACCATCATGTAGTTCCTTGAACCACATCTTGGCATGTTCCTTTTCGTTGTCGGCAGTTTTTAAAAACAAGGCAGCAATCTGCTCAAAGCCATCTTTCTTGGCTCTTGAAGCATAGTAGGTGTACTTGTTGCGCGCCTGGCTTTCCCCGGCAAAGGCGGCTTCCAAATTCTTCTCGGTCTGGGTTCCTGCATATTTGCTCATACGTTACTACCTCCTAAAATTAAATTGACTACACATGAATATTTTACCATAGGATAGCCGCTCCCGTAAATGGAGCGGCTATTCCGATTTATGGACTTTGTTACACTTTGAACTTCTGCACTTCATCCTGCAGCATGCCGGCCATTTTCGCAAGCTGCTCACTGTTGGTATTCATTTCATGGACAGATGCAGACTGCTCCTCGGTTGCCGCCGATACGGTTTCGGAATTGGACACCACGCTGCGGCTCATTTCCTCAATATCGCGAATAGCCGACTGGCAGGATTCCGCATTGTCCGTTGCTTCCTTGGAAGCAGAAGCAATCTGCTGGGAACGATTGGAAATCTTTTCGACCAGTTCCACGATAGCGGAGAATTCCCGGCCGGTTTCCTCAACGCTGTCTTTCGCCGTAGCCAGATTTTCCGTGCCTTCGTTCATGCTGCTGACTGCCTGCTGGGTTTCGCTCTGAATCTGTCCGATAAGGCCGGCAATCTGGCTCGCTGCTTCTTCCGACTGGGCAGCCAGCTTGCGGATTTCATCAGCCACTACGGCGAAGCCCCGACCTGCATCGCCGGCACGTGCCGCCTCGATAGCGGCGTTCAGAGCCAGCAGGTTCGTCTGTTCCGCAATGCCGGAAATGGTATCGGTAATGCGTCCGATGGTATCAGAACGCTCGCCCAGGCTGTTAACCACACGTGCCGATTCACCCACGACTTCCGAGAGCCTTGCCATATCCTTGACGGTACGGGTAACTACCTGATTGCCGTTCTGTGCCTTTTCCGTCGCCTGCTGGGTTTCCACAGCAGCCCGGCGGGCATTATGTGCCATGCCGCCAATGCGTTCCATCAAGGTATCCATGGACTGGGAAGCATCGTCGATAGCGGACAGCTGTTTGTTGGTTGCTCCGGCTACATCGGTGATGGATTCAGCCACCTGCTGGCTGGCTGCCGCCGACTGGGTGGTCATTTCATTGAGCTGTGCGGCATCATTGGCCACCTGGTCAGCAGATTCCTTGATGGAGCCCATGAGCTGACGCATATTGCCGCCCAGGACCTTGAGGATTTCCACCATCTCGCCGATTTCGTCTTCACGCGCCGTATATTCCGGCTTAACGGGTTCTGCCCGATAATCGCCATGCGCAAATTTCTGCAATCTGCCCGTCACAAAGCTGATGGGGTCGCCGAAACTCTGGGCAATCTTAACGCCCAAAGCGGCCATGATTACCGATACAACCACAATGATAATGGCCGAAATCATGATTTTCTTATAGAGCGCTTCCTGATTTGCCTTCATGTATTTAGCAGCTTCTGCGTCAATGTAGTCAATCCAGGAGCCGGTACCGACAATCCAGCCATAGGGCTTGAATTCCATAACATAGTTGCGTTTGGGCAGAGGCTGGCTTTCGCCCGGTTTCGGGTAGGAAAAGTCGACAAAACCGCCGCCATCCTTCTGGCCTTCTTTTAACATATTTTCCATGTAAGGAACGCCATTGGGGTCTTTTTCCCCCCGGCGCATCTTGCCTTCAGCACTGCGGTTGCCGGCATGAGCCACGCAGATGCCCGTGTTCTTTTCATCGGCAAAGAAATAACCCTTGCCCTCATCATAGCGCACGGCACGCAGGACATCCAAGCACATTGCCTTTGCCTGCGCTTCAGTTAATTCCCCAGACTGCTGACGCGCATAAATGCCGTTCAGCGAGGAAACCACGCCCTCTGTCTGCAAGCGCAATTCCCTATCATAATGCTCAGCCAATTCCTTGCGATATTCTTCCACTAACTTATCGTTATCTGTGATGGTGACGTACAGAAAATAACAGCCCACCGCCATCGTAGCAAAGACACTGACCGCCACAAACAGGGCCGTCAATTTGCCTTTTACCGACTTCATAAAAAACATAAGTTTTCCCTCCTTAGAATCTTTTCGAATATTGCGTTTTATAGGAATAATTCTATTTTAACAGGCAGTTTCCTGCCTGCGAGTAAAGTTTTCTTTCAGTTCGAGGTATTGAGTTCGAGGTACAAGGCGCGGCGGGCGGGGGATATCTGTCTTCCGCTAATGCCTGGAGCTAAAATATTTTTTGCCCTTAATTCATTAGCCAGGAAAGTCAAAACTCGCTCCGCTCAAACAGTAGACTTTCCCAGCCAAAACAGCGGTATGGCAAAAAATATTTCTTAACGCTCCAAGCCTTACGCTTCAGCCAGACATCCCCCGCCCGCCGCTCGCTGTCGCATTGCTTTTCCTTTTATCTACGCATTTGCGTATACGAAAAAGTTCCCTGCATCATCCTGCAAGGAACTTTCAGTTTCATATAAATCGTAACAGCAAGCGCGAAAAGGCTGTAACATCCCAATGAGCTTGGCACCAGTGCTTGCTTTTGGGGTGGAGCGCACTGCCGCAGGCTGGCTCCCAAAAGAAAAATCCTGAATACAAAGTTGAAAGCCGCGACGTGGTGACCGGAGTAGGCAACTAATAAAACGGCATTACCGAAGGAGCCATTTGCGCGGAAGCCCAAAAGTAAGCACTGGTGCCAGCACGCACTAACCTAACGCTAATCTCATGCGTTTATCGTCCGAAACCCACTAGCCTTATGCAGCCTATTCATAATCGCCAGCCCCAATCCTTCCGAGGTCGTTCCCTCCCCCAACAGAATATCGGCTTCTTTTTCATCAAAGCTGCGCAAGGCCTCATAGATATTGGCTGCAATGGCGGGCAGCTGTCCCTGATGGCCGTAATCTGCCATCAGATCTGCCGGAACTATATCACAAAGTTCCTGCAGCACCTCATGACTTGCAATCACGCCGACCTTATGGCCTTCATCCTGCAAGCGCTCAATTTCCCGCCGAAAAGCGCGTGCCATGCGGGTCGGCATGCCCTCAATCATGGTCAGGGGTGCCTTGGGCGCATAGTGGGTGTATTTCATGCCCGGTGCCTTGGGCACGGAATCTGCGCCCACGAGTGCGGGGTCGATAATGACGCTGCCCGCGCCCAGCACTTCTTCGAGCATTTCTTTCGTAATCGCGCCCGGGCGCAGGATAACGGCCTTATCCCCCGACGCATCCACAATGGTGGATTCCACGCCGAAATCACAGGCGCCGCCATCGAGAATCATGGGGATTTTTCCCTCCATATCCACCAAGACCGACTCTGCCGTGGGGGGGCTGGGACGCCCGGAGATATTGGCCGAAGGGGCGGCGATGGGCACGCCGGCTGCGGCAATCAGCGCACGTGCCACATCATGTTCCGGCATACGCACGCCGACTGTCGCCAGACCGCCGGTAATCCGGTCGGGCACAATGCTCTTGCGGGGCAGAATCAAGGTGATGGGGCCGGGGCAAAAGGCGGCAATGAGCTTTTCGGCCTTTTCGGGAATCATGGCCGCAATTTGGTCAATCATGGAGCGGTTGGCCACATGGAGAATCAAGGGATTGTCCGAAGGACGTCCCTTAGCCTGATAAATCTTGGCACAGGCGTCGGCATCCAGGCCATTGGCGCCTAATCCATACACCGTTTCCGTCGGAAACGCCACGACCTCTCCCTGACGGATAAGCTCGCCGGCGGCGTGAAGCGCTTCTTTTTGTGCTTTTACATTATCTATCTGAATCAGCTTGGTTTCCATTTATCTTGTCATGCCTCTTTTTTCCATGCCACAACTACCCGATCAATGCCCGCATAGTCCTTTAAGATTTCTGTCCGTTCAATCAGCGGATTTTCCTTGGCCAGAACCGCCACGGCCTGTGCCTGCTCAATGCCCACTTCAAAGGCCATAAAGCCGCCCTTATTTAGCATAGCAGGAGCTTCGGCGCAAAGCCGGCGGTAAAAGTCCAGCCCGTCCTCGCCGCCGTCCAATGCCGTATGCGGCTCACTAACCCGCACATCTGCCGCTAAGCCCGCAATATCCTTCGCAGGGATATAGGGCGGATTGGATAGGATTGCCGTATACATCTTTCCCTGCAGGGGAGCCAGCAAATCCCCGGTAAAGAAATGCGCCCTGTCCGCAAGTTCCAGGCTGGCTGCATTTTCCTCAGCCACTTCTCTTGCCTTGGGCGAAATATCCACGGTATCAAGTTCCGCATCTTTTACAAAATGCAGGACACTTAGTCCCACCGCGCCTGTACCGGTACCGATATCGGCAATCTGCGGCTTTTCCTGCCCTAACTGGCGCAGCCTTTCCACGGCACCCTGCACGAGGATTTCCGTATCGGGGCGCGGCACCAAGGTCGCTTCCGTGACCTTAAAGGTCAGGCCCATAAATTCTTTTTCACCTAAGATATAAGCAACCGGCACATGATTGATGCGTTGCTTAATCATCTCGCGAAAAGCCGCCAGTTCTGCCGCCTGCAAGGGTTCGTCAAAATGCACATAGAGGTAAATCCGCTGTTTGTGCAGGACATGGCCGAGCAAGACCTCTGCGTCCAAGCGGGGATTTTCAATGCCCTTTTGGGCAAAGTAATCCTCCGTCCATTTGAGGATACGGCCGATTGTCCATATTTCATTTCCTGCCATTATTTCACCTGTTTCAGCCGTTCTGCCTGGTCGGCAGTAATCAGGGCATTTAAGATTTCGTCGAGGTCACCGGCAAGCACTGCATCAATGCGATGCAAAGTCAGGCCGATGCGATGGTCGGTAACCCGCCCCTGCGGGAAATTATAGGTGCGGATGCGCTCACTTCTATCGCCGCTGCCCACCTGATTTTTGCGGTCAGCCGAAATGCTGTCCATCTGTTCCTGCTGTGCCTTGTCGAGCAGCCTTGCCCGCAGGACCTTCATGGCCTTGTCCTTGTTCTTGAGCTGGGAGCGCTCGTCCTGACACTGCACCACAATGCCCGTGGGAATATGGGTGATGCGGATGGCACTTTCCGTACGGTTAACGTGCTGGCCGCCCGCACCGGACGCACAGTACAGGTCAATATGCAAATCGTTGGGGTTGATATCCACGTCCACATCTTCGGCTTCGGGCAGTACCGCCACCGTCACCGCCGAGGTATGAATGCGCCCGCCGGATTCGGTTGCCGGCACGCGCTGTACGCGATGGGTGCCGCTTTCGTATTTGAGCTTGCTATAGGCACCAAAGCCCGTGACCATAAAGGAAATTTCCTTATAGCCGCCAAGCTCTGTAGCATTCGCGTCAATGATTTCCATTTTCCAGCCCTGCTTTTCCACATAGCGGCCATACATGCGGAACAGGTCGCCGGCAAAGAGCGCCGCCTCCTCTCCGCCAACGCCGCCGCGGATTTCCACGATGACGTTTTTATCGTCATTTGGGTCTTTGGGCAGCAGCAAAATAGGCAGCTCGTTATCGAGGACTTCCTTCTGCGCCTTTAGTTCAGCCAGTTCTTCTTCGACAAACTTGCGCATTTCATCATCCAAGGATTCATCAAACATGGCCTTGGCTTCGTCAATGCCCTTGACCACTTCCTTATACTCGCGGAATTTTTCCACGATAGGCGCCAGGCTGGCATGTTCCTTGCTGTACTTCTGCCAGCGGCTCATATCGGCAATCACATCCGGGTCGCTGATCAGCGATTCCAGTTCCAAAAATTTATCTTCAACGGCTTGGAGTTTTTCCAGCACTTATTTCACCTCAAACTCATTCTGTAACAGCAGCGGCCACAGGAGCGTTATCCGCCACTTCATTTTCAGCCTCTGCCTTATGGATATAATCCGGCGTACCTTCTAAAATTTCTTCCTCGGGCAGAACCGCCTTCAGCGATTCAATCGCTACTTCCACCATTTCGTCATCGGGCGGGCGGGTGGTCAGATATTGCAGCCAAAGCCCCGGACGGATAGCTGTCTGAATCAGGCTGTTCTGACTGCGCCCGGCAAGCCTTATAATCTCATAGGAAATTCCGGCCACCACCGGCAGCAGCAGGATGCGGCTGGCAATGCGCTCCCATAAGGAGGGCCAGCCCAGGAATGCAAACACAAAGATGGACACGAGCATGACAATCAGCAAAAAGTTCGTGCCACAACGCGGATGCAGGCGCGGGAACTTCTGCACATTTTCCACCGTCAATGGCAGACCTGCCTCATAGCAGAAAATCGTCTTATGCTCTGCCCCATGATACTGGAACACGCGGCGAATGTCCTTCATACGGGAAATCCCCCAGATATACAGGAGGAAAATCACCAGCCGCAGGCAGCCTTCCAAGAGATTCAACACCACGGGGTCTTCCGTGGCACCATGAATCAGTTTGGCCGCCCCTGTAGGAATGGCAATAAAAAGAATACTGGCTAAAGCCAGGGCAAAGACAATCGTGCCCGCCATTTCCTTGTCGGACAGCTGTTCATCCTCCTCGCCGGCCATCTTGGCCGAATAGGACAGCGACTTCATGCCGATAACGAGCGACTCAATCAGCGACACTGTACCGCGCAAAAAGGGCTTTTTCAAAATGGGAAATCTATCGCTAATGGAATTTACGGGCTTGGTCTCGACCTGAATCTTGCCTTGCGGGTCGCGTACAGCTGTCGCCGTGAGTTTCGGCCCCCGCATCATCACGCCTTCAATAACGGCCTGACCGCCTACCATTAATTTCTTATCACTCATGGTCTT
>CADAAS010000038.1 GCA_902785885.1 Pseudoselenomonas ruminantium
ATGGAAGAATCCCGTGAAAAATACGAAACCTATCCGAAATATCTGGTGCCAGAATTTGCCAAGATTACCTATATGGGCAAGGCTGGTCAGAATAACGAAGACGTTATAGCTGAAGCACCTTATGTGGGCATGACGGACGAAATCCGTGCCGGCAAATACTTCGATGCAAATTATAAGCGCCTGAAAAAGTAAAGGCAGGAGGTCGTAGAAAACTGTGACAAAGTATTGTTTTCTTTTGACGGAGAGTGATACTTTTCACAGTTTTTTTTATTTACACAGTGTACAGACGTGCAGCAGTGCGCAGTTGGTGGTTAGCAGGAGAAAAAGATGATAAGCGCGAATTAAAAACATAAAATAGAGTTACACTTATAGGAGTGAATGCAATGGAAAAATCGTTTTCTATCCCCCTATCCCGTCGGACTTTTATGAAAATGGCAGGAATGGCGGCAGCAGGTGTACTGGCTGGTAATACTCTAGGTGAGACGGAAAATGTACTAGCGGCGTCTAAAGACAGGAATAAATGGACACTGACCTATGCCGGTAAGGAAATCCCTGTGTTGTTTTCTGTTGATGTGTGTGTAGTGGGCGGTGGCCCTTCCGGAACGGCGGCTGCGATTATGGCAGCAAGGAATGGCGCTAAAACGGTGCTCATCGAACGTGGTGTGGCATTGGGCGGTTTGGCGGTGTTGGGGTGTGTTTATCCGTTTATGGATACACATGCGCCGGACAGTGACACGCCCTATGTGGCGGAAGTCAAGGAACGCCTGAGGAAACATGGCATTGAACCCTTTGATGGCGTGACTCAGCAGACCTGGCATAACCCGGAGACGTTGGCACTCATTTATGATGAAATGTGTGCAGAAGCCGGTGTAGATGTTTTGTATCAGACTGTACTGGTCGATACGGTACAGGAAAATTCCGTTATTAAGGCCTGCATCGTTCAGACCATTGCCGGGCTGGCTGCTATTTGTGCCGAGACCTTTATCGACAGTACAGGTGATGCCTATCTTTCTCGTGCGGCGGGTGTTCCATCTGAGCATGGTTATGAAAAGACCGGTAATAATCAGCCATTGTCCTTCCGTTTTGAAATGGGCGGCATTGATGTAGAACGGCTTTATCAGCATGTGGCTGTAGATTTGCAGGAGGATTGGTGCAAGTCTAAGCCACCATATTTTGAAATTGCCGAGGCCATGCATCGCAAGCAGAGATATAAGCTGGAAGACCTGATGGCCAAGGGGGTAGAAACCGGGGAAATCACGCAGGAAGAGGCAGAATATATGCAGGCCTATACCATTATTGGCAAGAACGGCGTTATGAGTATGAACTGTCCGGAAATCCCGGTGAAATTTTCTGCGTCAGACCCGGTTTCATACAGCAAAGCAGTGGCCTATGGTCGGAAGATGATGCATCATATTGCCGATTACCTGATTCGCCATTTGCCGGGCTTTGAAAAGGCCTTTATCAGCCGTGAGGCAGCGATGTTGGGCGCACGGGAATCCTGGCGAATTCGCGGCAAGCATTATTTGGTAGAGGACGATTACCATAATCAGAGCCGTTTTCCGGATGCGGTATGCCGTACAGCCTGGTTTATTGACGCGCATGGAGAGAAGGTTTCGGAGAAACTGCCGAAGGGCGGATTTTATGAGATCCCGTATGGTTCTTTGGTGACGGAAAAGATGGAAAATCTTATTGTGACCGGGCGCTGCATCAGTGCCAGTTTTATCCTGCAGGCCTCGATGCGCATTCAGCCCACCTGTATGAGCATTGGTGAAGCGGCAGGCATTGCGGCGGCATGGGGGATTTCGCATAATATTGCCGCCAATGCCCTGAAGTGGGATGAGATTCCGGCAGACAAGCGGAGTTATGTTACTGCAGGGCAGAAGACAAAATAAGCTGATGATTAAAACAAGGAGCACCGCGCAAAAAAAGGCGGTGCTCCTTGCTGTTCAAAAGAACATTTATCTGATGTTGATTTTTGACAATTATTTGTAGAAGAACGACATTCTGGCAGAGGCCTTGTAGCTTTCTGCCAATTTACGCAGGTTGTCGCTGCCGGTGCTGACCGTTTCGTCATACATACGTCTGGCGGAACTTTCGCTAATCATATACTTCCAAACCAAAGCCTTGATAATCAATTCTCTTTCTAACATATTTCCTCTATCTTTCCTTTCAATATCCCATTAACAGATTGCTACTATATCTTAATTGTTGCTTGTTGTCAACACTTTTTGTAAAAAAATATCATACTAGAGAGAAATATACTGTAGATAAGTTTGCAGCAACAAATCGTGGATGGGGGAAAGAAAATTTGTACGGATTGTTTGTAAACGTTGTCAAAAAGTTGTATACTGTATAAGAGTTAATGTACACGCTGTATCTACAATAAATAAAGGGGATATGTAAAAATGTTCAAACCACATAAGTTAGCAATCATCGGTCTTGGTCATGTTGGTTCGGCAGTTTTAGCCAGAGCGATTGCCTGCCAGCTCGCAGCGGAAATCGTTTGCATTGATATCAAACCGGAAGTCGCACATGGCGAAGCGTTGGATGCGGTGCATTCGTTGTCCTGCTCCTATGTGCCGGGGATTCATGTCTATTCTGGCGGCTTTGAAGAATGCCGTGATGCTGATGTGATTATCTGCGATGCCGGCCCGAGCATTGTTCCGGGGCAGAAAATGGACCGCCTGCTGCTGGCCAAGGAAAATATCGCGGTTATCCGTGAGGTGATGCAAAAGGTAACGGCTTATACCCGTGAGGCCGTATTCATCATGATTACCAATCCTTTGGATATCACGACTTATGTGGCAGCAACGGAGTTTGATTATCCGGCAGGGCGTCTGTTTGGTACAGGGACAATCCTGGAAACCATGCGCTTTAAAAGCATTTTGGGCAAGCACTTCCATGTGGATGCCAGCGATGTGCAGGGCTATATGTTAGGCGAACACGGCAATTCGGCTTTCCCTGCATGGAGTACGGTCAGCATTGGCGGTGTAACGCTTTCTAAGCTCGATGAATTCTTTGACCATGAGGAAGACCTGAATCGGGAAAAAATTGCGCAGGAAGTGGTCAATACCGCCTATGATGTGGTCATGTCCAAGGGCTGGACGAATACGGGCATTGCGATGGGCGCCTGCCGCCTGGCCAAGGCGGTGCTCTTTGATGAACGCTGCGTTATGCCGGTATCCATGCCCTTGAACGGGGAATATGGCCTGCATCATGTGGCACTATCCATGCCGAGCATTATTGGCCGTCATGGTGTGGAAAAGCGCATACCGCTGCCGTTGGCGAAAGATGAAGAAGAACTTATGCAAAAGAGTGCGGAGAGCATTCAGGCAGTTCTGCGGGGCAACGGGGTCATCGCGTAAATACAATAGTGAGTAAAAAATATCCTCTTTAGGCATTAGAGAGGATATTTTTTATTGTTTTTAACAACAGGCAGCAGAGATAGGCAAAAAATGGCAGGACTTCAAAAAATTTCGGCGAATAGGTGTAACAAAGGGGAGATTGGAGTCAAACGGGATTTTGAGATGGCGGGAGGGAAGCTGGGTGAGGAAGATACTCATACTGGTGGGCCTGATTTTCGCCGCAGCGGTCGCAGGGATTTTCATGATACAGGACCGGCAGGCGGAAGAGGGTGTCACCGCAAACACAACACGAGTGGGGCTTATTCTGAATGGGAGCCATGCGGACCGGAATTATAACCAGACCCATTTTGAAGCATTGCAGTCTTTACAGCAGGATCTGAATTTGAAAGTCATTTATCGGGAGAACGTTCACAATGAATGTTATGATGTGATTAAAGAACTTATACAGGAGGAAGGCTGCGCTATTATTGTAGGAAGTTCCCTGGAGTTTGACGAGAATATGAAAAAAGCTGCGGCAGAATACCCCTATGTCTATTTTCTGCACGCGGCAGGAATGGGAGAGGGACCCAATCTGTCATCTTTCTTCGGGCGAATGTATCAGGCAAGGTATCTGGCCGGCATCGTAGCGGGCATGGAAACGACTGATGGCGAGCTCGGCTATGTGGCAACCTTTCCGATTCCCGAGGTAATCCGTGGAATCAATGCATTTGCCTTGGGGGCACGTAGTGTCCGTTCGGATGCCAAAGTCTATGTGCGCTATTGTCATTCGTGGACAGCGGATGAACCTGCGGCAGATGCTTGCGCAAAACTTCTCGATGCACATCCGATAGATATTGTCACTATGCATACAGATTCCCTGATGCCACATAAAATTGCAGAAAGCAGGGGCGTAAAGTCCATTGGCTGCAATAAGGATAATCATGATTTGTTTACGAGCACCTATCTAACTGCCGGTGAATGGAACTGGCAGGTCTATTACCGCCGGCAGATATGGGACTGCCTGCGGGGAAAATTCCATGGCAAGCATACCTGGATGGGCATGGAGGATGGAATTGTGAAGTTGAGCGCATTTTCCAATCTGGTCAGGAAAGAGACAAAGACTGCGGTTGAGGCGGCAAATTACCGGTTGGTGAGCCGTGAACGGGATGTGTTTTATGGACCGATAAAGGATAATCAGGGCAATATGCGTGTGGAAGCCGGTGAATCCATGTCGGACCAGGCACTGCTTACTAAATTTGACTGGTATGTGGAGGGTGTGAGCGTTGAACAGTGAAAAATGGAAGCAGCGTAATATTCCCCTACTGTTGGTGATTTTCATTGTGGCCGTAATCTTTTTCGTGATTCAAAGTTTTCGCATTCCTTATGAGGCCCGGCAGGTTACGGTGGGGGCGGCTTTAATTGGTTCCAAGGCAGACCGAGGCTGGAATGAAGGTCATTTCAATGGGCTTATGAATGCCTGCAGGGAACAAGGATGTGAACTGAAAATCCGCGAAGACATACAGGAAAGCGCCGGCGAAAGTGTTTTTTACGAAGCAGTCGAGGAACTGGTGGACGAGGGTGCAAACGTGATTTTTTTGACCAGCTTTGGCTATGGAACCTATTTGGATAAACTGTCTGCCAGGTATCCGAATGTGGCGTTTTTCTGCATTTCCGGTCATGGGAAAGCGAAAAACAGCACCTCGTATTTTGCCCGCCTTTATCAGGTACGTTATCTCGCGGGCATAGTTGCTGGTGCTGCCACCAAGACGGGGGTTCTCGGCTATGTGGCAGCTATGCCGAATGCCCAGACGAATCGTGGGATAAATGCCTATGCAATGGGGATGCGCAAGGCAAACCCGCAGGCAAAATTGGTGGTTTGCTTTACGGGCAGCTGGGATGATGAAAAAGCGCAGCGGGATAGCGTCAGCCGGCTGGCAGCGGCGGGGGCAGATGTCATTACCTATCATGAGGATAAGCCGCATGCTATACAGATGGCGGAAGCTATGGGGCTTTATACGATAGGCTATGGTTCAACGAAGGAAAAGTATTCCCCGCGTTATCTGACCGCGGCGTTATATGACTGGGATGTTGTTTATAAGAAGGTGCTGGGGGATTATATGAGCGGCCGCATGCGGCCAAGCAGAGAATATTGGCTGGGCCTGGAAGAAGGCGGCGTCCGGCTGGATAATATGTCTTCGCTGGTAGCACCCAAAACGCGCGATTTAGTCGAGCTGGAACAGCAGCGTATTCGCAAACAGGATGTGTTTACCGGCTTGATTCGGGATAACGCGGGAAAGATTCGCTGTGAGGATGGGGAACAAATCAGTGACCATGAGCTTTTTTACGGCATGGACTGGTTTGTTGAGGGGGTAGAGATACATGATTGATATTTCTTCCTTAAAAGGGAAAGGAACTGCGATCATTACGCTGGCCATTTTTGCTTTTGTGCTGCTGTTTGTCGGTGTGATGTTCAAGGACAGGATGAATGACCTGCTTATCTTTTATACCGAAAGGCAGACCGGACGGCAGGCGGAAACATTGGCCGGGCAGGCAGCAGAGAATTTAAGTGTGGAGCTGAAAAATCTTGCTTATATCGCTTCGAAAATCGAAGCGTCTCCGGACGAAATTGCCCGTTTGATGCCCCTGGTGTACAATGAATCATCCGGGGTGAAGCAGGGACTCTTGACCCTTAATGGGCGGGCGGTCTATGGGGATAGTCTGTCTGTCCGCCAATTTGACGGCATACAGGCTTCGTTTCGTGGCATCAAGGGGATTACCTTTGTGCATGGCGAGGGGCTTTTATTTACCTGTCCGGTATTTCATGGTGAAAACGTCAGGTACGTTCTTTATCGTCTGTATCCCGTCAAAAGTCTGATGGAAGAATTTTCCATTCAGTGTTATGATGGGATAGGCAAGGTGATGATTACAACCCGTGAAGGGGATATTATCATTCCCTTTGACCAGTGCGACCCGGAAGATATCGAATTTATGCAAAGCAATGAGGTGCGCAAGTTTTATCAGAAAATGCACCGGGAAATAGAAGTTTCCGTAGCGTCTGCCCGCAGCTTTAATTCAAGTCATGGGGATATGATTATGTTTGAGGCGGAAATTCCGGGGACCGATTATCTGGTATCCGGTTTTGTGCCCAAAGCCAAGGCGTCAGAGGGCATTGAACGCATTACGCTGCTGGTTATCTATGTGTTTGGCCTGTTGTTGATACTCGTCGTTATTGGTGCTGTGTTCCTGCTGCGTTCGCAGCGGCAAATTCGTGAGAGTGCGGAACTCATGGAGGCCAAGGCGATGGCAGAGAAGGCCTCGCGGGCGAAAAGTGATTTCCTGGCCAATATGTCCCATGAGATTCGCACGCCGATCAATGCGGTCATTGGCATGAACGAAATGATTCTGCGGGAGTGCCGGGAAAAAAATATTTTATATTATGCCGGGAATATCAAGAATGCTGGGCAAACCTTGTTGGACCTGGTTAATCAAATTTTGGACTTTTCCAAGATTGAGGCAGGAAAAATTGAAATCATTCCTGTAGAATATTCGACGGCCTCTTTGTTAAACGATTTGGTAAATATGCTCCAGCCGCGAGCGAAGGACAAAGGGTTGACGCTTGAGCTGGGCTTTGATGAAGAAATGCCCAGCAAGCTTTATGGTGATGAAGTCCGCATCAAGCAGATTATTACCAATATCCTGACCAATGCAGTGAAATATACGGAAAAGGGAACGGTGACGTTCTTTGTGGGCTGTGAAACTGCCAGCGATGACTCGGATAGTGTATACCTGCGCGTAGCGGTTCAGGATACGGGGATTGGCATCAAAGAAGAGGATATGGCGAAACTCTTTACCGAGTTTGAGCGCATTGAGGAAAAACGCAATCGCAACATCGAAGGTACAGGGCTGGGGATGGCGATAACCCAGAATTTGCTGCATATGATGGGCAGTACCATACAGGTGGACAGCACCTATGGTTATGGCTCTACGTTCTGTTTTGTCCTCAAACAAAAAGTGGTTAGCTGGGAGCCGATGGGCAATTATGAGGAAGCTTGCCGCAGCAGCATCAACAATCGAAGCGGTTATCATGAAAAATTTATTGCGCCTGACGCGCATGTTCTGGTAGTGGATGACAACCACATGAATCTGGTAGTGTTCAAAAATCTCCTGAAACAGACACAGGTACAAATCGACACGGCGGAAAGCGGCATGCAATGTCTGGAACTTACCCAGCAGCGGAAATACGATGTGATTTTCCTTGACCATATGATGCCGCATAAAGACGGCATTGAGACGCTGCAGGAACTTCGTGCACAGCCGGATAATCTGAATGCCGACACGAAAGCCGTCTGTCTTACGGCGAATGCCATTGCCAATGCGCGTGCGCAGTATATCGAGGCTGGCTTTGACGATTATCTGACCAAACCGATTGAGCCGGAAAAACTAGAGGGCGCGCTGCTGGCGTACCTGCCTCCGGAAAAGATTAAGGCGGCAAGTGTAGAAGATGTGCCAGAAATAGCCGCCGCTGAGGTGCCTGAAGCTCTTGCTCCGCTAAAGGATGCAGAGTGGCTTGATTTGTCTGTCGGGATTAAGAACAGCGGTTCAGTCGACGCCTATTTGCCGTTGTTGAAAATCTTTTATGAATCGCTTGATGAAAAAAGCGATGAAATTGAGGGCTTTTATGCGGCAGAAAACTGGCAGGATTATACCATCAAGGTTCATGCCCTCAAGAGTTCGGCGCGCATTATCGGTGCGGTTTCCTTTGGTGAAGAAGCACAGATGTTGGAGAATGCGGGCAAGAGCGGAGATTTAGACTATATCCATGAGCATCATGCAGGCTTTATGGGAAAATGCCGCAGCTTTAAGGCGCCGCTGGCGGAAGTTTTCGCTGCTGCGCAGGGGGAAGATAAGCAGGTGGAAGACAAGCCGGAGGCGGATGCGGATTTGCTGGCAGCCGTTTATGAGGAAATTCGGGCGGCGGCAGAGGATATGGACTGCGACCGTCTGGAGGATATATTTACAGAGATGGAAGAATACAGTATGCCAGCGCAGGAGAAGGAAAAATGGAAACAGCTTAAATCGGCAGCCGAGCAATTTGCTTATGATAAAATTGTGGAGCTGTTGACGAAATAAACAAGACTATCTACAGGATAAATACCATATGGGGTGAACATAATGACTGAAGAAAAGAAAAAAACAGAGAAGCGCAAGAACGTTGTCATTGTTATGTGCAAGTACAGCGTGGTGGTTAAGGGGATTGAACGCAAACTGACGGAAATGGGCTGTAAGGTGTCTATGGTGACGCAGGAAAATGAGAAGATTCCCAAGTATGATAAAGAAAAAGAAGAAAGATTGTTTATCTTGTATTTGCCCAATAAGATTATGGAGGATATGATTCAGTACAACTGGATGGAAGGTATTTATACCGATATAAGTAAAACGGGCCATGAGATAATTGTGGTTGGTGACCAACGCGACCGTGAGGACTTGGCGGGAAGTTTATTTGATATGACCAGTGTTAAGTGGCTGGACCGTCCGCTGAAGATGGAGGAATTGGAAATTCTGATTACCGGCGGTCATCTGCCGGAAGGCGTGCATAAAAGCAAAAAGCACATTCTGATTGTTGATGATGACCCGTCCTATGCCAAAATGGTGCGTGAGTGGATAAAAGACCATTATCAGGTCAGTATTGTTACCGCGGGGATTCAGGCGATTACCTTCCTGGCAAAAAATCCCGTGGATATGATTCTTCTGGACTATGAAATGCCTGTAGTTGATGGGGCACAGGTGCTGCAAATGCTGCGGCAGGAGCCGTCTACGCAGAATATTCCTGTGATATTCCTGACTGGTGTCGGAGACAAGGACCAGGTAGAACGCGTATTGCGCCTAAGGCCGACAGGCTATATCCTGAAATCAACCACGAAAGAAAAGCTGCTGGACTATTTGCATACACATGTACATAATATGTAAGCAAATAAAATACCTCCCTGCTCAGGCGCTGAGCAGGGAGGTATTCTTTATGGTCAGGCTTGATTGCTGAGTCCAAGCTTTTCCAGCATGGCCAAATCTTCGGCAATGGTGGTGCCGGAGGTGGTGAGCATATTGCCGGTGATGGAAGCGGATGCTCCATGCAGAAAAGCGGTGGAGCCGTTATCCGGCAATAGTTTGCGTCCCGCTGCCAGACGGATATTGGCTGCGGGGTTAATCAGGCGGAAGATGGCAATGGTACGCAGAATGTCTTCTGCGGGCAGGGCAGGCTGATGTTCAAGGCCTGTGCCTTTTATCGCCATCAGCGCATTGATGGGAATGGATTGGATGTTTAGTTCAGCCAGGCTGAAGGCCATGTCGATACGGTCTTCCCAAGTTTCGCCCATGCCGATGATGCCGCCGGAACATACGCTGAGCCCTGCGGACTGAGCCAGGCGGATGGTCTTTATGCGGTCTTCATAGGTGTGGGTCGTGCAGATTTGCGGGAAATAGCGGCGGGAGGTTTCGATATTGTGATGGTAGCTCGTGACGCCCGCGGCGCGAAGTCTGCGGAACTGCTCACGGTTTAGAATGCCGTGGGAGGCGCAGAGGTCGATTTTCAGCGTTGCGTTCATTTTTTCGTAGGTTTTTATGGCCTGGTCAAATTCTGCTCCGCCCAGCGCTCTGCCGGATGTGACAATGGCAAAACGGTTTACGCCGGCTTGTTCATTGGCGCGCGCATTGGCGATAATTTCCTCAGTGGAGAGGAAAGCGTATTCTTCAATACCGGTATGGTGGCAGGCTGCCTGTGCGCAGTATTTGCAGTTTTCGCTGCAGCGGCCGCTGCGCCCGTTAATGATGGTGCAGAGGTCAACATGATTGCCGCAAAAATGTTTTTGCAGGCGACCTGCGCAGACCATTAGTTCCTCTAAGGGAGCAGTAAGCAGTTCATTGACATCCGCTTCATCTTTGCGGGAAAGACGATAGCCGTTGATAATTTTTTCTTCTAATGCAGTCAGTTTGGCTTTCATGTCATCATATCCTTTGCTCGTGATATCTACTACAATAGACGAAAAAAAAGCAAATGTCAACATAATTAAGAATCGTGGTTGACATTTGCTTTTGCCGATAATTAGCGGCCAATCATCATGCTGATGATTTCCTTGTCGGTTTCTTTCATGCCGATACGGCCCAAACGGCTGATATTGCGAATGGTGTTTTCTACGCCTTTTTTCACCAGGCCGTCACCACCGTAGAACTGCTGGCCGTTGCGGTACATTTCAAAACCTAAGATGCCGGCATCGACGGCAGCAGAGATTTTAGCGGCGCAGGACGCCTTGGCACCGTCACAGACGATGCCGGAGGTGATGGCCAGTGCGTTGACGATGGTGTGAATGACGGTCTTGTAGTCACCGGTGCACAGCCAGGCAATGCCGGCTCCCGCACCCGCGCCTGCACTTACGGCACCGCAGTAAGCGGAAAGGCGGCCAATGCCTTCCTTTTCATGCAGGGTCACGAGGTTGGCGAGCAGCAGGGCACGATAGAGCTGTTCTTTGCTGGCACCGAGTTCCTTGGCGTATTCGATGACGGGCAGGGATACGGTCATGCCCTGATTGCCGCTGCCGGAGTTGATGACTACGGGCAGCTCACAGCCGTTCATGCGGGCATCGGAACCTGCAGCAGCCCTGGCGCGGGCGCGGATGCGGACGTCCTGACCGTAAGCCTTGAGCAGGGTCTTGCCGATATTGGCACCGTAGTTGTTTTTGAGGCCTTCGTCGGCAATGGCCGTATTATAGGCAATCTGGCGGTCGAGGATTTCCTGCACATTGGTGAGATTACAAGTCATGGCAAAATCGTAGATATCTTCAATGGTCATGCATTCGTAATCCGGCTTGCCTTCCTCTACGTTCGTTACGATTTCCTTTTCGAGCAGGACTTCGCCGTTGCGCGTGATTTTGGTGATGTTGGTATGTTCGTTGACTACCTGAACTTCGGCGCTGTTCTCGCCTTTGCTGACCTTGACGATGATATCGAGAACATGGTCGGACTGGGCAAATTCCACGTTTATGTCCGTATGCGCGAGGTAGTCGCCGAGTTTTGCTTTATCATTCTCGCAGGCCTTAGCGATAACTTCGAGCCCTGCCGTTTCGTCGCCGGCGACAATGCCGATGGCGGCGGCAGCTTCGATGCCCTTGCGGCTACCGGTGTTGGGCACGATGACGCTCTTGACGTTCTTGATGATGTTGCCGCTGGCAGCGATGGTGACTTTATCGGGCAGGCAGCCGAGAACGGCGCGGGCTTTGGCGGCACAGTAGGCAATGGCGATGGGCTCGGTGCAACCCATCGCGGGCACCAGCTCCCGCTTGAGGATTTCGACATAGCAGTTATAGATGGGGCTGTTTTTTTCCATTATGGTATCTCCATTTCGTATATAGTGATGTTTTTCATTATAATGGATTTTTCCGTAGAAAAATAGATGGAAATAAAATATACATTCTTGACTTGAAGTCAACTCCAAGTGATAGAATGAGAAAAAAGATGAGGAGGAAATCATGAAGCGTAGAACATTTATTGCGGGCGGCCTTGGTGCATTGGGACTGTTGGCCGGCGGCATCTTTTGGGCCAAGGGGACATTATACCGCAAGGCGGCCAACAGCATGCGGCAGCTGACCGGTGATTTGGATGCGCAGTTTTTGCGCCAGCTGATTACGGCAGACAGTGCCCATAGCCGCATGCTGATGTGGCAGGCGGAAAGCCCGTTGGTTAATCCGGGCATAGAATATCGCCTTAAAGGGCAGGAAGATTCCCGGCTGGTTGCCGCAAAACAGGATTTTTTCACCGATGATGGTGTAATATTTTCATCAATTAATTTAAAATTTTCAATCCTTTCATGGATATGCTTTTCAAATTCAACATAAAGTGGAATTAAATTTATTAAAAAATTTGTTAAATAATCATCAATGTTTTTTAATTCTAATTTTAATACACAAGTAAAATCAGAATTAGCAATTAAACTATATTTAAATTGATTTACTCCGGTCACAATTTCTAAGCCTCCAATACTTCCTTTAGCCATTCGACATACTATATCATATTTCATTTTATTCATTAATAAATTTAAATCATTTAATTCTTTATCACTATCTATGCTTTTAGTATTGTACTCTTTATCATATAATATTTTTCCTGTATTTTTTATATTTGTATTTTTGATAATTTCTACATAATTCAATCCCAAAGCTTTTTTTTGAATATATCTTATTCTTTCATTAAAATTTTTCAAAAAAGAAAATTCACCTTGATTTATATCATTAATAATTATAGCCTCACCTCTATATATTAAATACAAAGAATTGTTATTTTCTCCTGATTTATATATTATTTTATTTCTTCTAAAAAATAAAGTTTGAACATTACTTAATATATATTTTTCAAGTCTAACATTAGGAATCCTTCCAAATTTTTTAAAAAAAGATATAATATATAATTTTTTTTCTAATTCAGCTTTTGATATTCTTTCTTCCACAAACTTTTTAAAAAATTTTTTATTTAAAGTAATTAAATGACATTCGGTTTTACAAAAAGCAGACATAGATTTTTTTTTATCATAAATTAAATCAATTTCACCAAAATAATTATCAGGTCCTAAAATGAATTTTCCCACATCGACAATTGAAGAATTTTTTTCTTCATCGAAAATAATTTCGTTTCTGTGAAATGTAACAAATCCCTTAATTATAAAAAAAAATTTTGTGGAAAAATCATTTTCGTTATATAAATGTCCTCCTTTTGGATAATATTCATAATTTAAATTTGGTATTATCTTTTTTAATAAATCATCATTTATTTTGTAAAAATTCAAGAAAAAAAAAAGCAAATTCTTTTTTTTCATGTTTTCTAAAATAATGGAGATTAATTCTTTTTTTTGTTCTTTGTCAGTATTTGTTTTATTCGTATTATTCGATAATTTTATTATTGAGTGCAATATGTTGAAATCTATAGGACTTTCTTTGAAAGTTTCATATAATTTTTTTATACTTATTTTTTTAGCAGAAGTATTATTATCATAATCCGGTATTTTCGAATGCCTCTTAAATAAAAGTGCTGATAATCTACTTCTCCTGCTTTTATCCATAATTTTTTTATTATTTTTAATATAACATATGATATAAAAATTATAAATTAAAAATATAATGTCAGAAAAAGAAAATTCGGAAGAAAGTCAAGATAATGAAGGTTCAGAGGAAAGTGGAGAAGAAGATGATTCCCAAGATAATAAAGATAATGGAAAAAAGGAAGAAGACTCAAAAAAAAGTAATAAAGAGGATAATAAAGAAAAAAAAGGATATAATCCCAATGATTCAGTAAATATGAATGAAATAAATAATACAAATGAAACCAATAATTTAAAAGAATCCAAAAAAAAGAAAAACACCACAACTTCACAAAAAGAAAACAACATAACTAATAATACAAACACTCTTAATAATACAAACACAAAAAATCTTCTAGTTAATCCAAATGAAGCCGAAGAAGAATTAATCCCACCAAGACCAGAATTAGATGAAATTGAATCACAAAATATAAAATTATTATTTCCATCAGAAGAAGGTCCTGGACATCCTAGAACAATATTTTTTTTAAATGATCCAGAAATAAATTCGAATAAAAAAAGTCAATTATTGAATTTAACTCAAATTGATATTGATCAAAAAAGATATATGATAACATATAAAGCTTATCGAAATATACCACAAAGTTTAAGCGGAGTAATGAAATATAATCAGATAATTAAAAGTAAATTATACACAAATACTAATTTAATATGGAAATTACTAGACAAAGATAAAATGTATCCTTTATTAAGGAAATTAAATAAATACCAGAGATATAATCATTTCCCGATTTGTTGGCAATTAGGTCGCAAGGATAATTTATATATTAACTATCTAAAAATGCAAAAAAAATTTAAAGACGATTATAATTACATGCCATTCAAATATATTTTACCTCAAGATAGAGATACTGTGCAAGAAATAATGAAAGAATATAATATTTTTAATATAAAGGAAATATATATTGTGAAGCCTTTGGCTTCAACACATGGAAAAGGAGTAAGGATTTTAACAGATTCAACTACTGTTCCAACAAAAGGAATTTTGGAGAAATATATTTATAATCCACATTTAATTAATAGAAGAAAATATGATATGAGAATTTATGTTCTCGTTACTGGATTTAGGCCTCTTAAAATATATATATATGATAATGGTATAATTCGCTTTTGTTCCGAGAAATATACAACAGATGCTGAGAAATTAAATAATAATTATATCCATATTACAAATTATTCAGTGAATAAAGCTTTGGATATATTACGTAAAGGTGAAAAAGAAATAGATTTTGAAATAAAATGGTCTTTATTAGCTTTAAAAGGATATTTCCTTGAAAAAAAAATTAATTTCGAACCAATTTGGAAAAGAATAAAAGACATCGCTATTAAAACTATATTATCTGTTTTTGATTTATCTACTCCTGCTTTAAAATCCTTTAAATTAACTAGTTGCAATTTATTCGAATTATATGGATTGGATATAATCCTTGATAATCAATTGAATCCTTGGCTTTTGGAATGTAATATAAATCCTTCTTTAAATTGTGACATGGATGTTGATACAAAGGTAAAATCCAAATTAATTACTGATATATTAAATATTATAGGATTGGTTCCTTTTACTCATGATAAAAGAGAGAAACCTCTTGATAAAGATAATTACTATATAAGCAGTATTGATGGGGCTGTGACTGAAAGCTTATGTGAATTTGTTAGACCTACTGGGGGATTTGAAAGGATTTTCCCTTTAAAAGAAAATATTGAGGTATATAGGAAATTTATTGATAAACCTGGAGAACAAAATTTAACTTTGTGGGAAGATATGC
>CADAAS010000039.1 GCA_902785885.1 Pseudoselenomonas ruminantium
AGACAAAGGATTTCTATACTTCGATATAGAAAGAAAAAAATATACTATACCTGTTTTACATTGCTACAGGGAGTTTACACAGAATTTGGGACAGCCTCACGCAATCGTCAATACTGCTAATCCACGCCCCATCGTTGGCGGCGGTGTAGATTTTAGCAAGCTGTTATTTCAAGTCATTACAGCTTGCAGCTGCCCACAAATGCCAGACCATAGCCTTTCCCCTTATCTCCGCCGGTGTCTTTGGGTGTCCGGCAGAGATAGCTTTGGCCATGGCTACACAGGCTATACGTGATTTCCTCAAGGAGCATGACTTGACGGTTTATCTGGTGGTGTTCGACCGCAGGTCCTTCAGAATCTCCAGCAGTTTGTTCGAAGATGTTCAGAGCTATCTCGATGAAAACTATGTGGATGAGCGACTTGCAGAAGAATATCGCGGAGATTTCCGCCGTAGGGCAAGGGAAGCACAGATATTTACTGACTCTAAATCAGGCATTCCAGAAGAAGATGCTGCACCACTGGAGCATTGTGAACGGGCGATGTCACGCTCCCTTTCGGACTTGCTGGATGAAATAGACGATACCTTTTCCGAGGCGTTGTTACGGCTAATCGATGCTAAAGGCAAGACAGACCCGGAGGTCTATAAGAAAGCCAACATCGACCGTAAGCTGTTTTCAAAAATTCGCAACAATCCCCAGTACCAGCCCAGCAAGACGACTGCTCTGGCCTTTGCCATTGCCTTGGAGCTGAACCTTGACGAAACAAGGGATTTTATCGGTCGAGCCGGCTTTGCCATATCCCACAGCAGTAAGCTGGACATTATCGTCGAATACTTTATCAAGCGGGGAGAATACGATATTTTCCTCATAAATGATACCCTTTTTTCCTTCAATCAACCGCTGCTGGGGTGTAGACCATCTTCATCATTACTACAGATGGGATGGAAAACGCTAGCCACCGCTACAATTTCCAACAGGTCAAAAAGATGGTGAAGCGGCAGACTGACAAATACGGCTGGGAATTCCTGTTCCTTGGGGCTAACATTGACGCCATCGAGGCTGCAGGCAACATCGGCATCCGTGCCAGCAGAGCCGTTACTTATCGCAATGATGAAGCGGGAACGGCCTTGAATTACAAGGTGATGGAGGAGGCTATCCATCACGTCCGCTGTTGTGCTGCACCACTTTCGGATGATTGGAAGGCAGAGATTGACGAAGATATGCAGCGTAGGGGCAGAAAGTAAGAGACGGCGAGGGTGTGAATAAAAGTCTGTAAATAGGTGAAAGTGTATTATTATCTAGTTGTTGACTACGCATTTTGCCATTTCCTGCATGATATGAATAGCATTATTACGGGTTGAATACTCGTCCGACATTATCACAAGAACTACGTTTTTATCGGTGGTGTATATAATACCACCATCATCGTATATGCCTGTCAGTTCACCAGTTTTATGCGCAATTGTAGCATAAGGTAAGGCAGTTGGGAAACATTCGGTATCAGTTTGCTCCTTTAGATATTTTAGCATTAGTTCGTCTAATTCGTAGTTGATGCATTCATGATGATAAAGTTTAAGGAAGAAGTTGCCCAAATCGGTCACAGATGTATAATTTTCTTTTCCTTCATTGATAGCTTTAAAGTCCATCATTTTACGTTGTAATTTACTGTCTGTATAACCGTTTTGTATCATGTATGTGTTGATGGTGTCCATACCTAGTAGGTCGATAAGCATATTGGTGGCAGTGTTGTCACTTTCAGTTATCATCAACTTGGCTATTTGTCTAATAGGAAGATTGGTGCCACTACCATATCCAACAAGAATTCCGGCACCGCCGACTTTATCTGCTGTATGAATTGTCATGTAGTCATCAAGACTTATTTTTCCATTTTTGATGTTTTCCATCAGACTAGCGAGGATAAATACCTTTATCATACTAGCTGAACACATGGGCGAAGATTGATAAATATAGGGCTCGCGATTTTTATCGGGATAGGCAACAAATACAGAATAATGAGTGCTATCTTTGTTTGATAGCTGAGTGATTTCTTCCTCTAATTTGAGGTTGTCTAGGTGCTCAATATTATCATGACTGAACTGTGAAGGAATCGTAGTGGTGGTGTAATCAGCAGGAGGGGGAGCTGATTTGGTAATTGGTTGATGGGCTAGTTTGTAAGCGACTAAACAGAGCAATAGAATAATGAATAACAGGATGAGGAATATTTTTTTCATCTCTCACCACACCTCCATATCAGTAAAACAAAGACCTCCAGTGAAATGTCTGGAGGTCTTTGCCTGTCAGAAGTTAAAGCATTTTGTTAAGCTCGGCGTTGACATCATCAAAGCGATACGCTGCATCAGTTCCTCGCTTGAAACCGTGGGTATGACTTCCACCGTTTTTGGATGCATTCATTCCTTCGAGAAGTCCATCTACGCGTCCCCATTCGGCATCAAGGACTTCGAGAAGCTTTACTCTCAATGCATTGTTAGTAATGCCTGCTTTATTTACTTGCTGCTTAGTAGCACTTATATTTGCTTCGATTGTTTCGGCACGGCTGATTAAATGTCCAGCATTACGGAAATTGGGATTAGATGAGAGATAGGCATTTATATCTTTGGCCAATGCAGAGATATCCTGATCATATTGGTTTTTGGCAACAATCAAACTAGATAAATCGGCGTTTCCTGATTTATTAGAAGAAGTCGTAGTAGAACCAGTAGCGGAATTTTCATCATCGGGGGATGGAGTAACCCTGGCCACTTCTTGTCCTTCTTTGTTATAGTAGATATATTGAGTGACTTCATCATCATCGTTATATTCATATACTTTCCGATGGTAGGTGCGCCCTTCATCCTGAATGTCAATGGCATCACCGCCGGTTCCAAAATAGGCTTCTTCCGTACGGCGACGCTTGTCATCATATTTCATATGACCTTCTGATGCCTTTAGTTTTGTGGCAACGACCATATTGTCATCTTTTCCGTAAAAAGTCATTTTAGCAAGGTTACCATTATCATCATAGGAATAGCCGATTTTTACAACATTGTCTCCAAGACTTTCTTTGTCTAAAGGCAGAGGTGTATCATCTGTACCATAAGAGCTTAGTTCTGCTAACTCACCTTTGTTGGTGTATTTGAAGCGTAAAGAAGCAATATTGCCCCAGCTTTTTATACCAACAGGTTGCTCATCTTTACCATAGAAGGAAATTTTATTTGGTGCAAGGCTGTTTTCATCATAAGAATATTTGGTAATGGCTCCTGCGCTGATATTGACGATATCGCGATTGTCGATATGGGGGCGAGAAAGATTGCGTTCTTTGAGCGCTTCATCAGAACCATAGTGTCGTACTTCAACAGTGCGCCCTAAGTTATCTAATTTGTAAGTTACTTTTGCAATACCGGTGACATCAACCATGAGAGATTCATCCTTACCGTAATTAGCTACTTCTATGGGCTTTTTACTCTTGTCATATTTGAAGCGAGTTTCATACTCTTTATTTTTAGTAATTACACGTTCACCGTTCGTGCCTGCATAACCCACTTTTGTGAGTGCGTTTTTATTGTCATAAGTAAACAGCATTTGAGCAAAGCCTAAGTTATTGGCTGCTTGTTCTCCCTGTTTGTTATAGAGATAAGCAACTTTATGTTGTTTTTTATCATCGCTTAATTTATAGCGTATTGAATAAGCATTGTAAAAGCCCCGACAGGGAGCCATACGAGAATTTTTAAAGTTGTACTTCTCATATCCATCCTGATATTCAATGGTAACAGTGGATAAGGTGAAGCCACGATCAGCAGTATCTTTCCAGCGAGTGTTGATAGGCGTTCCAGAATACATAGCCGTGATTTTTTCTAATTGCTTGTTGTCATTGAAATCTACTTTAAATACTGTGCCGCTGTTCTTGGCTTCATCTTCAGATATTTTTTGCCGAGCGATAAATTCACCATTAGGTTGCATACGTACATCCTTGTAGAAGCCTGCGGTGGTAATTGCAGTATAATCGTTGCTAGTGCTAGGGCCTTGAGCAGAATCATTCCCACATCCGATTAGGGTCACAGATAAACAGCATAAAATTAACAGAAAAATTAGACGATATTTGGTCATAACAAAACCTCCCTTAAAAAGCATAGGAAATGCACGAATTAAATTTCCTGTATAAATGTTTTATTCTGCGAGGCGGAGGACAATCCTGCTTGTGAAACAAATTTTTCAAAAAAATGCTATGGTTCTTGGAAACATGTTTTGGTAATATGATTCTCCAGCCTTGCATGAAGGCTGCCGTGTTATCATCCTCGAAAATGGTACCAAATCGAGAGAAAGATGAGAGTCGCACCAAATTCAACCACAATTACCTCTTTTGCATTCGCGCCGTACTCTCATAGCAGACTTTCTCCCCATTCCTCTTGTAAAAAGAAGTACGTGGGATAGGCTTGGGCTTTCCTAAATGAAAAGCTTCCAATATGTTATGGATTGAAGCCTAGAAGGGTGGAAACGGCTCTACTGGCTCCATTCACGAAAGCCCCCCGAAGGGGAACGCTCTAACTCCAAAAAGAAGGAAATACCCACTATAATAGCGAATCTATCGTAGTAAGCATTTTTATAAGCTGTCAGAGAAAGACGAAAATAACAGCGATTGCGTTGTAGTTACTGTCAATGCCGAATGGTCATACCTTTTACCGCCTATGGTGGCCGATAAAATAAGGAGAAAGAGCGTACCAATATATTTTTATTTAGAAAGGGTAGGTGTTTCAAAATGAAAAAACGGATATGTTCTCTATTGGCTTTTCTGGTTATTACGGTTATCGCAATATTTCCCAGTAAAGTTTCGGCACAGGATTATTGGGTCTATTCTAGCGGAGACGTAGATTATTATTTAATGACTGAGACCATTAGTAAGCAGTATGATTCATATGACTTGAAAGTGAAATATGTATATAAGAAATATGCGCCTGAATATAGAACCTTGTCTGTTAACTATCGTGCGATGATGGGAAACCGCCATGGTTGGATGTACAAAGTTTGGGATGCAAATGGTTCCGAATATCAAAAAATAAGCCACAGTAATTGGAGCTGGCCTGTTTGGGAATATTTGTGCAAGCACTACGAGTAATTCCTAGTCGAAAAAGATGGTACGCTACCGAATAATTATACCCTAAAATCCCGCGGAAAATTTAATGGAAGAAGTCGAGCCTATTGCTGTCAATGAAAATGAAACAGTAGAAAAGCCATCCAGACCTATCACTACCGAAGATTACAGCCATCTGGATTTTGCGGCAGATACGTCTACCACTTCCGGCAAGCGCAAGGTTTTTGCGCGCAATATGGCCGCCATCCGCACAGTGAAACGCTTGGAGGACGAAGAACGGGAGGCCACGCCGGAAGAACTCAAGGTCTTAAAGAGTTTTTCTGGCTTTGGTGGTCTGCCAGAGGTCTTTGACCAGTATAATACGGCTTCGAATCTTCCTTCCTGCCTGATACTTATGAGCAGTGTGCGAAGCCTTATCTCCTTGATTTTCGTTGACCTTTTGGAAACGGTGTAATATAATATGTTACAATTATTATACATATGTCGATGTAATGTTAATAGATACAACGAATATTCAGGAGGATTTTTCATGCAGTTCTCGTTTCGTCTGCCGGTAGCAACGCACATCCTGCTTTGTATCGAGCGGTTCAAGGATGAGTACAAGACCACATCCACCTTTTTGGCTAGCAGTGTCAATGTGAATCCGGTCATTATCCGAAAAACACTCGGTCAGCTCAAAGCCGCCGGTCTGGTGGAAGTGGCAGCAGGTGTCGGTGGAGCAAAACTCACCAAAAGCCCGGAAGACATCACTTTGTGGGATGTCTTCCGGGCTGTGGAAGAGGATGAAGATTTATTCCATTTTCAGGAGAACCCCAATCCCAAATGCCCGGTGGGCAGAAATATCCATGGGGTACTTGGTGACAGATTGGAAGAGGTAAGGCAGCATATGCTGGCCGATTTCAAGAAAATCACCCTTGCTGATTTATTGGAGTCAATCGCGACGAAAGAAGCGGCTGAGTGAGAAAATGCATGATATCTGGAATCCATGGCATGGCTGCAGGAAAATCAGTCCCGGCTGTGCCAATTGTTATATGTATACGCTGGATAAGCAAAGGGGAAAAGATGGTGCGGACATTTACCGGACAGAGAATTTTAACTATCCCCTGCAGAAAGACCGCTATGGCGGTTATAAGGTAAAAAGTGGCGAGCTTATCCGAGTGTGCATGACTTCGGATTTTTTTTTGGAAGAGGCGGATAAATGGCGGGATGAGGCATGGGAAATCATGCGGCAGAGGTCGGATGTCATTTTCTACCTGCTCACCAAGCGGCCGGAACGGGTGGCTGCCTGTCTGCCTCAGGATTTTGGCAGCGGCTGGGAGAATATCTGGTTCAATGTTACCTGCGAGAATCAGAAAATGGCCGACAGACGACTGTCACTGCTTAGGGATTTGCCGTTCAAGCACAAAGGCGTTATGTGTGCTCCATTGATTGGTGCCGTAAGTCTGAAGCCCTATCTGGAGGAGGGATTCATCGAGCAGGTTATCTGCGGTGGTGAGAACTACGAAGGGGCACGGCCCTGCAACTTTGATTGGGTGTTGGCTTTGCACAAAGAGTGCCAGGAAGCCAATGTATCCTTTTCCTTCATCGAAATCGGTTCGCATTTTATTAAGGATGGCAGGCATTATCGTTTGAGCAGCAAGCAGAAACAGGCGGAGCAGGCATTTAAGGCAGGTTTGAATTTTAAGGGTAAGCCCATGCATTTTGGCCTGCGATATGCCATTGGAATTCCTGTAAGGTCTGCTGATTGCTATAGAGCTGCATATGACGGACCACATTGCCATGCCTGTGGCAGTCGCTTGATATGCAATGGATGCAGCCACTGCGGTAAGTGCGGAAGCTAATATAAGAAAGAGCCAGCTATACGAATCAACTTCTGCGTGAACGTACTAGTTGGTCAAAAAATTTCTTGTCATAGTGGAAATACAAATTCATCTGCCTGGTTTGTTATAGTTATTGACATATGTCTAAAAAGAACTATAATAGGAACTATAATTTTGTATTATAGTTTAGGAGGCTGAACAATGGCAGAAGAATGTAATCACGATTGTAGTTCCTGCGGAACCACCTGCGGTGATGACAACCGCAAACAAGATTTACACGAAAAGCCCCATGAACTCAGTAACATCCGTCATGTAGTTGCTGTAGTCAGCGGCAAGGGTGGTGTAGGCAAGTCTTTAGTAACAGGGCTCATGTCCGTAGCCATGGCTCGTAAGGGCTGCCATGTAGGTATTATGGATGCCGACATCACCGGGCCTTCTATTCCCAAGATGTTTGGGGTAGACGAGGAAATCCGGGGCAATCAGAATGGTGCTTATCCCGTATCCACGGCTGGCGGCATCGACATTGTCAGCATGAATCTGCTGCTGGATAACAATACCGACCCGGTTGTTTGGCGTGGTCCCATCATCAGCGGCGTGGTCAAGCAGTTCTGGCATGACTTCATCTGGAACGACATTGATTATATGTTCATCGATATGCCGCCGGGAACCGGTGATGTTCCTTTGACGGTGATGCAGTCCATACAATTGGACGGCATCATCATCGTGACCAGCCCTCAGGAACTGGTTTCCATGATTGTGGAAAAGGCGGTGAAAATGGCTGCTGCCATGCATGTTCCCATCCTTGGTATCGTGGAGAACATGAGTTACTTTGAATGCCCCGACTGCGGCGGCAAGCACGAAATCTTCGGCCACAGCCATTTGGAAGAGATTGCCCAGCAGTACGGCCTTGACATCCTTGGGCGCATCCCCATGCAGCCAAAACTTGCCGCTGACTGTGATGCCGGGCAGATTGAAGCCACGGAAAATATCTATTTGCAAGATGCTGCCGAAAAGCTGCTGAAAATTGATAATTAAATTGACATATGTTAAAAACATGATAAAATATGATTAAGGCATATGTCAAAAATGGAGGTTGATGATGAGCAGGCCAATGAAAAAACGCCGGGTAAGTGCCCTTCCTCCCTGCACGCGTTTTATGCCGCAGGGTGTCGAAGATGCTCCAGAGGTCAATATTTCTCTGGAGGAATATGAGTGCATCCGTCTCTTGGATTATGTAGGCATGACCCAGGAAGAATGTGCCCAGCAGATGGGGGTGGCCCGTACCACGGTGCAGGCTCTGTATCTGGCAGCCCGCAAACGCATGGCCGGCTGTCTGGCAGAAGGACGACCTTTGGTCATCAGCGGCGGGAATTTTGAACTCTGTCCTGCTTGCCATCACAGCCCTCATCCCGTTCGATTATCGATGCAGAAAGGAAGTAACAGCCCTATGAAACTTGCAGTTACCTATGACAACGGCCAGATTTTCCAGCATTTCGGCCATACGGAAACCTTCAAAGTTTATACTATTGAAGATAACACGATTAAGGAATCCCATATTCTCTCCAGCAACGGTGTTGGTCACGGTGCTCTGGCCACCCTCCTGCAGGAGGAAGACATCAATACCCTGATTTGCGGTGGCATTGGCGGTGGTGCTCAGAATGCCCTGGCTCAGGCAGGTATTACCTTGTACGGCGGTGTTCAGGGGGATGCAGATGCAGCAGTAAATGATTTTCTGGCAGGAAAATTGGCTTACGACCCTGCTGTTCACTGCGACCATCATGGTCACGGCCATGGCGAAGGTCATAGCTGTGGTGGTCACGGTGAAGGTCATGGCTGCGGCGGTCATGGTTGTCACTAATTATTTTCTATAAAAGACTTAAGGTGCTCGGCAAATTGCCTGGCACCTTTTTGCAAGTACTGATTTAGGAGGGCTTCATGATGAAAGCTGATTGTGCAAATTGCAAGACTCATGCCTGCTATACCAAGGGCGTAAACTGCACCGGCATAGACCGGGAAACTATTCTGGCGTCTTATAATGAGGAAGAACGCCAGATTATGAAAGCTGCCGCCTATGTGGAGGGAACCTTTTACAGCAATATCACCCGCCTGCAGGAAACGGCGGAATTTGCCAAGGCCATGGGCTACAAGAAGCTGGGCATGGCCTTCTGCATTGGCCTCAACGCCGAAGCCCGTTATATTGCCCGCTACTATGAGCAACAGGGCTTTGAATTTTATAGTGTCTGTTGCAAGAATTGCAGCTTCAATAAAAAAGAGCTTGACCTGAAACAGGTCAAGCCGGAGCTTACGCACGAGGCCATGTGCAATCCAAAATTCCAAGCCAGGATTCTGGCAGAAAAAGGCACGGAGCTTTTCATCTCCTGTGGCCTCTGCGTAGGCCACGATACCATCTTCAACGCCAGCTGTTCCGGTCCCGTCACCACTCTGGTGGTCAAGGACAGACTGCTGGCACATAATCCCTTGGGAGCCATCTATTCCCGTTACTGGAAAAGGAAACTAGGAATTATGGATGAAGGGGAAGTGTAACTACTCGCTCAGCGGGGCTTATTGAAGTATGCCTGTTTGGATAAGGATTCCAAGAATGTCCGGATTGCCTATATCGGAAATAAATTTTCCATCCTTTAATTCGTAGAAATTCATGCATGGTATAATAAAGGGAGTTTAGGAAGTAGGAGTATAGATGGATATTATTGATTTTGCCAAGGTGCGGGAGGCAAGGCTGGCGAAAGCAGCCAAGGCAAAAGCAGAACCCTGCACGCGATATACGGCTATGTTGGAAGCTCTGGACAAGGAAGAGTTGACGGCGATGGAATATATTGTCCAGAATCATGCCTTGCAGATGGCTTATAAGATAGTTGAGCATAGCCCTTTATGGGGAACTAAACAGGGCGATTTTTTGCTGCATATTCAGTCAGCACTGGACGCTGTGGTGCCGGTACTGGGAGATTTGATTATTGCCAATAGTTATGTGGATGGGGCAGTGCGTCTGACGGGACAGAAATTCACAGCCAATGAAGTGGGCTGGTGGGCAGCACGCCGGATGATATTGGACTATCTGTTGATTCTCATCGATGATAACAGCCGTCCTGACGATTGGTTGGACATCCGTGATAAGCAGCCATTGCAAAATGTCCTTGCTTATTTAGGATACAGGAGTGAATAAAAAAAGCCGCCGAATCGGCAGCTTTTCTAAAATTATTCTTTGATGCAGGCGAGAACTTCTTCAGCGGTCAGATTGTTGGCCAGCATATAGTTGGTCAATTCCTGATAATCGTCTTTTGCCTTTTTATCCTTCAACTCATTGAGTTTTGCTTTCAGGGATTTTATTTCATCCTGTTTTTTAGCGATTTTTTCCGCTAAAGCACTAATTTTTTCGTCATAATTTGCTTTTCTTGCCATTTATAAAAACCTCCTAAAAATAACACCTGCTTATTATACATAACCTTAATTATTTTTGCAAGTTATTCTATTGCATCATATCGAAGGATTAGCAGGAAAACGTTTAGCCAGAATATCTGTGGCAGATAAAAATGGCAAGAATAAGCAACTGGAGGTAGAGAACTATGAACAGATTATTGAAACGGATTTTTTGTTTAGCTTTGGCATTTTCAGGTTTGTTTTCTTTTTGCTCCTTTAGCGATGCTGCGGAAATTCCCATTGATGGTGGTTTGGATGATTTTTCCAATTCCCAAGCACCGAAGGTTATCCAATCCAATACCATCACCGAATTCTCGCTGCAATCTAAGGAAGATATGGATATCGACAGGGCAGGAACGGCAACGAGTTTTCCGGCTGGCGAGTATCTTCTCAAAGCTGAACGCAAGGGCGATAAGGCTAGATTCTATCTTATTTATGATAGTCAGGATACATCTAAGCCGTTGATATTTAAGCAGGACCTGCCTGTTGAGGCATTGGATGAACTACAGGCAATCATAAAAAAGAAAAATCTCGCCGCCATCAACGGCAGCAGTCTGCGAAATAGTGCGTTGGGAACATTGCTTATTTTCCATGTTCATTATGATAGTGGTGAACGCCTATCCGTTTATGCTGAGGGTGGAGCGGCTACTCTGCCGGATGGCTGGTGTGGTACGGAGGTATTTCTGGAATTCTTCATGGAGAAGCTGCAGGCAGAAAAAATTCTGCTAGGCAAAGAGGGCAGATAGTTTTTCTGCTGTCAGGCCAGGCAAAAATCTATCCCCTTGCCCAATGCAGGAAAGTACCGATAACCCGGTCAGCTGTTCACACATAAGCCGGTTATCTTTTTCCATAAGATTGCCTGTGTGGAAGTTATTGAATAGAATGCCCTTTAGGGGCATTTTTTTTTGTTTCATATATTCGTAAGTGAGCACTACGCCATTGATGGTGCCTAATCCGGCATCTGCTACCAAAATACTGGGCAGGTTAAACTGATGTACAATATCTTCTAACTGGATATGTTCTTCATCGACATTTAAAGGGCAGGTTATGCCGCCGCTGCCTTCAATGACGACGTAATCATGTTCCCGGCAAACCGCCTGAAAACTTTGTTTGATTACGTCCATGCGTACAGGGTTGCCTTCCATGCGGGAGGCCAGATGCGGAGATACGGCATGCTCATATACATAAGGGCACATGCTTTCCAGGCTTTGGGAAATGCCGGAAAAATCCCGGACAAAGAGAGCATCACCGGGAATCAGGGTGCCATCTGCACGCCGTGCATTGCCGCTCATGGCGGCTTTGTAATACGCAACGTCCAGACCTGCTTCATGCAGCGTTTTTACGATAAGGCCGGCGACATACGTTTTGCCAACTTCTGTATTGGTTCCTGTGACAAACAGATTCTTGCTCATGCACACACCTCCTTCTGCACAACGGCGTGTTTTTCCTCTACCCAGACACCGCTTTTGTAACAACGCATGCCAATAGCTGCGGCGGCCAAACAAAGAAGAAAGTCTGGGATTATCTGCAAAACACCGCAGTAGAAGATGGCTGTCCAAAGCGGAATCGGTGCGGCAATCACATAATTGGAAATCAGATAGAACCAGCTGATGCCAATTACATAAACAAGCACCATGCCCAAAAGGTTAGCCCCCAGCATATGGCCATACGAAACAGCTGTGCTGCGTCGGACATAATAGCCGCAGAGCCAGGCTTGCAGGATAAAGGCCAAAAGATAGCCAAACGTGGGCTGCAACAGATAAGCCGGGCCGCCGCCGGAGGCAAACACCGGCACCCCCAACACCCCCAGCAGTACATAAGTCCCTACTGCAATAGCCCCCAGACGGGCACCGAGAACCAGACCGGCCAGCAGGGTGAACAGGAATTGCAGGGTATATACGTCCGTACCCACCGGTATGCGGATAAAGGTTCCTGCGGTAATCAGGGCGATGAACAAGCCGCAGAGAACGAGCTCGCGTGTATTAAGATGTTTCATAATTTCCTCCGTAATTTGCTACAAAAATTATTGCTGTCGAAACCATTCTTTCATAACGGCAAAGATATGAACCAATTCATCATCATTGAGTATGTAAGGCGGCATGGCGTATAGATAGGTCAGGAACGGTCTGGCAAAGACGCCGCGTTCATAGGCAAATTGTTGATAGCCTGCCAGTGTCTTCGCCTCATCGACTTCGATGCAGGCACAACCACCCATTATGCGAATCTCACGGATACGCGGGTCGGTAAAGCCGCTTAGTTCTCTTTTGGCGATTTCTTCCATATGTCTTGCTCTGGCGGTTACCTCCAACTGGTCGTACAGTTCAATTGAGGCACTCGCTGCTGCACATGCCAGTGCATTGCCCATAAAAGTGGGCCCATGCATCAAGGCTTTTTCCGGTGCATCATCATAAAAAGCAGTAAAGACTTTTTTATTGGCTACGGTAACGGCATGACCAATATGCCCGCCGGTCAGTCCTTTGCCCAATACCAAAATATCCGGCAATATCACATCGGCGACAAAGCGATGACCGGTCCGTCCAAAACCTGTAGCGACCTCATCAAAGATGAGCAGAACGTCATATTGATGACAAAGTTCTCTGGCCCGCTGCAGGAAAGCAATGTCATACATACGCATGCCGCCTGCTCCCTGAAGCAAGGGTTCAACAATGAACGCATTCAGCTCACTGCCATAACGGGCAAAGGCATCTTCCAAAGCGGAAATCGTTGTGGGAATATGCACGACATAGGGATTTTTTCCGTATACCTGCAAGATGAAATGGTAATCTTCATCGTCGCCTACAGACATGGTTTTGAAGGTATCTCCATGATAGGCGTGGTCCAGTGCCAGTACCGTACGGCGGTCGTTTTCACCGGCGTTTACATAATATTGCAGGGCCATTTTCAAAGCGACTTCCACAGCGACACTGCCGGAGTCGGAGAAAAAGCAATAATCCAGGTCGCCGGGCAGCCAGTCCGCAAGTTTTTCTGCCAGTTTCTCGGCAGGCTGGTGGGTAAGGCCACCGAGCATGATGTGCGAAAACTTTGCCGCCTGCCGGCAGATGGCATCGGTGATTTGTGGCTGATGATAACCATAGATAACGCTCCACCAGGAAGATATGGAATCCAGTAGTTTTGCGTCTTTGGTGTACAGATATGGCCCCTCAGCCTTTACGATTTCATAAGGGGCTTTCATCGTTTTCATTTGCTGGTAAGGATACCATATCATTTTACGATACCCTCCCTTGAGATGATTTTTTTCTGCATAAACATCGCTTCCTTTTGAAAAGTCTACATTAAGAAGATACTCCTCAATTTATTTTATGTCAACCTATAGAAATGATATGGTTTACCGAAAATTTGTGTGTATATCTGTTTGACTATTGAAAACGGTACTGATTTTGAATCAAGAGGTGAATAGGATGAAATAATCTTGCTAAAAGGATATAATAGTAGGCGTGAATAAAGCCGTTCCATGAAGAAGCTGAAACATGGTGGGGAAAATCTTAAATCTGACGTAGGACAGGAGCGAATTTATGAATCAGGATAAGGACAGATTAAAGGCCAAGGAGCGTTATGCAGCAGGGAAAATGCGGCAGCATTCCACCAGAGCCTTGTTTTTTATTGGTGGTTTCGGGGCAGCTTCCTGGGCACCGTTGGTACCGCTTTTGCGGGAAAGATTGGCCATTGGCGAAGATGTGCTGGGCATGCTGCTTTTGTGCATTGGTATTGGTTCACTGTTGACCATGCCGCTGTCCGGGGCAACCGCCGTGCGTTTCGGCTGCCGGAAGACACTTACGGCGGCTGCCACAGCCTTTGCGTTGCTGTTGTTGGTTTTATGTCGAGTAGACAGCATGGCAGCTGCAGCAGTTTCCCTGCTTATCTTTGGGGCGATGATGGGATGTATCGACGTCGTGGTCAACATTCAGGCAGTACTGGTGGAAAAAGCGGCTAAACGCCGCCTGATGTCCGGGATGCATGCCTTATGGAGTGTGGGTGGTTTTGCTGGAGCAGGGCTGTTTGGTATCTGGGTGGGTACCTTGGGGCTGACGCCTTTTGCTTCTACCTGTATTGCCGCAGGGAGCATGCTGCTTACCCTGGGCTTTTTTGCCCGTCATCTGTTGCCCTTTGGTGGTGAGAGCGGCGGGACTATGGTGGCTGTCCCCAAGGGGATTGTGACCTTTGTGGGTGTGGTGGCTTGCATCGCTTTTCTGGTGGAAGGTGCGGTCATGGACTGGAGTGGTGTATTCCTTACCACGGTCAAGGGCTTGGATATGTCTCTGGCAGGTACGGGTTTTACGGTATTCTCTGCGGCCATGCTTATCATGCGGCTCATGGGGGATGCTACGGTGCAGAAACTGGGGCAGAAGCTTGTGGTGCTGGGAGGAAGCTTGTTGGCATTCCTGGGATTCCTGCTGGTTATTTTTGCTCCCAGCCAGCTGCTATTATACGCAGGTTTCTTTGCCATCGGCATTGGCAGTGCCAATATCGTTCCGGTGTTCTTTTCCTTGCTGGGCAAGCAGAAGGATATGCCTATCAGCATGGCGGTGCCGGCGGTAAGCACCTTGGGGTATCTGGGAATCCTTATGGGACCTGCGGCCATCGGCTTTCTGGCTCATCAGACCAGCCTTTATATGGC